>JAXHUA010000158.1:0-16737 GCA_034189695.1 Chloroflexota bacterium | reverse complement strand
GTCAACTGGAAACACTATGGGCCATGGCTGAGCATGCCCAAGGAAAGGAGGCTTCGGTAACCTCATTTATGAGGCAACCAACCACCGTTCGGTAACACTTTCTATTGACGCAACACGGAGGGTCCCACGGGACTGTCCGGGCATAGTAATGCCGGCCGTTTCCGACAAGCGCATGTAATGTATACTTGACAGATAGTAAGGAAGAGATTACAATATGTCATGTACAGAGGACTCTTTCGCGTCGGGGAACCATTGGACAGGGAGGACAATCATGGCACCACTTCAGAGGCGGGCATGGTACAGTCTGGTGCTGGGCATCGCATGTGCTCTGGGGATCGCGGCGGTTTTCGTCGCCGGAGGAGGGGTGACGGCCTATGTGAGGACCCGGGGATGAGGCTGTTGGTTGGGGCCCTTTTCGTCGGATTCCTGGCTCTGCACAGCATCGTCCTGTTCGCCACCCGCCCCGGCCGGGGCCGGGTGAAGGCGGTCATTGACGAAAGGGATACGGCCATTGTCAAAGGAGCTCTGCAGGTGCAGGTGTGGGCGGTAATCCTGTCGCTGGTGGTGTGGACCATCGTTCTCGGCGAGGTCTACTGGGACCAGGGCCACATTCCAGTCATCTTTCCGTACCTGATATTCGGGTCGAGCCTGATCGTCAACATGCTGGCGCAGGCCGCTGGCATCCTGATCGGCTATCGGAGGATGGGGTAGCATGGGCGACCCTATGATGAAGAACCGCATCCGCAGGCTCCGCTTCGACCACGAGGAGATGACACAGCAGGAACTGGCGGACAGGGTCGGCTGCACCAGGCAGACCATCATCGCCCTCGAAGCGGGGAAATACGTGCCTTCGCTTGCTCTGGCCTTTCGAATCGCGAAGAGCTTCGGGGTATCGGTGGAAGAGGTCTTTCAGTATGAAGGGTCGGGGTGGTCAGCGTGATTCCCGCAGGCTGACGCAGCCTGCGGCAGAGGGGCGGCGCGGTCTTGCAGTCCGTCCTACAAGTTGCTAGAGTCTGACAGGACATCGTCGACGACGGTGAACTGTGGACCGGGAATCTGAGCGTCGGCCTTCGCAACGGGCCGTGTATAGGGGGAGAGATGCAACGTACAGAGGGCACATTCAGCGGATGCAGGAATCTTGAGCTTTGCCACCAGTGCTGGGTGCCGGATGGCGAAGTCAAGGCGGTGTTGCTAGTCGCCCACGGCCTGGCCGAGCACATCGGGCGCTACACCAATCTGGTGGACTACTTCGTGCCCCGGGGCTACGCGGTCCACGGCCTGGACCACTGCGGACACGGCAGGTCAGAGGGCCTGCGGGTGCACGTCGAGCGCTTCTCCGACTATGTTGACGACCTCAAGACCTTCTTCGACATGGTCAGCGATGAGCACGCTGGTGCCAGGATCTTCCTGGTTGGCCACAGCATGGGAGGGACGATCGCCACCGCCTATGCTCTCCGGTACCAGCAGGAACTGGCCGGCCTCATGCTCTCCGGCGCGACCTTGAAGATAGGCGCCGGCATCTCGTCGGGGCAGGTACTGGCGGCGCGGGTGCTGTCGGCGGTCTCGCCCAAAATGGGCGTCAGCGTGCTCGATGCCTCGGCCATCAGCCAGGACAGTGCCGTGGTCGACGCATACGTGAACGATCCACTTGTCTATCGGGGCAAGATCCGGGCGCGGCAGGCCGCGGAGTTCCTCAAGACGGTGCAGGCCCTGCCGGCCCAGATGTCAAAGCTCACCCTGCCCATCCTCATCATGCACGGGACATCGGACCGGCTGTCCGACTCCGAGGGCAGCCAGATGCTGTACGACCGTGCCGGCTCGGCGGACAAGACGCTGAAGCTGTATGAGGGCTTCTACCACGAGATCTTCAATGAGCCCGGTCGTGAGCAGGTGTTCGCCGACATGGAGGCATGGCTGGCGGCGCGCCTGTGAGCCCGCTGGCCCAGCCCCGGGGTGGCGGGACACTCAGGAGACGTTGAGGAGATATGAGCCAGAAGTACGTCCTGGCCATTGACCAGGGCACAACCGGGACGCGCGCGGTCGTGGTCGACCACCGGGGTGAGGTGGTGGCCGCGGCCCATCGAGAGCTGCCCCAGCACTACCCGCAGCCCGGCTGGGTGGAGCATGACGCGCGGCGGATATGGCGTGACTCGCTGGAGGTCGTCGGGACCGCTCTGGCAAGTGCCGGGCTCCGCGGCGAAGACATCTCCGCCATCGGCATCACCAACCAGCGCGAGACGACCGTGCTGTGGGACAGGCATACCGGCGAGCCGGTCCACAACGCCATCGTGTGGCAGTGCCGCAGGACGGCTTCTCTCTGCGACGAACTGGAGGCGAGGGGCCTGGAGGATGAGGTCAGGAGGAAGACCGGCCTTCTGGTTGACGCGTACTTCTCGGCGACGAAGCTCAGGTGGCTTCTGGATAATGTGCCCGGGGTAAGGGAGAAGGCAGAGCGGGGCGACGTGCTTTTTGGCACTGTCGATAGCTGGCTGGTGTGGAACCTCACCGGTGGCCGGACCCACACGACCGATTACACCAACGCGTCACGCACGATGCTGTTCAACATCCACAAGCTGGAATGGGATGGGGAGCTGCTGGAGGAACTGGACATACCGCGGCAAGTACTGCCCGCCGTTCGCCCTTCGAGCGACATCCACGGCTACACCGCCGGCAACGGGGCCCTGGCCTCCGGCATCCCTATCGCAGGCATCGCGGGTGACCAGCAGGCGTCGCTCTTCGGGCAGGGGTGCTTCGCGCCGGGCACGGTCAAGAACACATACGGGACCGGCTGCTTCCTTGTCTTGAATCTGGGCGAGCGGGCGGTGCTTTCGCCGGGGGGCCTCTTGACGACCCTTGCGTGTGGGGGAGACGGCAGGCCGGTCTATGCCCTCGAGGGCGCGGTCTTCAGTGCTGGGTCGGTGGTGCAGTGGCTGAGGGACGGCCTGGGGATACTGGCCCAGGCCGGGGACAGCGAGCCGCTGGCCCGCGAGGTGGAGGATACCGGCGGGGTGTATCTGGTGCCGGCGTTCACCGGGCTGGGCGCTCCATACTGGGACATGCGGGCGCGGGCCGCGATCCTGGGGCTCACTCGGGGCACGAAGCGAGAACACATCGTTCGAGCGGCTCTGGAGTCGATTGCCTTCCAGACGCGTGACGTCCTCGACGTGATGGCGCGGGATTCCGGCATGGCGATGGAAACCCTCAGGGTTGACGGGGGAGCCGCCGCCAACGGCTTCCTGATGCAGTTCCAGGCGGACGTCCTCGGTATGGCCATTGAAAGGGCGGCGTTGACCGAGACGACGGCTCTCGGCGCGGCCTATCTCGCCGGACTCGCGACGGGGTACTGGCGCGATGAGCGGGAGCTATCCTCTCTCTGGCGGCTGGGGGCCCGGTTTGAACCCGCGTTGGACGAGGAGCTGAGGGAGCGCCTCTACGCCGGGTGGAAGAGCGCCGTAGCCAGGGTGCTGACCGGCTGACGCCGGTGTTGACCTCACTGTGGCTGGCGCGATTGACCTTCAATCGGGCATGCGATATTGTGGGTGCGTCATGAGCAAAAAGAAGCAGATGATAGTAGGAGTGGACCTGGGCGGTTCGAAGATAAACGCGGTCCTGGCCGACGCAGAGGGCAATATTGAGGCCCGGAACTTGAGGGAGACGCTGGCGGAAGAAGGGCCGGACGCAGTCATCGGCCGCATCGTCGAATCGGTACAGGAGCTCGCCTCGGGAGCCGGCGTGGTGGGAGTCGGAATCGGCGCGGCGGGCGCGCATGACGCTGGCCGTGGTCTCATCAGTTTCTCCCCCAACCTGCCCGGCTGGAACGATATCCCGCTGTGCGAAGCAGTCCGTCGGGAGGTCGGGCTCCCGGTATACCTGGAGAATGACGCCGCGGTCGCAGCCCTGGGAGAGCGCCGCTTCGGAGGCGGCGCCGGGGTGGACAACCTCATCTACGTCGGCCTGGGCACGGGCATAGGGGGCGGCATCATCATCGATGGGAAGCTGTACTCAGGCGCATGCGGGGCTGCCGGCGAGATCGGCCATATGATCGTCGACGACAAGGGGCCGCGCTGCAAGTGCGGCAACAACGGCTGCTGGGAGGTGTTTGCTTCGGGCTGGGCCCTGGCCGAGGAAGCTGCCAAGCAGATTGAGGCTGGGGTGATGACGGCTGTACGGCGCCACGTGGGTGGGGACGCGAGCAAGGTGACGGCGAAAGCCGTCTTCGAGGCGGCTCAGGATGGTGACTACGTCGCCCATGAGCTTGTCTCGCGCGCCGCGTACTACGTGGGCGTTGGCCTGGTCAACCTGGTCAACATCTTCAATCCCGAGCTTATCCTCGTCGGCGGCGGCCTGGCAAACATGGGTGAGCTGCTCCTCGAGCCGGCGATGGAGGTTGTGAGGGAGCGGGCGTTCCAGATCTCTGCCAGGACGGTGCGCGTGGAGCTGGCGCGCCTTGGGGCCGATGCTGGCACCCTGGGGGCGGTGGCGCTCGTGCTGGACAGGAGGGCTGGAGGTACCTAGGCAGGCTTGCGGGGGCCCGAAATCGTGAGCCGGGTCTAACCTGAGTCGTGGGAGACACCTTTGTGCCCCCTCCCGCGTCGCTTGGGTACGTGCCAACATCATTCATTGTCAGAGGTCTCAGGCTCAGTTGACTCGCTCTGCGCCGCACGGGACGCGAACATCTTGTCCGGGGCGACAATGCCGCTGGAGACTATTGTCCTCATCGCCTCGTCAACCGACAGGTTGGTGCGGGTGACCATATCCTCGGTGACCATCTCGAAGTAACCGGATGTGGGCACGGGTGCCGTCGGAATGTAGAGGGATAGGACCCTTCTGCCCGATTCGTCGGTCATCTCGTTGGTTGTGAAGGCCAGAGTGCGCATACCCTTCCTGGGGAACTCGACCAGCACCACTTCGCGAAAGACCGCCTTCTGCCGTCCCGCTCCCACCACCCATTCAACCACCTGTTTCGAGCCGCCGTAGAGCTGGCGGAAGAGCGGTATCCGGGTCAAGAACGAATCGACGTAGCGAGCCATCACCCGGCCGACGTAGTTGCTGGCGATGACGCCGGCGACGTATACCAGGACTATGGCGACAAGGAACCCCAGTCCAGTGATCCTCTGACCGAATATGACTGCAATCGCCGGTTGCACGATACTATCGATGGAAATGAAGACCCAGTACAGGATGGCCACCGCGGCCCCTATCGGCACGATGACCAGGATGCCGACGACGAAGTGGTTTCTGAGCGCGTGCAGGATGCGTTGATTCAGCGACCTTGCCTTGTGCTTCTCCATTGTGGAATAACCTCCCAGAAAGTGTGCGGAACCGTTGCGAAGGGCGTGACACGAGAGAGATGGTAGGGTTTGACAGGGGAACAGTGCGGCTATACTAGACGTCTGCGAGGCTGGTGTCAATGCATTGGCAGACTGCTTCGTGTAGCGTGGACTATGCCGCGGCGGGCAGGGAGGCGTTGCCGGCCAAACGAGGACTGCACGGTCAGCGCCTGACGGAATATCGAGCAGTGACGCCTGGCCTGTCGAACCGTGGCGGTGTTTGTTGGTGCGACCAATGGGCACAGCACGATTCCCGGTGTGACCATTGGAATGTCACCGGGAACCGGACTCGCTCGCAGCAAGCTAGTTGGCAGGCCGGAAGCGACTCGCGACGGACTAGGTGACAGCGGGCCGTGTCTAGGCTACGGCCCCGCTGTTCCTCAGCTCTTCTATGGCGCCCTTGGCGTAGCCCAGTTCGCCCAGGATGTCGTCGGTGTGCTGCCCGGGCATGGGGGCCAGGCTTCTGACCTCGCCAGGCGTGTCCGACAGCTTGATCGAGATGCCCGCCTGCTTGATCTTGCCCAGCTTCGGATGGTCAAGCTCGACCACCATCTTGCGTGACTTCACCTGCGGGTCGTTCGGCACCTCGTCGAGCGAGTAGACGGGGGCAGCCGGTACGTCGGCCTGTCTCAGCAGCTCCACCCACTCGTCGCGCGTCTTGGTGCGGAACGTCTCGCGGAAGTAGGCGAATATCTCGTCTCGTTTCTCGCCCTTGTCGAACTCGTAGGGCCCGAAGTCCTCTCTGCCAACCGCCTTGCACAGGTTCTGATAGAACCACGGCTCGAGTGCGCCCAGGCTCACGTACTTGCCGTCCTTGGTCTCGAAGATGTTGTAGAACGGCATTCCCCCGAAGGAGAGGATGTCTCCCCGGCCGGGCACGAACCCGTCGGAGAAGTAGCCGGCGAGCTCCGCGTGCATCATCGACACGACGCCGTCCATCATCGAGATGTCCACGTGCTGCCCCTTGCCGGTAATCGAGCGCGACACCAGAGCGGCGAGAATGCCGATGGCCGCGTGCATCCCGCCGGCGGCATAGTCGGCTATGAGGTTGGTGACGACCGCTGGCGGCCCCTCCCTTTCGCCGACCATGCTCTGGGCACCCGCCGTCGAAATGTAGTTGATGTCGTGCCCGGACAGATCGCGGTACGGGCCGTCCTGGCCGTAGCCGGTGAGGGAGCAGTAGACGATCTTCGGGTTCATCTCCTTGATAGTCTCGTAGTCGACTCCGAGCCGTTTGACAACGCCGGGCCTGAACTCCTCCACAATGACATCAGCATCCTTGGCCAGCTTGTAGAACACCTCCCGTGCCTCCTCCGCCTTGAGGTTGAGAACAATGCTCCTCTTGTTGCGGTTCTCGGCGTCGTACGCCCTCCTCGCCTCGCCGCTGATGGCTGCGGAGAAGGCCTGGGCGCGGCCTCCGCCGGGCTCCACCTTGATCACATCCGCTCCCAGGTCGGCTAGAAACATCGTGCAGTAGGGTCCTGGCGCAAGGCGGGTGAGATCCACCACCTTGATACCTTCCAATGCCATTGCCATATTCAGACCTCCTGTTCCTTGAACACTGCCGCCATCTTATGGCAGCCTGGAAAAGCTTGTCAACTTGGGGCTTCCCGGCGATGTCGCGTAGCGTGAGGAAGGGTGTGGCTGGCTGTGCGTTGGGCTGGGGGCCGTCTCTGGCCACGCCGGGAGGCTGGTGCCGGAGAGCAAGCGCGTCAGCCCCGGGACGGAGGGATGAACTCAGTGGCGAAGGCCTGGACCGTGGCAAGGCCGGCCTGCTCCAGGAGGTGATGGACGGTCTTCATCTCATCGAAGCCGGGCCACATGAGGCGCCTTCTGTAGCCGCCGTCGAAATAGGCCATGGCCGTGGTCTGTATCGTCCGGTCGATGCTGCTGAGTTGCCTTCCAATCTGACTGATCTCCTCCATGGAGATCAGCTCCCCGTTGTAGGGGACGCCGACGCCGAGGAAGACGCGGGCGCGGTGCTTCTGCGCGATGTAGGCCACGGCGTTCCAGGCGTTGTCGCGGCACCTCCGCGCCAGCTCCCTGTTTCTGATACCCGTTATCCCCATGAAGGTGTCCATGCGCAGGCCCTTGAGGTCTATGCCGAAGTCGGTCAGCCCGGTATCGACCAGCTCATCGATGTAGTCAGGGGTGAGAAGGGATCCATTGGTGGATATATGCAGGCGTGTCTCGGGCCCGGGATTGAGTCGCTTCAGCTCTTCCAGAAGCTGCATGAGCCAGGGCCTGTTGAGCGTGATCTCGCCTCCGGAGAGACAGAACCTGTCTATCCTGAGCTCGTGCCTCACCTTGGTCAGCATCTCGGCGGCCTCAGTGGGTGTGTAGGCTTGCCCGTTTCCCATGTGCGTTACCATCCAGTTGTGGCACTGCGGGCACCTGAAGTTGCAGCCGGCGACAAGACAGCATATCTCCAGGAACTGCGACGTGGAGTTCTTCCGCACCTCCCAGGGTGTTCCCACCCCACCGTGAGGGAGCCCTCCGGTGGGCCCGATGACCCTCCTTGGGACCCAGTCGCTGGGCAGGTGGGTCCTGATCTTCATTCCCTCCCTGGCCTCGGTGACGCAGGCGCGTTGCACCTCACCGTCAATCTGCACGGCGCAGTCCCAGCAGGCCCCGACGCCGCAAGGGGCGTAGATCTCCCCTTCGGCAGGCAGACCGGCGGTCAGCCGATAGCCGACCTCCCACAGCGCCTCCTTCACGGTGATCTTCTCAGGCACCCTTCTCAGGACTCCGTCAATCTCGATCACCACGTCCCTGTCCCTTTTCTTCTCCACCAGTTCAAGCGCCTGGTTGGGGCACATCAAGACGCAGGCGCCGCAACCGATGCAGACCCCTTCGTCCTCGCCCGGGCAGGCGACGAAGGTACGGCAGGCGCCGCAGTCGGTGCACTTGTCGGGGTCGTGTTGAGCTTCGAACGGCGTGGCCTGGTCCCTCCCTTCCGGTAGCCGCGCTTCGCCGCGCCTCGATGCGCGCGCATGCGCACTGAGCGTCCGTCGAGCGCTGTGGCCATGTTATGGCAGGTGCGCGAGCGGTGTCAACGTGGGGAGGCGACCGGCACAGGCCTGCCTGTGACCCCTCGACTGCATGTAGTTTACATGCTATAGTAGCATGCATGGCGGGTGAGCGAATCGAGGGCGGAACCGTCACGTCTCCGCAGGGCTTCGTCGCCGGCGCGGCGTATGCCGGGCTGAAGGTGAAGGGAGGCCTTGACGTGGGCGTTCTGTGCTCGGAGACACCGTGCGTTGCCGCCGGCGTGTTCACCACGGGCACGGTGAAGGCTGCGCCTGTCCTGTGGTGCCAGGAGCGTGTGGCGGAGGGGAGGGCGCGGGCCATTGTGGTGAACTCGGGCTGCGCCAATGCCTGCACCGGCGAGCAGGGCATGGCGGACGCGGCCTCGATGGCGAGTATGGCGGCGAGCAAGCTTGGGCTGCGGCCGGAAGAGGTCATGGTGGCCAGCACCGGCGTCATCGGGCAGAGGCTGCCTCTTGAGCGCGTGGCGCAGGGCATTGACAGGATTGCCCTCTCCAGGGAGGGCGGCCACGAACTGGCGCGGGCTATTATGACGACGGATACGCGCGCCAAGGAGGTCGCGGTCGCCGTCGAGGGAACCGGCGTCACCGTTGGCGGCATCGCCAAGGGCTCGGGGATGATTCACCCCAATCTGGGCACGCTGCTGTGCTTCCTGGCGACCGACGCCGCAGTCGACGCCGCGTTTCTTAACAAGGCGCTGCGTGACGCAGTGGACGTTTCGTTCAATATGGTCACCATCGATGGCGATACCAGCCCCAACGACTCGGTGCTGATTCTGGCAAACGGGGCCGCGGGAAACGAGGTGCTGGTCGATGGTTCGCCGGAGGCCGAAGCCTTCCGCGAAGCAGTGACCACGGTTTGCACCGCCCTGGGCAGACAGATAGCGGCCGATGGAGAAGGGGCGAGCAAGCTCATCGAGGTCACCGTGGATGGGGCGGCTACGGTGGGCGACGCGCGCGTGGCGGCGCGTACGATAGCCGGCTCTCCGCTGCTGAAGGCGGCTGTCCACGGCTGTGACCCAAACTGGGGTCGAGTAGTGGCTGCGCTTGGCCGGAGTGGCGCTGAGGTGGACCCGTGGAAGGTCGGCCTGTACATGAACGGCGTATGCCTGATGGAGCATGGCTCGCCTCAGGTGTTCGACAGGGACCATGTGAGAAGGCTGATGGCGGCGGAGGAGGTGCCGATTCGAGTGTGTCTTAATCTGGGGGACGGAGCGGCCACCGCCTGGGGCTGCGATCTCACCGCTGAGTACGTGGTCATCAACAGCGAGTATACGACCTAGTGCCGGGAGGCATGCTCGAGCGTAACCGAAGAGCTCGAGAATTTTTCGGATACAGGCTTCCCGAGGAGGATGCAGGTTGAAGAAGCCGATTGTAGTGAAGATTGGAGGCTCGACGTTCGGCAGCAACGACACCACGCTGGATGACCTGGTCACGCTTCAGAACGACGGCCAGGCGGTGGTCGTGGTGCACGGCGGTGGTAATCTGATAACACGCTGGCTTTCCAAGCTGGGGGTGCCCACCAGGTTGGAGGACGGTCTCAGGGTGACGGACGAGGCGACGATCGAGGTGGTGGCGGCCATTCTGTGCGGTCTGGTAAACAAGGACCTGGTGGCGGCGATCGAGGCGAGAGGCGGCCGGGCCATCGGCTTGAGCGGCGTCGACGGACGGCTGCTCGAGGCGAAGGTCAAGGACGAGAAGCTCGGCTTCGTGGGTGAAGTGGTGCGAGTAAACACGGAGCTCATCGACATGCTGTTGAGGGAAGGCTGGATGCCGGTGATCGCCCCGCTTGGCATCGGGCCTGAGGGCCAGACGCTGAATATCAATGCGGATACCGCTGCCGGCGAGATCGCGGCCATCCTCACCGCCACGCGGCTCGTCTTGCTGACCGACGTGGCTGGCGTGATGGACCGCTCGGGCAAGCGGTTGGCGCGCATCGCCGCCGGTCAGGTGGCTACTCTTATCAGTTCAGGTGTGATAATAGGCGGCATGATTCCCAAAGTGGAGGCGTGTTTGCACGCCATATCGAACGTTGCGTTCGCTCAGATTGTCGATGGACGGGAGCCCCACGCGCTGCTGGATGCGGTTTCGGGCAAGACAAGCGGCACCGTTATCGCGTGAATGGGGTGTAGCGGTGACTGACTGGAAGGAACTGGAACACAAGTACTATATGAACACCTTCAAGCGCGTGCCGGTGACACTGGTGCGCGGCCAGGGAGCGAGGGTGTGGGATGACGCCGGCCGGGAGTACCTGGACTTCGTAGGGGGCCTGGCGGTCGATGTGCTGGGTCACTGCCACCCGGAGATTGTGGCAGCGGCGACGGAGCAGAGTCGGACCCTGATCCAGACGTCAAACCTGTTCTACACCATTCCCCAGCTTCGCCTGGCGGAGTTGCTGGTTGAAAACAGTTGCTTCGACAGGGTCTTCTTCTGCAACAGCGGTGGTGAAGCTACCGAGGGTGCGGTCAAGCTGGCCCGCCGCTATGGGAAGCTGCACCGGGATGGTGCGTACCAGGTCATAACGACGATGAACTCGTTCCATGGTCGAACCCTGGCGATGACCGCCGCCACGGGGCAGGCGAGGTTGCAGGAGCCGTACGTTCCGCTGCCGGAAGGCTTTGTGAATGTGGAATATGACGACGTCAAGGCCATCCAGAAGGCGACCGGGCCGCAGACGTGCGCGGTGATGGTGGAGGCCGTCCAGGGCGAGGGAGGTGTTAATGTCCCCGCCTACGACTACCTCAAGCAGGTAAGGTCCTGGTGCGATGAGCAAGGCATCCTGCTTATAATGGACGAGGTCCAGACGGGGATTGGCCGGACCGGAACGCTCTACGCCTACCAGCAGTCGGGCATGGAGCCGGACATCATAGCGCTGGCCAAGGGCCTCGGCGGCGGCGTGCCCATCGGCGCCTTCATGGCCAAAGAGGCGGCCTCCGTGTTCACTCCTGGGGAGCATGGCTCGACTTTTGGCGGCAATCCGCTTGTTTGTGCCATGGCATACGCTGTCTTGAAGTACGTCCTGGAGCACGGTGTCGTGGAGAACTGCCGTCGTGTCGGGCAATACCTCGTGTCCAGACTGTGCGAGCTGGAGAGAACGTTCGATTTCATCACCGAGGTGCGGGGCCGGGGCCTTCTGATTGCGATGCAGTTTTCGAGCGACATGGCCGGAGCTGTGGTAGGTACTTGTCTTGAGGCCGGGTTGCTGCTCAACGACGTCAAGCCGAACGCGGTGCGCTTCGTGCCGCCGCTCATCATCGGCGAGGCTGAGGTTGACGAGGCGGTCGGGGTCCTCGGGGAAGTGCTGCGCAAGGTCGGCCGTGAAGCGGTGGTGGGCCAGAACTAGCAGCACGTCTGCAAGGTGACCATGAAGCGCAGGGTTGTCACAGCATCCATTGTGGTGCTCCTGATAGCGGTCGTAGTGGGGGGTGTGACGTGGCTCATGCTGAGCCCGTGTGCACCAGGGAAGTTCGTGGTCGTGGGCGAAGTCGGGGACGGGGCCGAGATACCCGACGCGGTGAGGCAGGACGCCTCGAGTCTGGCTCTCGAGCTGTGTGGGGGGGACGCGGTCCAGTGTCAGGAGGTGGAGGAAGGACTCCTCGAGGCATTCTCCTATGGCGTCGGCAAGGATTTCCTTCTGGTCTTCAATTCCGGCGGTCAGGGACAGGGGGAGATCGGCCCGGAATGGGGGAGCATCTTGGAGGGGATTGAGGGCGAACTCCACCGGCTGGGGTATTCCACCATGCTCGTCGTCTACAGCAGGACGCCGTCGGGTTTCTGGAGCTTCATCAAGGAAATTCGCGAGACATTCACGGCCTACAGTTCAAAGGTGGGGCCCCTCGCCGCTCAGGTCGATTTTCTGGCCGGTCACATGGGAAACGCCAGGGTGCTGCTGCTGGGGGAGAGCGCGGGGGCTATCCTCAGCAACGAGGCGCTGGGGATGCTGGAGGCCAATCCGGACGTATACAGCATTCAGACGGGGATGCCGTGCATATACAGGGGCGCGCTGGACGAGGAGCGCTCCCTGGTGTTGAATGATAACGGCGTGTATCCCGACAGCCTGAGCAGGGGCGACGTGTGGGCCATCTTCCAGGCCAATCTGGGGCGTATTCCCACATACAGGCCTGAAGAGGGACACTTTTTGTTCTACATGAGGACGCCCGGTCATATCTACACCTGGGAGCACCCGGGGGTGCATGAGGGGATTACGTCGTTCCTGCAAGACCATTTTGGGAGTGAACAGGGCAACTGAACGGAGGCACTTGAAGTGGCGGAAAAGGCAGTACTGGCATATAGTGGTGGGTTGGACACCTCGGTGGCGGTCAAGTGGGTCAAGGAGACCTACGGCGTGGACGTCATCACGCTGACCGCTGACCTGGGTGGGGAAGGAAGGGACGCCCAGTCAATCCGTGACAAGGCCCTCGGCGTGGGAGCGATCAAGGCGGTGGTGGTGGACGCGAGGGAGCTTTTCGTGGAGCACTTCGTGTTTCGAGCGCTCCAGGCCGGCGCCCTGTACGAGGGGCAGTATCCGCTGGCCACGGCGCTTGGCAGGCCCCTTATCGCCAAGCTGCTCGTCGATACGGCCATCGAAGAGGGTGCCGCCGCGGTGGCCCACGGCTGCACCGGCAAAGGCAACGACCAGGTGAGGTTTGACGTGAGCGTCAGCGCTCTGGCGCCGCATCTGAGGACCATAGCTCCCGCTCGTGAGTGGGGGATGAGCCGGGAGGAGACCATCGCCTATGCCAGGGAGCATGGGATCCCCGTGCCGGTCACCGTGGACAGCCCGTACTCCACGGATGAGAACCTGTGGGGCAGGAGCATCGAGTGCGGGGTCCTAGAGGACCCGTGGGCGGAGCCTCCTGACGATATCTTCAAGTGGACGGTTTCGCCGAAGGACGCCCCCGACGAGCCGCTCTACGTCGAGATCGGCTTCGAGCGCGGGATACCCACGAGGCTCGACGACCGGGAGATGGGCGGAGTCGCCCTCATTGAAGAGTTGAACCGGATTGCCGGTGAGCACGGTGTGGGGCGGATCGACCACGTGGAGAACCGGTTGGTCGGCATCAAGTCGCGAGAGATATACGAGGCGCCGGCGGCGACGGTGCTGCTGGCGGCACACCGCGCTCTGGAGACGTTGACCCTTTCCAGGCAGCAGATGCGCTTCAAGGAGAGGGTGGCTGCGGAGTACGCCGATCTCATATACAATGGCCTGTGGTTCACCCATTTCCATCAGGACCTGGCGTTCTACGTGGCCAGTACGCAGCGAAGCGTCACCGGCACGGTACGCGTGAGGTTGAACAAGGGGAGCGCCGTCGTGATGGGTCGCAAGTCACCCAAGTCGCTCTACAGCGTCGGCCTCGCTACATATGACAAGAGTGACCAGTTCGACCACAGCACCTCGCTGGGTTTCATCCACATCTGGGGCCTGCCGGTGAAGACGCAGGCACAGGTGCAGGGACTGGGCCAGCGTGACGACCCCCTTGGCGAGGGCGAGGAGCGAAGGCTGATACCGTAGCCGGACCGCATGGGAGGTGCAGAATATGGAGAGGAAGCCTGGACTGATCGAAGAGATCCTCAAGTTGGAGTTCGACATGTTCCAGCGGGTGCCGACCGTCAGTCCAACAGTGTGCCAGGAGTCGGAGGGAGGATTCAGGCTGGTACGGGGCAGCGGCTTCGAGACATGGTCCGAGGCCACGCTGGAGTCGTACCGCGACGACCTGCTCCGGGCAATGGGGGAGGGCAGGAACCTGCTCACTGAGAAGTACGCCCGCATGGACGACCTGATACCGTGCCTCAATTTCAATCCGCTCATCGACGATATCATCAAGATCGAAAGCGAGTGGCAGTCCGAGGCGCGGAGCAAGTATCCACGCATTCTCGGAGGGGGAGAGGCGTGCCAGGCGGAGGGCTTCGAGACGTACCTCAGGGGCGAGCTTGAGACGTACTCCGACCAGACGCTGGACCTGTACTACCGGGACATATCGCAAGGATTGAGGGAGGGCAGGAATCTGGCGGAGGAGAGGTATCTGAAGATGTCCCTCAAGCTGGGATACAGCTCGCTGGAGGAGCACGAGAACGCGTTGAAGGCGGAGACGGCCTGAGTGGCGGCATGGTAACCAGACACCGGGCATTGCTGGCGTTTGAGATGGGGCCCTCGCGACCGCCCAGCGAGGCGCAGTCGCTGCTCCTGCGTATCGTGCGCGGTTGCCCGTGGCATCGTTGCGAGTTCTGTTCGAGCCACCGCACCAGAAAGCTTCAGATACGCCGCGTGCAAGAGATAACGCGCGATATCGACACGGTGAAGGCCATTGCCGACGCCATCAAGCAGATGTCCTTGAAGTCGGGCTACGGTGGCGATGTGAGGCAGATCGCCGCCGCCGTCTACGAGAGACCCCCCAACGATAGCTTCCGTATCGTGGCGCTGTGGCTGTTCTTCGGAGGGGAGAACGTCTTCTTCCAGGACGCCGACGCGCTGATAATGAGGACGCCGCAACTGGTCGAAGTGCTGACGCATCTGAAGAGGACCCTCCCCAGCGTTTCCAGGGTGACCTCCTACGGCCGCTCCAAGACGGCTGCGATGAAGAGCCTGGACGAACTGAAGGAGCTCCACGAGGCCGGGCTGTCGCGGCTGCACGTTGGATTGGAGAGCGGTTCGGACGAGGTGCTCAGCTACGTGTGCAAGGGGGTGACCGCCGCAGAACATATCGATGGTGGGAGAAAGGTGGTCGAGTCGGGCATCTCGCTCTGTGAGTACGTCATGCCTGGACTGGGCGGCCGTCGCTGGAAGGAGGGACACCCCCGGGAGACCGCCCGGGTGTTGAACGAGATCAACCCCGATTTCATCAGGCTCAGGAGCCTGGCCATACGGGAGGACATTCCGCTGTATCAGAAGTACGCCAGCGGCGATTTCCAGTTGCTGAGCGACGACGAGGTGGTAAAGGAGATACGGGAGCTGGTCGAAGGGCTGGAGGTCACCAGCTATCTGGCCAGCGACCACATCGAGAACCTGTTGCAGGAAGTGGAGGGCCAGTTGCCCCAGGACAAGGAGAAGATGCTGGGCCACATCGACCGGTACCTGGCCATGAGTGACGAGGACAGGCTGGTCTTCAAGCTGGGCCGGCGGATGGGCTACTACACCGATCTGGAGGACTTCTCAACGCGTCTGTACAAGCGGGAGAAGATCGCCCAGATCATCAGCGGCATGCGGAGCAAGGGCGAGGATATCGAAGAGGCGATACTCAATCTCAAGAAGAGGTTCCTGGTATAGCGAAGGTAGAGAGTGAGACTGCAACGGGGGGCGGCAATCTTGGTGCCAGTTTCTGAGGGGAAGAAGGGACACCTGTACCAAGTCCGGGTCGTTGCTACGAACGGTGAGAGTGCCTGGGACTTGTGCTGGGCAAAAGTCCGCCCTGGAACCAACGAGATTCAGTGCGGCATCTCAAGCCCTGACTTCAGATACCACAGTTCGTTTCACCAAAGCGGCCAAATCCGCGTCAGTGAGGAGCCTTTGCCATGCTCGTTGGAGCGCGACCCTCCCGCAGTGGCGCAGATCGGGAGTGGCGATTGGAGCAGATTGCCGCTGGATCAATTCACAAGTGCTGAACGTGTAGGGTCCTTCGTACTGCTTATTGACGACACTTCCTTGCAGGACTATCCCCCATTTCGGAAGAAAGGGCGGCTTGACAGCATTGTGTACGTTGACACGCGTGTCTTCGAAGGGGCTGCACTTGGCATAAGTCTGTGGGTATCACCCCGCGACCAGTTCTTTCAGCGCATGCCGAAGCCGCCGGGGTTCAGGCACATTGCGGAGCTCCCGACTGGTGAAGATCGTTGCCTATGGTTCATAATTGATGTGGATGCTGGGAACTAGGCAGTTATGAAACCACTACGCAGTCGTTTTCAGAAGGATGTTGAGGCGAAGGTGGTGAACTACACTTCGTCCATCGACTATGACAGGCGGTTGTACCGGCACGACATCGCCGGCTCGGTGGCGCACGCCAAAATGCTGGCCCGGCAGGGGGTCATTTCGGGCAAGGAAGCGGAGCTCATAGTCATGGGGCTTCTCTCCATCCGTGACGAGATCGAGGGGGGGACATTCACCTTCCGGGACGACCTGGAAGACATCCACATGAACATAGAGGCGAGATTGATCGAGAAGGTTGGGGACGTAGGCCGCAAGCTGCACACCGCCCGTTCGAGGAACGACCAGGTCGCCCTGGACATGCGCCTGTACGTCAAGGACGTCATCGGCGAGACGCTGGACAAGACAGCCGAGCTTCAGAGGGCCCTGCTGGACCTGGCCGAGGCCAACCAGGACCGGGTCGTGCCCGGCTACACCCACCTCCAGCGGGCGCAGCCGGTGC
>JAXHUA010000157.1:0-13163 GCA_034189695.1 Chloroflexota bacterium | reverse complement strand
CCGAGAAGCTCGACGACTATCACAACGCCGAGTTCCAGAGGTTTCACTTGGTGAAGCTGCTGCAGACTCCGCCCGAAGGGGATGGTAGGTACCTCTGCGCTGCCCGTTTTCTAGCCCTTTCTAGGTTCCTCGGATGGCCAGTCAACAGCCTCACGACCGTCACCAACCACATACACGGACGTCCTCATAGGTACTGGCGCATCGGAACTGGCGATGGCACCAAGCCGAGGAATCGATGGCAACTCATGAGAGACAACGGGTGCGTTGGCATTGGGTGGGGTGACCTTGGGGACCTCAGCCAGACAAAGTACGACCAGGACTCAAAGGAGAGGATTCGGGCAGTCATCCAAGGGCAATACCCGAACCTGACGCCTTCGCAAGTTGGAAAACAAACGCAGCAAGTCTTCAGTTTCGTTGCCCGCATCAGCGAAAGGGACCTTGTCCTTGCCTCGGACGGTGCAACAGTACTGGGTGTGGGCAGGGTCATTGGCAAGTACTACTACGAGCCAACGGGCTACTTTCGACACCGTCGTCCTGTGAAATGGCTGAACTTGGACGAGTGGAAACCACCGCAACCCGAAGGGCTGATGACTGTAGTACACCTGCTTGGCAAGAATGTGGCCAACCTCGTCGAAACCGAGAGGCGTATCATGGGAACGCAGCCACCGATAGTACGCGACCACCCCGAAGGTGTCAGATTGAGCGGCGTGATGGGCCGCATCCACTCCATCCTTGAACGCAAACGCCAGGCAGTGATCTACGGGCCCCCGGGCACGGGCAAGACCTATTGGGCGATGAAGACTGCTTGTGAGCTCGCCGCACAAACAGACTTCAACATGAGATTTGAAGATCTGGATAGTGAGCAGAAGCGCTCGATCATTGCCGATGACGATGTGTCAAGCCCAACCGTTCGGTTCTGCTGCTTCCATCCGGCTTATGGCTACGAAGACTTCATCGAGGGCTTCAGGCCGAGATGCTCCGACGGGGAGATGCGCTTCGTCCTTCAGCCTGGCATCCTGAAGAGACTTTGCAGTGACGCAGTAGCTTCTCCTAAACGAAGGTTCTACCTCGTCATCGATGAGATTAATCGAGGCGATATCCCCAGGATCTTCGGCGAACTGATGACCATCCTGGAGAAGGACAAACGTGGTCAGTCCGTCACTCTCCCTCTCTCAGGCTCATCGTTTCAGGTTCCGGACAACGTACATGTAATCGGCACGATGAACACAGCTGATCGGTCGATATCTCTGTTAGACACTGCCCTCCGACGTCGCTTTGGCTTCATTGAACTGATGCCGGACTACTCCACCTTGGGCAGCGCTACAGTGTCGGGAATCCCTTTGGGGCGGTGGTTGAAGGCCCTCAATCGCCGTATCTGCGACCATGTGGGTCGCGACGCCCGAAATCGTCAAATCGGCCATGCCTATCTGCTTGATGGCGGTGAACCCGTGAAAGAGCTTGGCAAGTTGGCCAACGTGCTTCGAGAGGACATCATCCCTTTGCTGGAGGAGTACTGCTACGAGGACTATTCCATATTGGAGGAGATACTTGGCAGTGGTCTGGTGGACGGAAAGAACCAGCAGATACGCAGGGATGTGTTCGATGACGCGAAGCAGGAAGAGCTTGCCCAGGCACTACTGGCGATTGATCCCAGTCTTTCCACGTCTTCTGAAGCCCTCAGATCAGAAGCCGAGACTCCCATCGAGGGTGAAGAAGTTGAGGGCGAGGATACGGAAGACTCTTCATGACGGATGCAGGAATCAAGATCAGCCTGAACGAGTGGGGTTCCCTTGGGCCCGATACCGAAACGCGCCTAGCCAACGTTTTCGTGACAGACGACACCACCGTCCAAGCGCACGTAGAGAGTCTCAACAAATCAGGTATCCTCGAAGTCAGCGAGCTTCGATCGGGTCTGTCAATTCGAGCATCATCGCATGTAGGGCGAACAAGGCTTGGCAATATAGACATAACGGTGCGCCCCAAGATCGCTCGCATCCCATTGCTTCGCCTCACAAGATACGCGTACAGTCTTAGGAATCTTAGACTGTTCGAGCATGCCGAATACGATGCTGAGGCTGAGACTTTTCAGGATCTCCTCATAAGCCAGCTCATTGCAGAGGTCGATGAACTGATATCGCGAGGCTTGCGCCGCAATTACAGGGAAGCGGCAGATGACCTCGCAAGCCCTAGAGGCAGAATAGACTTTGAGAGGATCGCGCGTCAGCAGGCGAGGGTTGCCGCGCGGCTGCCGTGCGTCTACTTCCCACGGTTGGAGAACTGTCTAGTGAACCAAGTGCTGCTCGCCGGTCTGTATCTCTCCATCCGGATTACAGCCTTCGTTCCGCTGCGAACCGAGCTGCGCCGCCTGGCAAGACAGCTTGAAGAAGTGGTATCTCCAGTTAGGCTGGACCGCGATACTTTCAAGAGACTGAGTCGAGAGACCGACCGGCTGACTGCTGCGTACGGGCCGTCGGTGGCGATAATTCTAATGCTGATGCAATCGAAAGGTGTTTCTCTTGATCCGGGGGAGCCCAGCCTGCGGTTGCCTGGTTTCTTCTTCGACATGAACCGCTTCTTCCAGGAGCTGATCTCACGTTTCCTCCATGAGAATCTGTACGACTTCACCGTGCGCGATCAGTATCGCCTCCGAAACATGATGACCTACCTGCCTGGATACAACCCAATGAAACGCCGTCCGCCCCAGCCACGCCCCGACTTCGTGGTACTGAAGGGCTCAAGAGTTGCTGCCGTAGTGGACGCGAAGTATCGGGACTTGAGCCAGGAACCGCTGCCTCGGGATATGCTGTACCAGCTTGCCATCTACGCGCTGAGCAGAGACCAACAAAGGGAATCCGTCATCCTATACCCAACGACCCATGGGGCAGCAAAGGAAGCACGCATCCAAATCGCTGAGCCGTTGTACGGACATGGATGTGCTCAGGTCATCCTTCGGCCCGTGGACTTGACACATCTGCACCAGTTGTTAGCCAAGTGCGACGGCCCCGCGGCCCAGCGGGAGCGAACAGCCTACGCTACACGGCTGGTTTTCGGTCGCTGACGCGTGACTTGTGGACAGCGTCGAACTGGAGGCACGAATCATGGGTACGTGCGGGAGGCTTGCTTTGTTCGCACTGTGTAGTCTGGCGGGTCGAAGACTCGGGCAAATAGGTGATTGCCCTTGACTAGTTCACGCAAGAATGCAGTCCCGCTGCTGTCCAAGTCCCGCTTCGTGGCGGGGCTACAGTGCCCCAGGCGGTTGTACCTCGAGTGCTTCAACCCCGACCTGGCCGACCCGGTTTCGCCGGCGGAGCAGGCGAGGCTGGATATGGGTACGAGAGTCGGCGGGCTGGCTCGAGACCTGTACCCCGGAGCCACGCTCATAGCCGAGCCCTACTTCCAGCACGAGGAAGCGGTGGCGTCGACGTTGCAGGCCCTGTCCGGAATGTCGGCCCCGGCGCTCTGTGAGGCGGCCTTCCTCCACGACGGCGTGAGGGTCCGCGTCGACATCCTCGCCCGTGCGGCAGGTGGCGAGTTCGACCTCGTCGAGGTCAAGTCCACCACCTCGGTGAAAGACGAGCACGTCCCTGACGTCGCGGTGCAGCTCTACGTGCTCAACGGCAAGGGCGTGGCGGTGCGCAATGGGTGCCTGGCCCATCTCAACAAGGACTACGTCTACCCGGGAGGCGGCTATGACGTCAGCCAGTTGTTCCTGGTTGAGGATATCAGCGGCGACGTGTATGAGGCACTGCCCGGCGTCCCATCGGCACTGGAGGAGATGAGACGGTACCTGGCCCAGCCCGAGCCGCCGCAGGTGAGGCCCGGGCGGCAGTGCACGAGCCCGTACCCATGCCAGTTCTATGGCCACTGCCACACCGGCGGGCCGGAGCACCCCGTCATCCAGCTCCCGCGGGCGAGCCGGAAGCTGCTCGACGCCCTGGCCGCAGCGGGGATCGAGGACATCCGGGACATTCCCGCCGGCTTCCCCGGGCTGAACGTGACCCAGCGGCTGGTGCGCGACTGCGTTATCGGCAACCGCTTCCACCTGGACCAGGAGCTTCCACACACCCTGGCGCGGCTCGAGCATCCGGTCCACTTCCTCGACTTCGAGACCTTCAACCCGGCGCTGCCGCTGTACGCCGGCACCCGTCCGTATCAGGTGATTCCATTCCAGTGGTCGTGCCACACCATGATGGGGGACGGGAGTCTTGAGCACCGGGAGTTCCTCCACGATGGCTTTGACGACCCGCGCGGGGCCTTCGCCGAGAGCCTGCTGGCGGCGGTGGGCGACACCGGCCCGATTCTCACGTACTCGGGTTTCGAGGCGAAGCGCATTGAGGAGCTCGCGAGGTATTTGCCGCATCTCGCGGGCCGCCTGCTGCCGTTGCTCGATGGGCGCATCGTCGACCTGCTGCAGCTCGTGCGTCGGCACTGCTATCACCCCGGGTTCCACGGCTCGTTCTCGCTCAAGGCGGTATTGCCGGCCCTGGTGCCCGATTTGGGCTACGATGACCTTGACATAACCGAAGGCGACCAGGCCTCTCTGGCTTACGCCGAGATGATTCTGCCCGACACCACTGCCGAGCGCCGCCAGTGGCTGCGCGAGGGTCTGCTCGCCTACTGCAAGCGGGACACCGAGGCGATGGTCCGCCTGTTCGATACGTTGAAGCAATAGAAGGGGGCATTCCCGAGGTGGGAGGCTGGGAATGGAAACGCTGAAGGTGACGGTCGAGTTCGAGGTTGACGTGGAACTGGATGAGGATGCGATGCGCGAAGACAGTCGCTACACCGCCTCCTGTCCGCGTCTGCCCGGGTGCCGGGTGCGGGCCGCGAGCGAGGCCGAAGCCCTGGAGAAGATGGCGGACGCAATACACGGATGGCTGGCTGAGGTGGTTCGTCTCGTCAGGGATGACCCTGCCTTTGCGCGATACGTTGAAGGCTGGTTTGGGTAACATCGCCGCTAACGAGCCTGAACTCCATGTTGCCACTGATACAGCACGATAGTGGGAGGTTCCTGACTGATGGACTGGGAGAATGTGACTCTGTGCAAGCTAGCTCTGGCAAGCACCATGTACGATTCCCTAACCCCCTTCAACAGATCGCTCGCTCGCTTGAAGGAGGATACTGGTGGCAGTGTGGACCTCTCCAACTCCCAGCATCGTACTCCTCTCCTGAGATGGCTGAATGACTGGGGGTGCAGGCATCTTCCAGCGGACCAACACGAGGTGGCATCAGTCAGTATCTCGAAATGGTACCAGGCAGAAGGTGCGGGTCTGTTTCCAGAGAAGAGGCCAATTTGGGATGTCACTGACCGGGAACTGGAAGTAGCGGTCGGCGCATATGGTTCTCTCAAAGACAGCACAGGAGCTTGGCGCGAGCGGGTTGGAGCGAAATTGGAGGTTCGTATCGGTCCGACGGCAGCATCCAAGATCCTCTTCGCGATGAGGACTGAGGCGCTGATGCCCTGGGATGAAGCTATGCGGGTCACCTTCAAGTGTGACGGCGGTCCGGCATCATATCGCAGGTTCCTTGAGGAAGTCAGAGACCTGACCTACCACATCGAGCGCCTGTGCCGGGATAACGGCTTCGGAATCGACGACCTGCCCAAACACGTGGACCGGCCGGACTCGACCGTTCTGGAGCTTGTGAACCACTACATCTGGATTGCAGTCACCAGGAAGTGTGAGTTGCCCTCGTCGCAGACTCTGGCACGATGGGCTGCATTGGGTTGACACCACGGAAGATAGAGACTACTCAGGGACCGGTGACTGGTGGGGCAGGAGAATGATGAGGAAGAACCATACGATCAGAGTCCGGGCCGTTGCGTTTGCGGGGTGTGCAGTCGCCGACACACGAATGCGGTGTAGTAGCTTCTATAACACGAGTGTGGCGTCGGCTTGCAGCGCAGCTTTGCGGCGGAGTTCCGGCGTCTTCCGCGCGCTTTCTGCGTCGTGATGCACATTGGTGGGCAATGCAGGGGGGGCAAGTGCCGACACCTGGGACACCGAGACAGCTCGCGCAGCACAATCCGCACGGGGGCAAGCACGGACGGGTGGTCCCGAAGTGGCCAGGCCCGTTGCCGAAAGCCTTCGCACCTAGTAGATGAAGGTTCGAATGGGTCGCTGAGGCGTGCATGTATAGGCGAATGTACGCTCCAACATTCTGGAACGCCTGCCTGGTTGGACAGGCCGCTCGGTGGGTGCATCAGCTGGCACGTCGGCATTTGTGGGCTGCCTTGATGACGCCAAGGGATAGCACAACAAAAACAACCAGAAGCACAGCGGCCGTGAATGCTGCCATCCCCATGGCACACAGCGTGCAAATGATGGCGAAGCCCCCCGCAAGCCTGGCGACGATGCCAGCCTGCCCTCCCCTTTTGAGAAAGCGCGTCTTGATACAGGCGTAGCTCGCGGCAACCAGGATGGCAGCCCCCACACCCACACCCACAGGGCTCGGCACGATGAACAGAAAGATGAGGGCAACAGGGAAGCTGGTCGCCAACGCTGCCCTCTGCCATCCGAGTGACAGCCATGGCAATATTGGAAATCCGTTGACAGAGGCTGGCGCTGTCGGGCTTGTACGGTCCCGGCCTTCCGTGAAGTCCTTCGCCTGCCCGGGATCCGGCTCCGGTTGTGATGACTCGCGCCTGCGGCGATAGG
The DNA here is from genome assembly GCA_034189695.1 of Chloroflexota bacterium. GTDB lineage: Bacteria > Chloroflexota > Dehalococcoidia > E44-bin15 > E44-bin15 > JAXHUA01. The sequence goes on along the minus strand of JAXHUA010000157.1, from coordinate 6,507 downwards.
ATACGTCGTATCTGGCTTTCTGCAGGGGGTCAGACAATACCTCATAGGCCTCGTTGATCGCCTTCATGCGATCCGTGCCGCCACCGGCATCCGGGTGGTGTTTCCTGGCTAGGGCAGTGTATGCGGCTTTCAGGACCTCCGGCTCTGCCGCCATGTTGACGCCGAGCGTACGGTAGTGGTCCTTCCAGCGAATCTCCCACTGCTCCCTCGGCATCTGGCACAACCTCAGACTTCGTTAGAATGCTCAGCGCATGGCTTGTGGAACTGCATCGCGGCTGCGTATCGCCTGACTATCTCGTTCGTGTTTCGGCTCCATGATTCGCCAAGTCTGCTGTGGGCATCCTAGCCCTGTCGGGTGACAACACTGTGTCACAATGAGACCTGGCGTTTTCCCTGTGGGAGTCTGTAGTTGACATCGGTGCTGTGACCCGGGCAGAAGCAAGGTCCTGGGCGGGAGGTGGTGTACCTGATGAAGGAGGGGCAGGGGCAACTGAGCGACTACCAAGAGTGGCAGCCCTACGCGCCGCAGCGGGCGCTGGCATGACTGGCGGCGATGCGGACGCCCGTTGGCGTCCACCGTGCGCTACATGAGCGCCGGCGCGCAACGGTTTACTCCCTATGAAGTTGCGTCCAGCTTCCTTGTGAGCAGCTCCCGTATCACTTTCGGATTGGCCTTGCCGCCCGAGGCCTGCATCACCTGGCCGATCAGAAAGCCCATTGCCTTGCCACGGCCGCTCTGGACGTCGGCCACCGCTGCCGGTTGTGCCTCCAGGACCTTGTCGATCAGCGAATCGAGAGCGGTGGGATCGGAGACCTGCCGGAATCCACGGGCGCTGACTATCGCCTCCGGCGCTTCACTGCTGTCGAACAGCTGCACGAGCACCTCACGCGCCGCGTTGGCGTTGATCTCGTCCTGGGCGAGCATTCTGAGCAGCGCGGCGAGGCGAGCGGGGGTCACCGGCGAGCTGCCCAGTTCCTGACGCCGGTCTCTGACGGCCGGGACCAGTTGTGTGGTGAGCCAGTGGGCGGCCGTGCGCGGCGCGGTCCCCTGTTCAATCAGCGCCTCGAAATAGCCTGCGACCTCCGGATCAGAACTCAAGGATCTTGCCTCGTCAGCGGTCAGCGCGTACTGCGCGGCGAAGCGTTCGGCCTTCGCCGCGGGCATCTCCGGAAGGTGTGCACGCAACTCCTCTATCCAGTCCGGCGACAGTTCAATGGCTGGCACTGCGGGATCGGGAACGCAGGGGCCTTCGAACTTGGCGCGCATCGGGAGCGTGGCCTTCCTGTCCGGGTCCCAGAGACGTGTGTGGAGAACCACTGCCTCGCCCGCCTGGACGGCTGCGCTCTGGCGGCCGATTTCGTAGGCGATGGCGTCGCCGACGTGGCGGATGGAGTTCATGTTCTTCACTTCCACCTTGGTGCTCATCTGGGTGGTCCCGCGTGGACGTATGGAGATGTTGGCATCGACACGCATCGTGCCGTTCTCCATGCTGCACTCGGAGGACCCCACGGAGCGGACCTGTGTGCGGAGCGCCCTAAGGAACTCCATCGCCTCATGGGGCGCGCGGAAATCCGGTTCTGTGACGATCTCCACAAGCGGAACACCGGCGCGGTTGAAGTCCACCAGACTGATCGGCAGGCGTCCTTCCATTTCGTGCACCAGTCTGGCGACGTCTTCCTCCATGTGGATATGATGAATGCGTATCGTCTTGGGGTTGCCCTCTTCATCCACAATGTCGATGGCGCCGCCGCGCGAGAGAGGGAGATGGGCCTGGGACAGCTGGTAGCCTTTGGGCAGGTCCGGGTAGTAGTACACCTTCTGGTCGAAGGCACTCCTGGGCTGGAGCTCGGCGCCCAGCCCGAGACAAAGAAGCGATGCCTTCTCGAGCGCCTCCTGGCTGAATCGGGGAATGGCGCCGGGAAACCACAGGCAGATCGGACAGGTATTGACGTTGGGTTCGTCGCCGGGACGGTTCGGACAGTCGCAAAACATCTTGGTCGCGCAGTTGAGTTCAACATGAATCTCCAGTCCGATGACTGCTTCGAATTCCACGACTATTTGCCTCCCTGGCGTATGTTCAGAATATGTTCCCCCATCGCGAGCAACAGCGCGTCGCTGAGCCTCGGCCCCGCCAGTTGAAACCCCGGGTGCGCCGCGTCTGACGCTGGCGGCAGGTACAGCGCGGGCTGGCCGGTCACGTTAGCGAAGACCGTTGAGGCGAACTGTGTGTACGTACCGGCAAGGGTCGGCAGCGCGCCCGATGCGGCGCAGTTGCCTGCGGGCAAGACCAGAAAGTCCGCCTGCGAGGCAAGCCGCTGCATGTCCGCGAGCAGACGCGCGCGAATGCGGCAGGCGTCTTCATACGCGTCGTAGCGCTCGAACTGGAAGAACGCACCCTGAAACAGATAGCTCTTCAGCAGTGGGCCGAAGGCCGCGCCTCGCGAGAGCAGGTACATGTCGTTCCAGTTCCTGGCGCCCGGCTCGCGGTGACCGTAGCGGACCGAATCATAGCGCCCGGCGCAGGATGAGGCTTCCACGGAGCCGATGATTCTATGAACGACGGAGAAAAGCGAGAAGTCGGGCAGGGACACGTCCCGCAGGGAGAAGCCGGCCTCTTTCAGCTCGTCGAGCGATGCACGAAACATCTCTTGCTGCTCGGTGGGCAGAGTGTCTTGCGCTTCTGCGATGACACCGATGGTTGCCTCTCGCGGGTCGATGTCTCGCCGCGAGAAATCCGGGGTCTCTTCATCGGGGAGCGAGAAGTCCAGTTCGTCCTGACCGGCAACGGCCTTCAGGATGTCTCGAATGCTCCTCAATCTTGCGGAGAGCATCCCGCAGCATTCCATCGACGGTATCAGCCCGATGAGGCCGAAGCGCGACACCAGTCCGTAGCTCGGCTTGAAACCGCACACAGCCGCGCGCGAGGCGGCCAGGCGGCTCTCGCCCATCAAGTCCATGACGAGCTCGGCGTCGGCGGTCTGCTGTCGGAGCGCTTCACCTGCCTTGCTGTCCTGCAGGCCGAAACCGAATTCACTCATGCGGGTTGAGCCGCACACGGAAGCTCCGGCTCGACGCAGCCGCTGCACAACGGTGGCGTCCTCCAATGCGGTGAAATCGACGAGCGCCTTCGACCCAGCTTCGGTCGGCCAGCCCGCCACCGAGATGTTCGGTTGAATCGCGATTCTCAACCCGTGCAGGTCACCGCCTCTGGCGTGGGGGGTTTCGGGATTGCGATAGAAGAACACTGGGTCCATCAAGATGTCTCCCGTCATTCCAGAATGCTGGCGACTTTGAAGTAGTTGCCCTTGACCGAGGGCGCAACCTTGAGCAGTTGGCCTGACTGGGACAGCGCCGAGCGTTTTCCTTCAGTCCCTGCACGGGTGCGGTTGGTGATAGGCGCAACGCCGTAGGCTGGCTCGTCGCCGCCCGCCTTCTGGGCGGCAAGCAACGCGAGCTCTTCGGCCTGCGTGAGAACCTCTTCAATCAGGGCGCGCTCCTCGGCCGTGATGCCGATGCGTGACACCCAGGACAGGTGCTCGATCCTGTCTTCCTTCTCCGCTGTTCCGGGGAGGACATCGAGGCCGCCCAGGTTCAACAGCCCCAGTTCAGCCAGTTGCTCGCGTCTCACCACAGAGGGCGCGCCGGTCAGGGGGCACGCGGCGCTGCGGTTCTTGGGAAAGGCGATCACCTCGCGGATAGAGGGGGTCTGCAGGATCATCGACACGGTGCGGTCCATGCCCAGCGCCAGGCCGCCATGCGGGGGCGCGCCGAAGTCGAAGGCCCGCAAGAAGAAGCCGAATCTCTCCTGTACCTCCTCTTCGGTCAGTCCCAGCGCCGTGAATACCTTCCGCTGCACGTCGCGGTCGTTGATGCGAATGCTCCCGCCGCCCAGTTCCTCACCGTTAATGACCAGATCGTACGCCCGCGAGCGCAGCGTCAGCAGTTCTTCTATATTCCTCGGGTCGAAATCGGTGCGGTCCGGCGCGGTGAACGGGTGGTGGCTGGAGGTGATGCCTCCTTCCTCGGTAGCCTCAAACATCGGGAACTCCGTGACCCAGACCGGACAGAAGCTGTTGGCGGGGACCACGCCGAGACGGTTCGCCAGATGCAGGCGCAACTGCCCGAGGGCCGATGTGACCACGGCATACGACGGGTCGGCGATCATGATGAGCACGTCCCCGTCGGCGACGTCGAATCTCTGGCGCAGCGCTTGCTGCTCCTCGCTGCTGAAGAACTGGACGATATTGGACTCGAGCTTGCCGCCTTCGGCGCGCATCCAGGTCATGCCCTTGGCGCCGAACGACGGAGCGATCTCCTTGGCGTATTCATTCTGCAGCACGTTCTTGCTGAGCTTGTCGGACTGGCCCTTGATGTTGATGCCCTTGATACAGCCGTCGCGCTGCAGGATCTGGCGGAAGATCGAGTAGTTGGTGTGAGAGAACACATCGGTCACATCGACGAAGCGAAGCCCGAAGCGCAGGTCCGGGCGGTCGGAGCCGGTCGTGTCCATCGCCTCGGCATAGGTCATGCGGGCGAACGGCCGGGAAAGCGCGATGCCGCCGGCAGCGAACATCCTGACGGCGAGTTCCTCGACCAGTTCATAGAGGAACTCCTCATCGATGAAGGATGCTTCAATGTCGAGCTGGGTGAACTCCGGCTGCCGGTTGGGACGCAAATCCTCATCGCGGAAACAGCGCGCCAGCTGGAAGTAGCGTTCCAGGCCGCCGATCATGAGCAGTTGTTTGAAGAGCTGCGGCGACTGCGGCAGAGCGTAGAAGCTCTGCGGATGGATGCGGCTGGGCACCAGATAGTCACGCGCGCCTTCCGGAGTGCTCATCGTCAACGCCGGCGTTTCGATCTCGAGGAAGCCCTGCGAGTCGAGGAACTCGCGGACGCACTGGAAGATGCGGTGCCGCGAGACCAGGTTGTACCGCATCGAAGGACGGCGGATGTCCAGGTAGCGGTACTGGAGTCGCAAATCCTCATCCACGCTCTCTGCGCCTGCGGATGCCGCGCCCGCGACCATGGCTTTCTCGGAAATGGCGAAGGGCGGGGAGTCGGACTCGGAGAGCACGGTCAGCTCACTGATCAGGACCTCAATGTCTCCTGTTTCGATATTGGGGTTTTCCGTGCCGGCAAGCCGCATTCTCACCTCGCCCCTGACTGCGATGCAGTATTCGGCGCGCAGGGAGGCTGCCTGCTCGCAGACGTCAGTCGGCGCGACTTCCGAGCTGAACACAATCTGCATGATGCCGCTGCCGTCGCGCAGATGGATGAACAGCAGGCCGCCATGGTCCCGGAAGGCATCCACCCAGCCGGCAAGGAGCACCGTGCGGCCGACATCATCCGGAGTCAATTGCCCGCAAAGGACACGTTCGCGAAACAGCATGAGAGAATCCCTCTCCAAATCGGACTGCCAGGGCGCGACTTCGTCTGTGCAACACAGGTCTCCGCCGCAGAGGGCGTCAACACCGTTCTCAACTCTCTGCCGTGCCCCCAATAGTCATACCACATTTCGAGTCGCGGATGCCAGGGTTCGAAGGGGAAGAAACGTCTTGCGGAGGCAATCGCCGGAATACAGAGAGCGTGTTCGACCAGCTCAGGCCGCACGCAAAGACAGAAACGCGTCTGCGCGATGGCACGCCTCCAGGAAAGCCATACCTGGCGGCCATGCAATGAACCACGCCTGCATCGGGGACAACCCGGTGGTTGAGTACTTCCCAGTCAGGGTGTTCGGGATTCGAATCCCCGACGGCCCATCGCTGTGTTGCCTCTCCCTCAGGGGAACTTGTTCATCTTCTTGCCGGTACCGAGAACTCGCCCCTGCTGATCAACGGCATTGACCGTGAATTCGTAACGGTGAGAGCCGCCTGGTGGACACGGTCCGTTATACCCGCTCTTCAGAGACTCAGCCGGAATGGTGCCCGAGCCGTCGTTCTTGACCGTCCCGCCGCCATGGTCCCAGAAGGGTACGTCAAGGTCAACCAGGGTTACCTTGAGGAACTTCGTTCCCGCCGGGATGCCGGCAACTCGAATCTCTGGAGACTTACTGGAGCATCGGTGTTCTTCCTTCCACGAGAAGTCGACATCAAGCGCTGCAATGTCTTGCCCAGCCTTCTCAGCCATTTTGACCTTACCCCCGTAATTTGTAGCACTGGTGATTGGAGTCCAGCCGCTGCTTCAGCATACTCCTTCGGCGCACCACCTTTCAACGACCTGTGCGATCTGACTTCCAGCCAGTCCCTCTGTGTCGGCCCCAGCGATGGTCTACTACCGATGCGGTTGCGGGCTGCTGTTCTGCGATTTGCCATCGTGCATATTGCAGCGGGGAGCTCTAATTCATGGTGTTACTGTTATCGGGAGAAAGGTCATCTTACCCCGTGTACCGAACGTGTTGCGTCAATAGAAAGTGTTACCGAACGGTGGTTGGTTGCCTCATAAATGAGGTTACCGAAGCCTCCTTTCCTTGGGCATGCTCAGCCATGGCCCATAGTGTTTCCAGTTGA
>JAXHUA010000156.1:0-4701 GCA_034189695.1 Chloroflexota bacterium | reverse complement strand
TCGGCGCGCGGGATGCTGCCGTAGTCGGTGTCGGCGCCGGCAAGCACCCGCCCGGTCCCGGGATCGTCGGTGAGCCGGCCGGGTCGAACGATCGTGGCGTCGAGCGCGGTCCGGGAACGGACATACGACATGAGGAAGTCGGCACTGCCTTGAGAAATCATTGGCGAGTAAACCTTCTCCGCCATGCGGACGTGACTTGTCACGCTCCCGCCGCGCTGTGCCATTCCAAGCGAGTCGGTCTTCTTGACATCATAGCCCGTCGCGAGGGCGGCCGATGCCAGGATGTCCGATGCCATTATCACGCCCTGCCCCCCCACTCCGGTCATCAGGATATCAGTCTTCGTCAGCATCAGTTGCTCGGTTTCTCGATGGCTTCTCGGGCACATACCTGGGCGCACAGGGAGCAGCTCTCACCAATGCACATGTTGGGTATTATCTGCGCCTTGCCACCATCAAAGGTGATGGCGGGGCATCCGAGGTCGAGGCACACCCTGCACCCCTCCTCAGTGAACCAGCCCTTGAAACGGTACCAGGCTGACGCGGGGATTGAGGAGGAAGGTCCCACGCCGCAGCGTTCGGGATTGACCCGTAGCGCTGTCCCGGTGACGCGCTCATGCAGGGTGCACGGTCCGCGTACGACTATGAGCGATGGTTCGTCATTGGAAGTGCATCGCTCAATGGTCCTCTCTATTTCCCTAAGGTCGAAAGCGCTCACCACGTTGACGTCCTTTATGCCAATGCCGCGTGCCAACTCGACTATGTCAACTCTGGGCGACTCCTCATTCCTGGCGGACCGCCCGGCTCCCGGGTGGCCCTGGTGGCCGGTCATGGCGGTTGTCTGATTGTCCAGAACGATGACTGTGCTGTGGCTTCTGTTGTATACCATGTTCACAAGGCCGGGTATGCCCGTATGTATGAACGTGGAATCTCCAAGAACTGAGACCGTTCTCTCCGCCACCCCGGCTTTCTCCAGCCCGTGTGCCATGGTGATGCTGGCGCCCATGCACACGCAACTGTCAATAGCACACAATGGCGGATACACCATGAGGGTGTAGCAGCCGATATCGGACGTGGCGATGTTCCATTGCTTTCCCCTGGAGCCACCTTCGTCGACCGATCCCTTCGGCCCGAACTTGAGGCGGCTCAGCACATAGGCCACACCCCGGTGCGGGCATCCCGGACACAGAAGTGGCGGACGTGGAGGCAGACCCTCGGGGACCGGGGTGGCAGATTGTGCCTGCGATGCCGGCCCTGCGATGAGGCCCTCTCTCAACGCCCCCTCGCGCACAGCGTCGGTATTCAGCTCGCCGGCAATCGGAACAAAGGACTTGCCCTGTACCGGAATGCCCATCGCCTTGATTATGTCCTCAAGGAAGGGGTCCAACTCCTCCACCACCAGAAGGGTCTCCACCCTGGCGACGAATCCTCGGACAAGGCCCTCGGGAACAGGGTAGGTCGTGACCAGCTTGAGAAACGACGCTTCGGGAAACACCTCCCGGGCGTATTGATAGGCTACTCCAGCCGAGACCACACCGAGCCTGCGGTCGCCCCAAGTGATCTGGTTGAATGGGAAATCCTCGAACAGCCTGGCCGCGCGCTGGATTCGCTCCTCGGCCAGAGGATGTCGGGGTCTGGCATATGTTGGCACCATGACGTACTTGCTTGGCGAGTGAATGAATGGTGGTACGGCCTGCGGTTCGGGGCGTTCGCCGTCAACATCCAGTACGGATTTCGCGTGGGATATGCGGGTGGTTGTCCTCAACAGAATGGGAGAGTCAAGCTCCTCGCTCAGTCGGAAGGCCCGCTCCATTAGCGAGTATGCCTCCTGACTGTCCGATGGCTCCAGCATCGGCACCTTGGCGAAGCGTGCGTAGTGCCGGTTGTCCTGCTCGTTCTGGGAACTGTGCATCCCCGGGTCGTCCGCGCATGCAACAACCAGCCCGCCGCGTACCCCCACGTTGGCAGCGGCGAAGAAGGCATCCGCCGCAACGTTGAGCCCCACATGCTTCATCGATACCAGAGTCCGCACACCCGCAATGGCGGCTCCGAGACCGACTTCCATAGCCGTCTTCTCGTTGGTGGACCATTCGACGTAGACGTCGTCGAATCGCGCCATGCTTTCGAGGATCTCCGTACTTGGGGTGCCGGGATATGAACAGGCGACCCGCACTCCAGCGTGGTAGGCGCCGAGGGCAATCGCTTCGTTGCCCGAGAGAAGCTGCTTCAAGCCTTGTTCTCTCCTTCCGACGGCCCGGTTGTCGGGGTCGCGGCCCATACCTGGCCCAGGTAGGCCTGCCTCACCTTGTCGTTGTTGACGAGCTGCTTTGCGGTGTCCTCAATGACTATGCGGCCCATCTCCATTACATAGCCGCGATCGGCTGTCTTGAGAGACGCGACTGCGTCCTGTTCAACGAGGAGTATTGCCATGCCGTCGTCCCGCAGTCTCCTGAGGAGGCCGAATATCTCCCTGGCTACGTTAGGCGCCAGTCCAAGAGAAGGCTCATCAAGGAGAAGCACCTTGGGGGAGCTCATGAGAGCTCTTCCTATGGCCAGCATCTGCTGCTCGCCGCCTGACAGACTGCCCGCTTTCTGGCTGCCCCGCGTTGTCAGGCGTGGGAACAGCTCGTAGACATGGTCTATTCTACGCCTTATCTCATCCCGCCGCAACAGCCATGAAGCGTCACCCAGGAGGCTCGTCAACCCGCCGCGCTGTGAGTATGCCCCCAGGACGAGGTTGTCGAGAACAGACATGCTTGCGAACATGCCCCTTCCTTCAGCCACATAGCCGATGCCAAGTCGGGCGAGTTGGTGTGCTTTGAGGCTGGTGATGCTGCGCCCTCCCAGGTAGACGGCGCCCTTTCTCACCGGTATGAGACCCGCGACCGCGTTAAGCAGCGTGGTCTTGCCAGCGCCGTTGGCCCCGATCAGCGTCACTATCTCTCCCCGCTTGACGCCCAGGGATACGTCCCACACGGCATTGAGCTTACCGTAGGCTACCGAAACGTGATCGACACTGAGGATCATGGCTACTCTTCCTGCTCGCCGAGGTATGCCTCAATGACCCGCCGATCATTCTGTACCTGGCTCGGCGTACCCTCGGCGATCTTGACTCCTCCATCAAGCACGACCACGCGCTCGGCTGTGCCCATAACAAAGCGCATATCGTGCTCAACCAGAATGACGGTTATTCCCATCTCGGCAATGCGCTTGGTGAGGTCGGACATCTCACGTGTCTCAAGAACATTCGAGCCGGCCGCGGGCTCGTCCAACATGATGAGACGGGGCTTGCTGGCGAGGGCTCGGGCGATGGAGGCGAGCTTCTGCTGGCCGAACGTGAGTTCTGAAGCTGCGATGAACGCTCGACGCCCCAGACCTACCAGGTTCAGGGTGTTGACCGCTGCCAGCCTTATTGACTCTTCCTCGCGGCGTCCCTGCGGCAGGCGAAAGGCGGCGCTGAGCATGCCGTACTTGCTCCTGGCATGAAGGCCAACCATGATGTTCTCCAGCACCGACATGTTGCCGAACAGCCTCACGTCCTGGAACGTACGCGCTATGCCCATACGGGCTCTCTGGTAGTCCGTGGTACCGCTCAGGTTGCGTCCTTCGAAAGATATGGAGCCCTTCGTGGGCCGAAAGACACCGGCGATCAGGTTGAACAAGGTGGTCTTTCCCGCGCCGTTGGGCCCGATTATCGCCGTCACCTCCCCTTCGCGGACCTTCAGGTCTAGCTCGTTGACGGCGACGACCCCACCGAAGGCTTTGGTCAGTCTATCCACTTGCAGGATATCGCTCATTGCAGACTCAATTCGGGGCCCATCTCCTCGTCAATCTACGCCACAGGTCTCCCAGTCCGCGGGTGACTCCCTGGGGGCTCAGAATCATGACCACGACGAGTATGAGGCCGAACAACACCACATCCATGTCTCCGAATGGGTGCAGGACCTCGGTAAGGACGCGGACTGTCGCCGCGCCGAATATCGCCCCCCAGATACTCGCCAGCCCCCCAATGACGGCCATTACCACGAGGTGTACTGAGAAGAGGAAGCCGAACGGCTGGGGGCTAACGAAAGCCAGGTAGTATGAGAAGAGACTTCCAGCCAGAGCGGCATAGGCAGCGGACAGGGCCAGCACCTTCACCTTGACCATGGTGGCGTTGATGCCGAGCGACTGAGACGCGCTTTCACTATCGTGTATGGCGCGCATAGCGCGTCCCATTCTGGAATTCACGATGCTGCGCGAGACGAGCATGACCGCCAGGCAGAAGCCCCATACGAGATAGTACATGCGGAAGTCGTTGCTGAAAGCAAAGCCGGCCACGGAGAGGTCCGGCACTCCTGGCAGGCCGGACGGGCCTCCAGTGAGGAAGGCCATTTCGCGAAACAGAATGTAGACAATCAGGCCGAGGCCGAGCGTGGCCATGGCGAGGTAGTTGCCGCGCAGGCGAAAGATGGGAAAGCCTATGGCGAAGGCGAAGCCTGTTGTGGCGACGACCGCGATGAACATGGCCAGCCAGGGGTTCACGTGATAGGTCCGGCTCAGGATAGCCGATATGTAGGCCCCCAACCCGTAGAATGCGGCATGCCCCAGGCTGACCTGTCCGGTGTAGCCTATGAGGAGGCACAGGCCGACGGTCACCATGGCATGGAGACCGATGATTATGAGGACGCTTGTGTAGTAGGCGTTGCCCATGAGGGGGATGAG
>JAXHUA010000155.1:0-9495 GCA_034189695.1 Chloroflexota bacterium | reverse complement strand
CAGTCGGGCGGCGACTGGTGGCGTCATCCCAACGGGACGGGGCCATTCGAACTTCTGGAATGGACTGTCGGACAGAGGCTGGTCCTCGAGCGACACGATGGCTACTACCGGGGCGCTGCCCACGTGCAGTACGTGACCTTCCGATTCACCGGGAGCCCAATGATGCTGTATGAGACGGGTGAGATTGACATAACGCAGATAGGCACCACCGATATCGAGCGGGCGCTTGACCCTGCGAATGTGTTGAACGAGCAGTTGCTCATCGTGCCTCAACTCTCGCTTGGCTACGTCGGGTTCAACAACGCTATCCCCCCGTTCGATGATGAGAAGGTGCGTCAGGCGTTCTGCCACGCTGTGGACAAGGAAGGTATCATTAGTATTCTCCTTAAGAACACGGTATCGCCCGCCTACGGTATCCTCCCGCCGGGGATCCCCGGGCATGACGAAGGACTCGAAGGCCTCAAGTACGATGTGGCGCAGGCGCAGCGGTTGCTTGCTGAGTCAAGCTATCGGGAAGGTTTGCCACCCGTGGTCCTGGCCGTTCCCGGATTCTGCACGGAGGTGGCGCCGTCCGCCGAGGCCCTGGCCTGGATGTGGCAAGAGAACCTCGGGGTTGACGTCGAGATACAACTGGTGGAATGGGACACGTTCTTCGATGAGCTGAGAGAGGGGACACTCCAGGCGTTTGAGATTGGGTGGATTGCGGACTATGCCGATGCAGAGAACTTCCTCGACCTCCTCTTCCACAGCGAGAGTGTGGAGAACCATACTTGCTACAATAACCCGGTCGTCGATGAGTTGCTGGAGGAGGCCGGCGTGGAGGCGGATGTGGAGAGCCGGATGGCAACCTATCAGGCGGCGGAGCACGCCATCGTTGAGGATGCTCCGTTGCTTCCCCTCTGGTTTGAGCGGAGCTACTTCCTCGTGAAGCCCTATGTGGAGGGGTTCTCGCCGACACCTATGGTGGCCCCCATCTACAGGGACGTCAGGGTCGATAGGTAGTGTTGTTGGAATTGGCCCGTTCGCGTGTTATACTGTTTTTCTTGGAGACGAAGTGAAAGTAAAGGCGGAGCGAATTGAGAACAGCCAGGTGGTCCTCGAGGTTGAGGTGGAGCCTGAGGAGGAGGAGCGTTCCCTCGAAGCAGCGTATCGCCGGCTGGTGAAGTCGACCAACATACCGGGGTTTCGCAAGGGCAAGGCTCCACGAGCGATGGTGGAGCGGTACCTTGGCAGGGAGTTCCTGCTTCAGGATGCGCTGGAGCGTTTGGTGCCCGAGCTTCTTAACCAGGCTATCGAAGAGCAGGAGCTTCAGCCCGTAGCACAGCCGGATGTAGAGGTTACGCAAACTGAGCCGGTTGTTGCATTCAAAGCGGTTGTCCCGGTCAGCCCCACGGTGGAACTCGGCGATTATCGGGGCCTTAGGGTTGAGAGGGAGCCGGTGGAGGTTTCGGACGAGGACGTGAACAGGGTCGTCGACCAGCTTCGTGAGCAGCACGCGCCATGGGAGCCGGTCGACCGTCCGGTCCAGTTGAATGACCTGGTGACGATGGACGTCGAGGGACGTGTGGGGGAGGAGGAACTGGAGCGTCGCGAAGGCGTCCAGTATGAGGTGTTGGGCGGTTTCGCTTTTCCGGTGCCCGGTTTCGCGGAGAAACTGGTGGGGCTGGAGAAGGAGAAGGAGGCTGAGTTCACCATTTCCTTCCCCCCTGAGCACGAGAGGAGTGAGCTCGCGGGCCACGAGTGCTGGTTCAAGGTGCTGGTGAGCGAGGTCAAGGAGAAGAAGCTGCCTGAGCCCGATGATGAGTTCGCCCGGAGTGTGGGCGAGGAGTTCGAGACGTTTGAAGCCCTGCGGGAGCGGATAGAATCCAACTTGCAGGGGATGGCGGAGCAGCAGGCGGGCCAGGCCTATGAGGAGGAGGTGGTCGACGCGGTGGTGGAGCAGGCTAAGGTGGAGTTTCCCCCAGTGCTGGTCGAGAGCGAGATCGACAGGCTGATCAGGGACCAGGAGAGGGAGTTGAGTCTTAGCAAGCTGAGCCTTGAGGACTACCTCAGCAGGATGAAGATGAGCGCGGAGCAACTCAGGGACGAGCTGCGGCCCGTAGCCACGAAACGTGTTGCCCGGTCACTTGTGTTGAGTCAGGTCGTGGAGGACGAGAAGATCGAGGTGTCCGACGAGGAAATCAATGCTGAGATAGACGAAGTCGCCCAGGGAGCTGGCGAAAGGGGGCAGGAGTTCAAAGACTTCTTCAGCTCGCCCATTGGGCGACAGGCGCTGGAGCAGACGCTGCTCACCAGGAACACGGTCAACTTGCTGAAGCAGATAGCGTCGGGTGAGGCTGACGCTGGTGAACCGCAAGACGGAGGCGCCGAGAGCGAAGCGGGTGAGGCTGACGCTGGTGAACCGCAAGACGGAGGCGCCGAGAGCGAAGCGGCTGAGTCCTTGGAGAAAGGGGGACAGGGAGATGCACAGTAGCCCAAAAGATATCATTCCTGTTGTGACGGAGACGAGTGCCCGGGGGGAGAGGACGCTCGACATATTCTCCCTGCTTGTCAGGGAGAGGATAGTCTTCCTCGGTACTCCGATAAACGACCAGATAGCGAACCTCATCATCGCCGAGTTGCTGTATCTTGAGCGAGAGGACCCCGAGAAGGACATAAGCATGTATATCCATAGCCCTGGAGGCGTTATCAGCGCGGGACTGGCCATCTATGACACGATGCAGCTTGTACGGTGTGAAATATCGACCATCTGCGTGGGCCTGGCGGCCAGCATGGGAACGGTCCTCCTGTGCGCCGGCGCCAAGGGCAAGCGTTACGCACTGCCCCACGCAACAATTCATCTCCACCAGCCGTCGGGTGGGGCTCAGGGACAGGCGGCGGACATCGCCATCGCGGCCAAGGAGATCCTGCGAATGCAGGAGATTCTGCGAAACATCATTGTGAGGCATACGGGCCAGGACTACGAGAAGGTGTCCAGGGACATAGACCGCGACTTCTACTTGGACCCTGAGCAGGCGGTCGAGTACGGGCTCATTGACGAGGTTCTCGCCAAGACGGAGCAGAGCTGAAGCAGGCAGCGTGATAGGTTGAATCGAGGCGCCGCGACGCTGAGCCGCGGCGCCATTCTTTTGCCGCCCGACTGGCCAGGCTCCACAGTATTGACGCAGCGTTCGTCTTCTGATAGAGTGCCAGATGAAAACCATTTTCACTTACTGAGAGGTGAGCCGGGTGCAAAGGGTTCTGGCCGCGTTCAGGCAAAGAGGATACAAAGTCACGCCGCAGAGGCGCGCCGTACTTCAGGTTATCGCTGACTGCGACGGGCATCTCACGCCTGGGGATATCCACAAGAGGGTGTGCGAGGAGCACCCGGGCGTCGGGCTGGTGACTGTCTACCGCACCCTCGATATCCTGGCTGAGATGGGGCTCATCTGTGAAGTGCATCCCGATGACCGGCGGCGCAGCTACTTGCTGAGAAGACCGGACGAACATCATCACCACCTTATATGCTCTACGTGCGGCCGGGTTGTCGATTTCACCGGTTGCCAGCTCGAGGAACTGGAGAAGAAGCTGTGTCGGGAGACGGGGTTCAGTATCGAAGGCCACCTCCTGGAGTTCGTCGGGCGCTGCCCGAGCTGCCAGGAGAAGGTCACATACTGGGCCTCCTGACTTCTCGTTGTGGGGGGGGCCTTGGTGTGCGAGAAGGGAGACAGGTCATGCGGTTGGGTGATTGCTCATGAGAGCGATGTCGATTGCAGTAGGCGTTGACCCCATTGCCTTCACTGTCGGCACCTTCGACATAAGGTGGTATGGGATCATGGTCGTGCTTGCCGTCCTGGTAATCATTGTGTGGGTGTGGCGGGCAAGCAAGACGGTCGGGCTATCGGGTGAGTTCGTCCTGGGGGCGGCTCCGTGGGCCATCATCGCCGCCGTGATCGTATCCAGGCTGATACACGTCATTGACCGGCTCGATCTCTACGCGTCGAATCCGCGGGCGATCCTCGGTGTGGAAGGCATGACGGTATACGGAGCGATCCTCGGAGCCATGTTGGGCACGTGGATATACTGCCGGGTGCGGCGCGTGCCCTTCGGGCCGCTGGCCGACGTGGCCGCGCCGGGGGTCATCCTGGCCCAGGCCGTGGGCAGGGTCGGCTGCACCCTGAACGGGTGTTGCTACGGGAGGGCGACCTCACTACCGTGGGCCTTTGTGTATTCGAACCCCGACTCCTTCGCACCGCTGGGTATCGCTGTTCACCCGACGATGGTGTACGAGCTCCTTTGGGACCTGGCCGTTTTCGCGCTTCTCTTCTGGGTGTTCCGGGGCCATCTGCGGCCGAAAGGCTCGCTGTTCGGCGTGTACCTCGCCCTGTACTCCGCCGGTGCCTTCGGCATTCGATTCCTGCGGGGCGACACACATGCCATCTTCGCCGGGGTCCACGAAGGCCAGATCATAGCGCTTGCCATACTAGTAATCACCGTCCCGTTGCTCGTGTGGAAGACGCGGTGGACCGGCAAGCCGGAAGAGCCGGACGAGACATCTGTGGGCGGGCCTTCCTCGACGGAGGAGGTGGCGAACGGCAGTACCTCCCGGGCGTTGCCTGGCGATGGAGGGACCTGAGCGGCCCACGGCGAAGGGGATGGTGTGGATGAGTGAGGGAGTAAGGGTGTTGAGGAGAGCAGGGTTCGTCTCATTGGGTCTGCTGGCACTCGTGCTGGGCGCATTCGTGACCTCATGCGATACGGCACGTCCGGAGACTGATGGGGTCGGCGTCATCGTGACAATACCACCGGTGGGTGATTTCGTGTCGCATGTCGCTGGGGACAGGGCGGAAGTGACGGTCATGGTGCCGCCCGGGTCAAGCCCACATACGTATGAACCCACGCCCAGTCAGATGGCGGCGGTCAGCCGTGCCAGCATCTACTTCAAGGTGGGGTCGGGGGTGGAGTTCGAGACAATGTGGATGGCCGACCTTGTGGAAACCAACCCGGAGATGCTGGTGGTCGACTGCTCGCAGGGGATCGACGTGATGGAAGCCGACCCGCACATCTGGAACTCGCCGGTCAACGCTCAGGTCATGGTAGAGAGCATTTGCGACGGGCTCATCGAAATTGACCCGGCCAACGCCAGCCTCTATCGAGAGCACCGGGACGACTACCTGACTGAACTCGGTGTTCTCGACAGCTACATCCGCTGTACGTTCAAGGGCTTCGCCAACCGCTATTTCCTCATCTATCATCCCGCCTTTGGCTACTTCGCCAGCGAATACGACCTGACACAGCTTGCGGTGGAGCACGGCGGCAAGGAGCCGACTCCACGGGTCATACAGGACTGCATCGACAAGTCGCTGCAATACGACCTTGAATACGTCTTCGTGGCGCCGCAGTTCGCCACGGACGAATGCGAGACAATTGCCGCTGAGATAGGTGGCCAGATCGCGATGATGGACCCGCTGCCGGAGAACTACATCGCCAACATGGCGCGGATTGTGGCGGCTCTGGCGGTGGAGTTCGAGGACTAGGTCCCGGGAGAAGCGAGGAAGGTCGAGGTGCATTGAAGATGGCCAGCGAAGAAGTGGTGCGTCTTGAAGATGTCTGGGTCGAGATGGACCATACTCCCATCCTCGAGGCGGTGAACCTGTCGGTTGACCAGCACGACTTCATTGGCATCATCGGGCCAAACGGGGGTGGGAAGACCACGATGTTCAAGGTCATGCTGGGCCTGGTGCGGCCCAGCCGGGGCAGGGTCACCGTACTGGGCACAACACCGGAGAAGGGACGCCGGCGCGTGGGGTATGTTCCTCAGGACAGCCTGTTCGACCGGGACTTTCCGGCCAGCGTGTGGGACGTGGTGCTCATGGGTCGCCTGGGTCGGGTGGGTCGCCTGCGCCGGTTCAGCGCCGAGGACAAGGCGGCAGCGTGGAATGCCCTGGAAACGGTGGAGATGCAGCGGTTCAAAGACAGGCAGATAGGGAGACTGTCGGGAGGACAGCAGCAGCGCGTGTTCATAGCTCGCGCGCTCGTCTCCGACCCCAGGCTGCTGCTGCTGGATGAGCCGACGGCAAGCGTCGACGCCCCGATGATGGAGGAGTTCTACGAACTGCTGAACAGACTGAAGCAGAGGATGGCGATAGTGCTGGTGACGCACGATCTGAGCGCTGTCTCCGTATACGTCGATACCGTCGGCTGCCTCAGCCGGAAGCTGTTCTACCACCACTCGAAGGAGATATCCCGCGAGGACCTCGAGGCGGCATACCAGTGTCCAATCGAACTCATCGCGCATGGGGTACCGCACCGGGTCCTGCGGGAGCATACTTAGGCCGGCTATGGAGATCCTTCAGTACGCATACATGCAACGTGCCCTGGTGGCGGGCCTGCTGGTGAGCATCACCTGTGGTGTGATTGGCACCTATGTGGTGGTGAGGCGGATGGTCTTCATCAGCGGGGGGATATCCCACTCGGCTTTCGGTGGCATCGGCCTGGGATACCTCGTGGGGATTGACCCGGTGGTTGGAGCGATGGTGTTCACTATCGCGTCGGCTCTGGCCATAGGGGGCATAAGCAAGCAAACGCGGCTGCCCGAGGACACGGCGATTGGGATCATCTGGGCGGTGGGGATGGCGCTGGGGGTGGTGTTTGTCGGGCTGAGCCCGGGGTTCGCCCCGCATCTCTTCGGCTATCTCTTCGGCAACATACTGTCGGTGTCCTCGTCGGAGCTGATGGTAATGGGGGGACTGACTCTCGTCATTATCCTCGTGGTGTCGCTTCTGTACAAGGAACTGCTGAGTCTGTCCTTTGACGAGGAGTTCGCCAGGGTCTCCGGAGTGCCGACAGGGTGGCTATACTTTGTGCTGGTGGTGCTGATCGCTCTCTCCGTTGTGGTGCTGATACGGGCTGTGGGGATCATACTGCTCATCGCGCTGCTCACGATCCCGGCGGCGATCAGCAGGCAGTTCGTCAGCAGCCTCAGCAGGATGATGCTGCTCTCGGTGGTCCTCAGCGTGGTCCTCGTGGTCCTCGGGCTGTGGCTCTCCTACGTGCTGGACCTTGCATCGGGGGCCACCATCATACTGCTCAGCGGGCTCGTGTTCGCGGCATCGGTTGGAGTGTCCCGCCTGCGACGGGAATGGATGGCGCGACGGGCAGCTCCTGGCTAGTGTCAAAGCCCTGTCGTGGCCGCGGCAGAGGCAAGCCGCTGAACCCTCACGATGGTACTCCGCCCATCCGGCCCGAATGCAGGGAGTGCGATTGTCGGCGAAGTCGGGTCCGCCGGCGGGCCATGTCACCCGGTCAGTGTATTCTTGCCGGTGAACTCGGCAAGGGAGGGAAGTCCCTCTCTGGCGCCTGGCCGGGAGACGCAGAACCGGGCGACCAGGTGACCCCAGTAGCCACAGGTCTCAAGGTCTCGGTCCTGTATGAGGCCGTAGAGGAAGCCGGTGGCGAAGGCATCGCCCGCGCCGACGGTATCGCCCGCTACACGGTCGCCGTTGCGGACCTCGACGGCGAACTCGTTCTCGCCGCTCAGCACGTAGCAGACTGCGGCGCCAACCCGTCCTTCGCTGCCTTTGCCCAGAGTCACGGCCACAATGCGGCAGCCGAGTCCCTGGAGCGTGCGGGCGCCGTTCCGGTAAGTCTCGTTGGTCAGTTCCTCGATCTCCTGCCGGTTCACAAACAGTACGTCCGTTGCCCTGAGGATGGGGCTGAGGGCCTGGAGCCCTCTGGCCGCGTAGATTGAGCCGGGAGCGAAAGCCACTGTTACCGAGGGCGGCAGGCCGGCGACGAGCTTCTCCTGCACCTCCAGTTGCGTGTCGTCAACGAATGACGACAGGTGCACCAGCTTCGCCTGTCGCAGGTAGTCCCGGTCTATGTCTTCGGTCGTGAGCAGTGCATTGGCGCCCGGCATAAGATAGATGGCCCGGTTCCCGGTTCCGTCGGTGAGACAGAGGGTGACTCCGGTAGGCGCCTCCTTTGACCTGACCCGGCTGGTGTCAACGCCGGCGGTCTCGAAGTCCTCCAGCAATGCCGTGGCATGGCTGTCGTTGCCCACGGCGCCGAGGAAGCCGGTCGTCACACCGAGCTTGGCCAGGCCGTAGATGGTGTTCGCCGCGGACCCACCTGGCGCGAGGCGATAGTCCAGCACCGGGCATTCGCCATCGATGCGGATGCGCTCCACCATGTACAGGTGGTCCATGTTGAGGGCCCCGAAGCCGACTACGTCGATCGCCATCACCTGGACTCCCTAGCCCAACAGGCCCGCTTCCGCCCGGACGATGCGGCGCGTCCTCTTGTGAATGGTGAGCGGTTCATCGAGGTCTCTCCTGCCCGCGAGCCAGTGGAAGTTGCATCTGTCCCCCTGGCCTGCCGTCTTCTCCTTGCTCCGCACCAGTTCCTTCACGGCGTCCCGACCGCCCTTCCTCCAGACGGCGAGAACGGGTTCGAGATCGGCAATGCTGGTTGAAGCGAGGCCTATTGTAGCATACGGCAGGCAGTACTCGTTTCCATTGAACGCTACAGCCATGCCTCCCGCCCCGTCAACGGCCTCGAGCATTCTGGCATCGGTGATGCTGTCGCCGATGGCGACCACCTGTTCGAGGGACGCACCGAGCGTCTCGGCGAAGCCTCGGAGGGCTGAGGTCTTTCTTCGCCCTCCGGTGGGTTTGACCTCCTGTAGCGCTCTTCCCAGGCTTGTCCCGGGCAGGTCAACCCAGAAGAAACGGTCAAGGCGTTTCTTCATGCCTTCGTCGTCGCCTGCCTTCATCTCGATGATTTCGTGTTCAGCGTCTCGTATCATGGCGAAGTCGTCCTGCCTCGCCATCTGCTGGTAACGGCTGACGGCGAACGTGGTGCATGCGAGGTTGTCCCAGTCGATGCCCACCCGTTGAGCGATACGCCTGGCGTACTGTTCGTAGCTGGTGCTGATGCAGAAGACGTGCCAGTCGGTGAGGGCCTGGATGAGCTCGCCTGCTCCGTTGACGATGGCGGCCCTGTCGGCGAGCCTCTCGATGTCCTCCTCTTTGATGCCGTGATACACCAGGAAGGGGACGATGAGGGCGAGAGTATCGCCAGGCTCGTATCCTTCTCTGCCCTCCAGCGCAAGGAGGTCGTCGTACCGGCTGACTACCTCAAAGACCGTGCCGCCGTGTGGGAAGAGCTTCATAAGCTCGTAGGCATTGTCCTGCACCGACAGCGGGCCCTCCATGTCGAAGAAGACAAGGTTCATAATCGCGCCTCAATCTCATCCGTCAAGTCGTAGGGAGCCAGGGGGCTTCCGCCAGCGTCAACCAGCTTCCCGGACTCCATCTTCACAGTCCCTTTCGCGAAGGCTCCCATCGTGGCGATAATCAACGGGAACTCGCGTGCCAGGCCATGCCTCCGTATCTCCCGGAACAGGCGGTTGGTCTCGCCTTCCTCCGCCTGTATCTGGGCGACCGTTCGTCCGGCCACCTCGTCCCAGTACCTGTCGAAGGGCTCACCCCGTATTGAGAAGCTGCAATACGTTAC
>JAXHUA010000154.1:0-8463 GCA_034189695.1 Chloroflexota bacterium | reverse complement strand
CCGCCGCCATGCTGGCTCAAGCGCGGAAGAACCTTTCGCGGCAGGGGCTCGACATCCCACTGCACCGGGTGGACTACCGGCAGCTGCCGCAGCACTTCGACCGCGCCTTCGACGCCGTGGCGTGTCTGTCGACGTCGCTGGCCGAGATGCCTGACGAGCCCCAGATGCTCCGCGCCCTCGGCAGCATGCGCGACGTGCTGCGTCGCGGCGGCATACTGGTGCTGACGCAGGGGACGACCGACAGGCAGTGGAGGGAGAGGCCGAGGTTCCTTCTCGCCGTCAACAGAGAGGACTTCTCCAGGCTCTTCGTCATCGACTACTTCGACCGCGGGGCGCGATACAACATTGTGGACATCTTTCACGGGGAACAGGGCCACGGCCTTCAGGTGTGGGGCATTGACTTCGCCCGCATACCTCTGCGAGATGACCAGGAAAGGCTGCTGAAGGCTGCCGGGTTCGAGACCGTTCGATTCTACGGAGACTACGGCTTCGAGCCGTACGACAAGGAGGAGAGCAGCCGGTTGATAGCCGTGGCGTGCAAGTGACGCCGCCCTCGGCACGGTCGGCCGGGCATACGCAGGCGACCACACTTCGCTCTGGAGGACGCGGGCAATGCTGATCGATGCGCACACACACCTGGACATGTACGGGGACGACCTCGACGCCGCGCTGCGGGAGATCAGGGAACACCGCATTCTGACCTTCACCAACTCCATGGACCCCGCTTCGTGGGAGCGGAACGTGGAGATAGGCCAGGCGTGCGAGCTGGTGGTGCCCTGCTTCGGCATCCACCCGTGGAATGCAGCCGGCTATGTCGACCGTCTCGCTGGCCTGAGGGAGCCCATCGAGCGCTGCCCGGTACTGGGTGAGATCGGCCTCGACCATTACTTCATCGAGGACGCGTCGGTGTATCCGGCCCAGCAGCAGGTGTTCGAGCATTTCCTGGCGGCGGCCAGGGAGCAGGGGAAGCTCGTCAACCTGCACACCAAGGGGGCCGAGAGAGAGGTGTTCGACCTGCTGCGGCGCCACAGGATTGAGCGGGCCATCGTCCACTGGTACTCCGGGCCCCTCGACGTTCTCGCGGATCTGATATCCACCGGGGCGTACTTCACCGTCGGCGCCGAGCTGCTGGATTCGGAGCACATACGGGCCGTCGCGCGGATGGTGCCGCTGGAGCGGCTGCTGAGTGAGACGGACAACCCCGGCGGGTCGAGGTCGCTCGGGGGCAGGCCGAGAATGCCTCTGGTTGTGCGAGACGTCGTGAACGCCCTGGCGGATGTGCGGGGTGTGACGCACGAGGACATGGTCCGGACCGTACACGACAACTTCCGCGGGCTCATCGCCGGCGACCCATGGCTGTCGGACACATATTCGGCGTTCTTCGCCGAGCCGATGCTGGGAGGGTGACCGTCCCGGCGTCCGCCGGTTGGATGGACGGAGCGTAGGCCTGTCCATCGTGAGCGGAGTCGTAGACATGTACTGGGACAGGGAATACGGGAGCCACGAACGCGTGTGGGGCGAGGGGCCGAGCGAGCTGGCCAGGGCGGCGCTGGGCTACCTGCAACCCCGTGTGTCCGAGAACAGGACGTGGAGCCTGCTGGACGTAGGGTGCGGCTACGGTCGTGACGCGCTCTATCTGGTGGAGCGATTCGGGTGCGCCGTCCTCGGGATCGACAACTCCGAGAAGGCTATCGGGATCGCCACCAGAGCCGTGGCCGAGACCGGGACAGCCGGCGTCGAGTTCCGCTGCTGCGACTTCGCTGACGTCGGAGCGTGCCAGTACGACATCGTCTGTATGTCCAACCTGTACCAGGTGCTGAAGCCGGTTGAGCGGCAGGCGTTGAGGGAGCTTGTCGCGCGGACGCTGGGGCCTGGAGGAACGCTGTTCCTCAGCACCCTCTCGGTGACCGACCCGCAACACTCGGGGAAGGGCCACACTGTCGACGGCGACCCCAACTCCTTCGTGGACAGGAGGTATGTGCACCTCTCGACGCGGGAAGAGCTCATCGACGGCTTCGGCTTCCTCGACATCAGCGAGCTGTACGAGCACGAGTACTACGAGCCCCGCGCCAATGGTGAGGTGCACCATCATGTTTCGTGGGTGCTCATCGGGGAGAGCCGGGCCCGGCCTCGATGAAGGGTGCCAGCCACCCGTGTGTGGCCTGGAACGTCGCAGCCGGTGTCGCGGCTGAAAAGGAAAGGACTTCCGGGGGTGAGGCATGAGTACGCGTCGCAGGGCCAGCCGCAGAGCGTATGCCAGGGCAGTCATTGCCATCGTCCTCTTCGTTACGTGGGGCCTGTCGGCATTCACCGGGTTCCTGCTGTGGCTGGCGCCGCATGGCCCGCAGTCGGGACGGCTGGTGCTTCTGGGTCTGACCAAGGGTGAGTGGGGCGACGTGCACTTCTGGGTCAGCGTGGTGGCCCTGCTGGTCACCGTTGTCCACGTGGTAGTGGACTGGCGGGCTCTGCGCGGGTACATGCGTTATGTCACCAGCGTCCGCCGCGCCTGAGGCGCGCGAGGGAGGGTACGCTATTGCCTGAGCAACCGACCGGCGACAGCCCGGCGGCCGCGT
This sequence comes from Chloroflexota bacterium, assembly GCA_034189695.1. GTDB lineage: Bacteria > Chloroflexota > Dehalococcoidia > E44-bin15 > E44-bin15 > JAXHUA01. Next base: position 5,890 of record JAXHUA010000154.1, on the reverse strand, counting down.
GCATGGGCGGCGCCGCCTCTGAGTGTAGCCAGTGCTCGGTCGCGGGCCGGCTGAACTGCCGCTTCAGAAGGCGGGACCTGTTCCGTTTTGTGGGGACGTTCCTTCTGTTCGCGCTGCCCGCCGCCGCAGGCATGGCGCTCGGAGGGTATGGCTGGTTCATACCAGGCTGGCTGGTGCTGGTTCCCGTTCTTCTCGGGGTGTGGGAGAATCGTGTCCTGTGCGCCCACTGTCCCTACTACGCCCGGGACGGCCGGGTGTTGCTGTGCTTCGCCAACTACGGCCTGGGTAAGCTCTGGAAGTACCACCCGGAACCCATAAGCACGCCGGGAAGGGTGCAGTTCCTGGTTATTGTCTTCCTGCTGATGGCTTATCCTTTCCCGTTCCTGGTCCTCGGCCGGCAGTATATTCTGCTGGCGCTGACCACGTGCGCCCTGGTCCTGTGGGCCCTGACCCTGTGGAGGTACTCGTGCACCCGGTGCGTCAACTTCTCGTGCGTCTTCAACAGGGTGCCGAAGGACGTGGTGGACGAGTTCCTCAGGCGCAACCCGGTGATGAGGAAAGCGTGGGAGGAAAGCGGCTGGAAGGTCGAGGATGGCGAAGCGGCGCAGCGGGCTCCGGCCGGCGCCGACGGTTCGCGGTGACCATATGCAGCAGGGGGTATGCTATGGCGAAGTCGCGCAAGACGTGGCGTGAGAAGCTGGAGAGTCCACGGCAGGCGGAGGTTGTCGACGACCGGCGCGGTCGCGGGAGGCTGCTCATCCCCAGGCCTCTCGATGTCGATGCCCTGATGCGCCAGGTCCCGGTTGGCAAGCTGGCCACGGTGGAGCAGGTCAGGCAGCGCCTGGCGAGGGACCACGGGGCCGACCTGACCTGCCCGCTGACGACCGGCATCTTCATTCGCATTGCGGCTGAGGTCGCTGAGGAAGACATGAACGCCGGAAAGGCGGATGCCACTCCCTACTGGCGGGTAGTCAAAGCGGATGGGAGCCTGAACGACAAGCTCCCCGGCGGGGTGCAGGCGCAGGCAGCCCGCCTGCGGGAGGAGGGACACGGCGTCGAGCCTGGGAAGGGTAAGAGACCGCCCAGAGTGAAGGACTTTGAGAGAAGCCTTCATGGGTTATGAGGTCTGAGGTCTGGAAGAGCCATCGCGCTTCCGGCTTGAGGCTGAGAAGTCGAAAGGAGGGACGGTATGAGTTTCTTCAGGGCGTTGCTGGGCAGATGTGGCACGGAGCCCTTGAGCCCGGACTTGTGGGGTGTTGAGGGCGACAAGGTACGGGTGAAGCTGAGCCAGATGCCTCAGCCCCTGCCCAGGGGAGGCGGGGTGTACCTCAAGGAGCAGGGGCTTCGGCGACCCGTCCTGGTGGTGAGGACGGACGACGACCAGTACCTCGCGTTCGAGAACCGCTGCACCCACGCCGGGCGCAAGGTGGACCCGGTGGCCGGTGAAGCGAGGTTGCGCTGCTGCAGCCTCAGCCACTCTGTCTTTGACCTCGATGGGAACGTTGTGAAGGGGCCGGCCAAGAATCCGCTGAAGAGGTACGCTGTCGAGCAGACGGAAGGCGACCTCGTCATCTCCCTGTAGCACGTGACGAGGCCGGGCCTTACTGCAGCGACGCGGTGGCCGGTCTCGGTGTCGCGGCCGATGGCCGGCCCGGGCATCTCTGGAGGTACACGTAATGGAAGCATGGCACGAGCAGGATGAGTTCTGGGCCAAGTGGGCCCCATACCTGTTTCCCGAAGGGCGCTGGGAACAGACTGACAGCGAGGTGACGAGCCTCGTCTCCCTGCTGGGGATCGCTCCGGGCGATTCCATCCTCGACCTGTGCTGCGGCCCGGGGAGGCACTCGCTTGAGCTGGCCCGGCGGGGGTTCTCGGTGACCGGCGTCGACCGGACGGAGAGCTACCTGGAGCAGGCGCGCGGACGGGCAGCGGGGGAGGGGCTGGGGGCAGAGTTCATCGGTGACGACATGAGGACGTTCTGCCGACCGGAGACCTACGACGCGGTGGTCAGCCTGTTCACGTCCTTCGGGTACTTCGAGGACATCGACCAGGACAGGCAGGTCGCCACAAACGTGTACCGCTCGTTGAGGGACGGGGGCGCGTTCCTCATCGACCTGATGGGAAAGGAGGTCCTGGCCCGCATATTCCGCGAGCGCGAGTGGTTCGAGGTGGACGATATGCTGGTGCTGCACGAGCACCGGATGTCGGCGGACTGGGGCTGGCTTGAGAACCGCTGGATCATGATAAGAGATGGCCGGAGAGAGGAGCACACTGTATCCCACCGCATCTACTCAGCGGTGGAGCTGAGCGCCCTGTTGAGGGGGTGCGGCTTCGACGACGTCGAGGTATACGGCAACCTGAGCCGCGTGCCGTACGACCACAGGGCGTGGCGGCTGGTCGTGGTGGCGCACAAGGGCAGCCACCACGCGTGACGCTCGGTCGGGCAGGGCCGGTCCTGACACGTGTCCAGTTCCTTGACGAACGCAGCGCGGCAGGATACAGTCGGAACCATCAGGACGTGTTAGCGAGAACGTACATGCCATGAACCGGCTGCACAGCGTAGCCGTTATCGGTGCCGGGGCTGTCGGCAGCCATTACGGTGGAAGACTGGCTCAAGCGGGCCACGACGTCCGCTTCCTCCTGCGTCGTGACTACGACGCGGTCCGTGCCGGTGGTCTGAAGGTCACCAGCCCGGATGGTGACTTCACGTTGACCAACCCGACGATAGCCCGCGATAGCCGGGAGATCGGGCCGGTGGACTGGGTGCTCTGCGCACTCAAGGCGACCTCCGTTGAGGAGGCTCCAGCGCTGGTGCGGCCATGTGTCGCGGCCGACACGCGTATCCTAGTGCTGATGAACGGGCTGGGAATCGAGGAGCGATTCGCCGAGTGGTTCGGCGCGGAGCGCATTTTCGGGGGACTGGCGTTCACGTGCATCAACCGCGGAGAGCCGGGCCACGTCAACCATCTCGCCTACGGACAGGTCACGCTCGGCCACTATCGAGACGACCCGGTTGAGCTTGAGGGCGCCCTCGCCCTCTGGGCGGGGAGCAAGGTTGACGTTGCCACCTCGCCGTGTCTGCTGTGTGCAAGGTGGGAGAAGCTGTGCTGGAATGTCCCGTTCAGCGGACTGGCTGTCGCCGCCGGAGGAATCACCACCGACCGGATCGTTGGCGACCCCGGCCTGCGAGCTGCGGCGCGGACCTTGATGGAAGAAGTGATCGCAGCCGGCAACGCCGACCTCGCCGCTCACGCCGAGGCGGTTCGGCTCGACGGCGACGGCATTGTGAGCCGCATGTTCAGACTGACCGACGTAATGGGGCCATACCGGCCCAGCACCATGATCGATTTCGTGGAGGGAAGACCGATGGAGGTCGAAGCCATATTCGGCGAACCCCTGAGACGCGCCCAGCGGCTTGGCGTGGAAGCTCCCCAACTCGCCCTCCTGACGGCTTTGCTGCGCGCTCGAAACGCGTAATACTGGATGTTGGAGAGGAACAAGTTGTCGCACGGAGTCTCTTCGGGAGACCAACGGAGACTGTATTCGGACCTCGCCTGGCTGTGGCCCATCATCAGCCCGCCGCAGGACTACGTCGAGGAGACGGAGCGGCTCTGCCGGACCATCCAAGACCGCTCGCGGATCGAGGTCGGGAGCCTGCTGCACCTTGGCTGTGGTGCGGGCAACAATGACTACACGCTCAAGGAGCACTTCGAGGTCACCGGCGTTGATTTGAGCGAGGACATGCTGGGGATGGCGCGCTGGCTGAACCCGCAGGTCGCGTACGCCCAGGGCGACATGCGCACGGTACGGTTGGGCAGGAGCTTCGATGCGGTGATGCTCCTGGATTCAGTGGGCTACATGCTGACGGAGGACGACCTGCGGGCGGCATTCGCCACCGCGTTCGCTCACCTCAATCCACGCGGCCTTTTCCTGACCGTCGCTGAGATATCGGCGGAACGCTTCCAGCAGAACGAGACGTTGTGCTCAACGCATGCTTCGACCGCGACCCGGGGGACACTACCTGCGAAGTCACCCTCCTGTACCTCATCCGGCGCAGCGGCCGGCAGGACATCGAGATCGACCCCCACGTGTGCGGTCTGTTCCCCCTGCACACGTGGTGGAGCCTGCTGAAGGAGACAGGGTTCGAAGTGAGCCGAAAGGGGTCGACCTACTTGCTTCCCCGCGGGGGCGAGGCCCAGTCGTACCATATGTTCGTCTGCCTGAAGCCGCTCGCCCCGCCAACTTGAAGCAGACGTGTGAGTGACATGAGGTATGCGGAATGTGACATCGGAGAGTCCTCCCTTGAGAGGAGGCGAGCGAGGCTCTTCCTCAAGCTCTACAGGTACAACGTGGACATCGACGTGGGCCAGCAGACGGCCAACGCGTACCATGATTTCTTCAGCCGGTTCTACGACCGTTTCGTGCAATTGGCCGCCCCCAGCTACCACCGGGTCATAGACAGACTGGTGAGCAGCTACATTGAAGATGGCTGGACGGTCCTCGACCTGTGCTGTGGGACCGGGAACATAGCCCTGGCCGTCGCCCGGAAGGCCGGGCGGGTGGTGGGGGTCGATACGTCGCCGGCAATGCTGGAGAAGGCGCGGCGCAAGGCGAGCGACAGAGGGGTCGACAATGCCAGGTTCGTCCACGGCGACGTCACCCGGAGGCTGGACTTCGCCGACGGGACGTTCGACGCGGTCACCGCGGGCTTCTCGATTCCGACGAATGTGCCGCTCTTCCGGGGCAGCAACCAGGACGCGATGAGCGAGGCGTGCCGGGTGCTGAGAGAGGGCGGCAGGCTGGTCCTGCTGGAGGGGCTGCACGAGGTCAGCCGCATGTACCTATCGAGGGAGGAGTACGAGAGGGTCCTGGAAGGCGCCGGATTCACCGACCTTGAGATGACCAGCGTGAGCGGTATCTACGGCGTCGTGTGCGCGACGAAGTGACGGTGCTGCCGTGGGAGACCGAACTTCGGGGCCTTGCTGCGGACCGGCATTGCCGTGGGGCTGGCGCGCCGAGGGCTGCGCCGGGACACCGGTTGGGAGGATACGTCCGATGAGTCCGAGAAGAACCGATCGCAACACGTGGCAGGACTGGGTGGCGACGTCTCTCGGCAGCATTCTTGCCGTGGCGATGATTGCGTTCGTGGGTCTGTTCACCAATCCGCGCGCGGTGGTGGCGGTGCAGTACGTCGGCATCGCCCTGTTTGCCGTCGCCGGCGTCGTGTTCATGGTGCACGGCTACATGCTGATTGTCCCCAGGAGGCGGAAGGGATGGGGGTACGTGGGAGGCCTGGTGGACACCGGCCTCTACGGCCTGGTCCGCCATCCGCTCTATCTCGGCGTCATCGTGATGTTCATCGCGGCCATCCTGGTGGGGCAGAGCTGGCCGGTGGCCGCGGTGACGGTTCCCGGGATTGCCGTCATGTACTGGAGCATGTTTCTGGAGGAGCGGTGGAACCGGCAGAGGTTCGGCGACGAGTACGTTGGCTACATGCAGCGGGTGCCACGGGTGAACATCTTCGCCGGCATCATACGGATGGTGCGGCGTCACGCGGCTGAGTGAAGGCTGGAGAAGTGCGGCCGGCGCCCGCCACGCCCGGGCTGACAGCGACATCACCCCCCGTGTTGCGTCAATAGGAAGTGTTACCGAACGGTGGTTGGTTGCCTCATAAATGAGGTTACCGAAGCCTCCTTTCCTTGGGCATGCTCAGCCATGGCCCATAGTGTTTCCAGTTGACGGTTGACCTGTTCGTGAAGTCTTACCGGATTCAGGGAACGGTACAGCTTCTCCAGAGCTTGCTTGGATTCGGCGTTCAGCACGCCGTGGTAGGGGGTCGTGGCCTCGTCGTACACCTTGCGCACTTTGGCCCCTTGCCTGCTCTTGTGCT
>JAXHUA010000153.1:0-13220 GCA_034189695.1 Chloroflexota bacterium | reverse complement strand
AACTCGTCCAGTATCACCCCTTTCCCGTTGCGGTTGGCCCTCTCGTACCTCTCCTTCATCACCTCGGTATACTCTGTCAAGCTCGCTCTACTCATGCCTCTCATTGGGTAACACCTTTTTTTGAGGCAACGATACCCCACTCGGTAACATTTATTATGAGGCAATTCGTCCCGTTGACGGACAGCCCTCAGCCGTTTAGAATTGACCGACGCACCCTGGGTACAGAGGAGTCCGTCATGACAACGGATCTCAAGACGAGAATCGACACCCTTGCCACATGGATGCTCCAGGCGAAGCATCTTGTCGTGTTCACCGGCGCCGGAATCAGCACCGAGTCGGGTCTCCCCGACTTCCGTGGTCCCGATGGGGTGTGGACACGCCGCGACCAGGGCCTTCCGCCTGCGAAGCCACGTGACTTCACAGCGGCCGAGCCCAACGCCGGACACCTGGCCATCCTCGAATTGCAGAAGCTGGACAAGCTGGCCTTCCTCATCTCGCAGAACGTGGACAACCTTCACCTGAAATCGGGAATCCGCCCCGAGCTGCTGGCGGAGCTCCACGGCAACATCGCCAGGCTCCGCTGCCCCGGCTGCGCTGCGCAAGTCGACAAGGCGAGCGGAGTCGACGTGTGTCCCGACTGCGGCGCCCGTCTCGTCTCCAGCGTCGTCGATTTCGGGCAATCCCTGCCACAAAAGGACCTCGCCGATTCCTACCAGCACTCACAGATGTGCGACCTGTTCGTCGTTGTCGGTTCAAGCCTGGTGGTCACGCCCGCCGCCGAGATGCCGGGTGTGGCCGTCCGCTCCCGAGCCAGGCTGGTCATCATCAACCAGGGGGAAACGCCCTTCGACCGGGTCGCGCACTTGCGGTTCGACGAGCCGATTGGCGATGTCCTGCCGGCAACGGTGGAGAAGCTCAGGCAGTTGACGGGGATAACCTAGCGGACTCACACGTGGCTGGACCTATTGCACATGGCAGCGCCGCCGTCATCGCGGCAGTCGCGGCTGAGCAGGCATGCCAGCCTCTTTCGAGCGCCACGCGGCCGGCACCTTCGCCGCCAGGCCCGTCTGTAGCGGCAAGCCTTTGAGAGATGTCATGACTCACACGTTGCCCGTCCGCCACCGGCTCGCTCGCTTCGTGGCTCTCCTGCTCACGTTCGTTTTCCTTGCCGCGGTCTCCGGTTGCAGCCAGAGCCAGACAAGCGCCATCCTCCATGAAGAGGCGTCCGCGTACGGCTTCTCCATTGTGGGCTGGCACGCCGCGAACGTCCCCTTCAAGCTGCTCCAGCTCCCTTTCACCCTGGGAGAGCTGCCTTCGCTGGACGAAGAGGCCGAACTCGTGGACCGTTTCTTCGCTGCGGGCGCAGAACTGGCGCATATTGAGCGCGACCTCCAGCGCGAGCTATCGCTACACGGCTCGGGGACAGCCTACGCGCAGGAGCTGGAGGCGGAACTGGAACGAGTGCGAGAAGAGCACAGCTCGCTCGCTCCGAAGGTGGAGGCGCTCATCCAGCACGAGGTCGCCGCCGCCCTCGCGTCTGAGGACCTCGGGCTGGAGTTCGCCGGGTGCACACTGGCATTCCCACCCGTGGTGTTCGTTTTCCAGTCGCCCCCAAAGCTGCTCGTGCTCTCGCCGCGCGACCGGGTGGAGCGACTGGACGACATGCTGCTATCGCCCGACATCGGCGCCGAGGACATCGAAGCCGTGGAAGACGCCATCCTGGAAGACCACGGCCTTTCGGCACTGGTCGTGACGCCCGGCGGCGTCGCCACCTATCCTTCTATCGTAAACGAGCGCGTTGACCTGTACAATAGCGTCCTCCTTGCCGCGCACGAGTGGACACACCAGTACCTTTTCTTCCATCCGCTTGGCCTCACCTACTTCCGGGGAGGCGTCATGCAGGAGATGAACGAGGCGGTCGCCGACATAGTGGGACGTGAGGTTGCACTCATCGTCTGCCCGCCCGACGCGGAACCACCCGCCGGCGACGAGCCGGCGTTCGACTTCGTGACGGAGATGCAGCAGACACGCGCTCACCTGGACTTGCTTCTACAGGAAGGCAGCGTGGAAGCTGCCGAGGACTACCTGGAGCAAAGGCGCCAGCTCTTCGTGGACAACGGCTACTACATACGGAAGCTGAACCAGGCCTACTTCGCCTTCTACGGCACGTACGCCTCCAGCCCGGCCTCGGTCAGCCCGGTCGCGGAGCAACTCGACGAACTGAGAGACTACTATCCCACGCTGGGTGAGTTCGTCCGGGCTGTCCAGGGGTTGACCAGCCACGAGGAGCTGCTGGCCCTCCTCGTCGAGAAACGCAGTCAGCACTAGCCGGGCGAAGGCGCGCGGCCGTCCTTGTCAGGGCAGGCTGGGCAATCGGTAGAACCACTTCGGCCTTTGACGTTGCCCCCACCCACCCACCGTTGTACGATGTTCCTGAGTCTGGCATGAAGGACGAAACCCCGGGTCGGGGCCGCACTGTCTACACTAGACTGGCAGGGCTCTGCGGCGTGCTCTCGCCGCTGCTGGGTATCTCGCTGGTCGCTGCATCCATTCACCTGTGCCCGTCCTTCTCGTGGACGCAGAACTATCTCAGCCTCCTCGGCGTCGAGCGATCGAGCGCAGCCGCCTTCAATGGTGGCCTGATAGCCAGCGGAGTGCTCGCCCTCGGCTTCGCCATCGGCTTCCGGAGGAGCATTCCCGGAGTGCGACTGCTCCGCCCGCTGGCGACACTGGGGCTGGCGCTCGGGGCGTGCGCCCTGTGCGCCATCGGCGTCTTTCCCAGGACCACCGGCACCCCACACGACGTCGCCTCCGCCGCCTTCTTCGTCCTCATCCCCGTTTCCCTGTTGCTCACGGGAACCGCCCAAGTCCTCCGCACGGCAAGGGCGTGGGGGCTGTTCACCTTCGCATGCGCCGTGCTCATGATCGTCCCGCAGCTGGTCCCCTGGCCGTGGGACGGCGGCGCCATAGAGCAGATGCTTGCCGGTGGGCCGTGGTCCCTGTGGCTGATGGCCTTCGGCACCAGGCTCATTCTGGCGCGTGAGCCATCGAGGTTGACGGCGGAACAAGGGTCGAGAACGGCAACAGGGGTTGACTGAATCAGGATGCCTGCTGGCCCATCTGAAGCCATGCCTTCACTTCGCGGGCCAGATGTCGCATGGGGCCGCTCTTGACCGTACAGGGCGGTAGCGAGCCAATGAATGCCGCTCCATAGGCCTTGGTCCTGACACGTTTGTCCAGCAGTACCACCACTCCCCGGTCGCTTCTGCTGCGGATCAGCCGCCCAAACCCCTGCTTGAACCTCAGGACCGCCTGCGGAACAGCGTACTGGTTGAACGGGTCTTCCAGCAGTTCGCCACGCGCGGCGAAGACGGGGTCCGACGGTACGCTGAACGGCAGCCTGGCTATGACCAGAACGCTCAGCGCCTCACCGACGATGTCGACACCCTCCCAGAAGCTGGACGTTCCCAGCAAGACAGACCGAGGATTGGCTTTGAACGTCTCGAGCAGCCTTCTCGGAGAACCATCCAGCCCCTGTCCCAGCACGAGAATGCCTTCTCCCTGGAGGGGGCCGCGTATCCTCTCGTAGCTGGCTCGAAGCGCCGAGTGCGACGTGAACAGGGTCAGGCACTTCCCGCCAACGGCACGACCAAGGTCTACCAGCACCTGCTCAACCGCCTTCTGATAGCCCGCCTGGCCCGGCTCCGGGATATCGCCGGGGACATACACCATCGCCGACCGCTCGTAGTCGAATGACGAGCCGAGGAGCAGTTCGTTTGCCTCAGTCAGACCAAGCCGCCCCCTGACGTACTCGAAGCCGCCCTCCGTGCTCAGGGTGGCGCTGGTGAGCACCACGCACTCCTTCCGGGCGAAGAGTTCGTCAGCAAGAACGTTCCCCACGTGTAGCGGCGCCGCATTGAGCGTCGGGCTGCCCCTGGCCTGCCTCAGCGAAGCCCAGTAGACCATTCCCCCGTTCTGCCCGAAGACCGCCGCGTTGCCCTGCTCTGTGAGTTCCGCCCCCCACTGCACCAGGGCACCAAGTTCCATCACAAGGTCGTCGTAGTCCAGCACGCCAGCATCCGGCAGCGGCTCCATCATGCCACACAGGCGGCCCAGGCATGAATCGACGTCCGCCACGGCCAGGCTCAGGTTCTCCCAGGCCAGCTCGACGTCGTCCCATCCCGGCTGCCGGCGCACCGCGTTCGTCAGCCGCAAACGGCGGTCATATGCCCCCGGCTCCTCCGCGTGAGCCTCGATGAAATGCGAGAGTGTGTCCAGAAACGTCCGCAGAAGCGGACGGCAGCCCTGCACAGCACGCTGCGCCGCCTCTGTTTCCCTTGCCACGCCCTCTCTGAGCGCTGGAGAGACCGAACTCCCCCTGAAATGACCTCCGAACTCACCCAGGAAGCCCCCGTGTCCCTCCGTCCCAGCCCCACCCGCCAAACGGTCCAGGAAGCCTTCCAGTCGATACGCGCCAATCTCGAAGCCCCATTGCTCCGTGGCCTCCTCTTCGAGGTGGTGCGCCTCATCGACGACTAGATGGCTGTAGTCGGGTATCACCCTGCCCTGAACGGACGAGGCCAGGTCCGAGAGCAGTAGCGCATGGTTGACAACGAGAATGTGGGCCTTTTCCGCCGCGCGCCTCGCCCGGTGCAGAAAACACACCCCTCCTCTCTGGTGCGGGCAGCGAGCACCAAGACAGCTCTCCGACTGAGCACAGACCCTGTTCCAGATGGACGGCTCCTCACCCGTGAGGTTGAGTTCCGCCCTGTCGCCCGAGACCGTGGTGCAAGCCCATACGAGCGTGCGCAACAGGAACCTGGCCTCCAACTCGGTGAGGGACTGGCCGTGCCGCAGCGAGTTCCAGCGTCGCACGCACAGGTAGTTGTTACGCCCCTTGAGCTGGGCGTAGCGTGGCGGACTGATCCCCCCTTCCTCGAAAGCGCGCACCAGGTCCGGGATGTCCTTGGCGATCAACTGGTCCTGCAGGTTGATGGTATTCGTCGAGACCACGACGGGAAGCCCATTCTCAACGGCGAAGCGGCTCGCCGGTACCAGGTAGGCCATGGACTTGCCAGTGCCCGTGCCCGCCTCAACCACCAGATGCTCGCCCCGGTTGAGTGCGTCCGCCACCGCTGCCAGCATCTTCACCTGCTCCGGCCGGCGCTCGAAACCGGGGACGGCCCTGGCCATGATTCCGTCGGCGCCCAACATGTTCGCCAGCCGGTCCAGGTCCAGAGGCATGCGACGCGACGCCGGTGCGAGCCGGCCACCCTTCCTCCTGTCGCCGGGGGACAGCTCAAGCCCAGGTATCTGGCAGAACACGTCGCCCGTCTTTTCGTCCGCGATCCGCCGGAAGAGAAGCGCGGGCGGCCAGTCGATGTCCTTCGCCAGCCGTTCGACCTCAGCTATGACAGACAGGTCCAGACCACGGGCCCTGTCGAGCAGGGCCAGGAACACGTCTTTGGCCAGCATCGCATCGGGCAGGGCGCGGTGGCGCGTGGTGTAGAACACGTCCAGTGTGTCAGCCAATGCCGACAGGCTGTAGTCGCGCAGACCGGGCAGCAGCATCGCCGCCAGCTCGAACGTGTCGTAGGCTGGGTTGGGCACGCCAAGCCCGTGCTCAGTCAGGAAGTCCAGGTCGAAGGATATGCTCTGCCCCACAACCGGGTGTCCGGCCAGGAAGTCGTGAAGCTCGCTGAGGGCAACCGGCGCGCTCGGCGCCTCCTCCAGCTCCGCTGCGGTGATTCCCGTAAGGAGCTGGATACGATACGGGAGAGCCTGCGCTGGTTTCACCAGCGTTTGAAACGTGTCGAGCACGCTCCGACCCTCGAACTTGACCGCCCCTATCTCGATAATCTCGTCGACGCGCGGGTCAAGCCCGGTCGTCTCCAGGTCGAGGGCTACACACGTGATATTCATCAGAGCTGTTCCCGTCCAACCTCATCCCAGCACGAAAGGAACTCCCCGCTGGGGAGCCTCCTGGCCGGCTGGAAGCGTCCCGCCTTGAGCTCGCCAATGAGGTCGGCCTCACCCGACACGTCACGCTCGAAGATGGTAGCGAAGCACCCCACGCTGCCTTCCGAATGGGCATCGCTCCCGCCTACGCCCGGCATGCCGAGTATCCCCGCCACCTCAAGCGCCAGGGCGTTCTCACGCTCGGTACACCCCCCGTTGACTACCTCCATCGCATGCACCACCCGAAGCGACGGAAGCTCCACGGCGTCGGCCACAGCCTGCGTCCACGGGCGCCTCGGCCGCACGCTGAAGTCCTCCAATTGAAAGAACATCCGAAACGGATGAGCGGCGACGAGGAAGCCGCCCAGGTCATCGACCACGCGTCGCAACTCGCCTGCCCTGTGGATGCCGGAGACGTAGTGTTTCAACCCGTAGGCAAGCATATGGCCCATGTCCGTCTCGACCTCTATCGCGCCAATCAGGACGACGCCGGGATGCGGGTCGAGGCTGTGCAGCTCCTCCTGGCTCCAGAAATGCATGTGCTCCGTCAGACACACGCCACCCACGCCCTTGGCCCTGGCCTCCTCAACAAGCGACGGAACCCTGAGGCAGCTGTCGTACCCACCCCGCCATGTATGCACGTGCATGTCGACTATCATTGCGCCGTCAGTGTTTGCCCCCTCCTTGCAGGTCCGTCATGGCGTTCCGCGCTCCAACGTGCCTCCGCCACAACACCAGCGCCACGACGCCCACCACGATGACCACGATGCCACCCACCACCAGGAGCCAGCCCCACCAGTCCAACGTGGACAGGAAGTGGCCAAACCCCGGCAGCATTCTCCACCCGATATACACCAGGTAGCTCTCGCTGAAGGACCTGATTATGCGCCCGGCCAGCGTTGCCGACAGGAACCGCCAGTAGGGGTACCTCATTCCGCCGGCGACAATCCCCGCCAAGTCAAACGGGAGGAATGGCGCCAGCGAGAAAAGGAAGACGGCAAAGCCCCCATACCGCCTCGTCCACTCCTCGGCCCTCCTGTACCGTCTCCACTGCTCGGGAGCTATGATGACGTTGCCCCCGTATCCCGCAAGGTACGCCGTGGACTCACCCAGCCCGCCCCCGAGACCGGCCATGAGAGCTACCAGCGGCCAGCTGAACGCCGGGCTCACCACCATGGCGAAGACAATGATGAACCCCGGGGTGGGGAAGAAGATGGTGGCACTGCAAATCAGCGTCACCAGGAAAGCTCCGGCGTAGCCGTACTTGACGAACTGCCCCAGGTACGGAGATATCACGTAGATGCCGACTCCAATGCCGAGGGACACGACGATGAGAACGGCCAGAAGCAGCCAGCGCCTCACTCGCCCGCCCGCTTTCGTCGCCGGCTGCGCCTCGCCTTGAGGACCGTTCTCAGGCCCTTCTTCTCGTCTCAACAAGGTACGTCTCCAGACCCTCGTTCTTCAGGCGACGCCACAGTTGCCCCGCGCGGCCCTCATCCTCCACCAGAGTGAACATGCTCGGCCCGGAACCGGCGAGGTGAACGCCGTCGGCGCCCAGCTCCTCGAACCGCCGCCAGTACCCTGACAGCCCGGGAAAGGCCTCGAACGCCACCCGCTCGAAGGCATTGAACAGACAGCTATGGTCTACGCCAGCGCCCCGTTGAAGACGGTCGATGAGCCATCTGCCGAACTGGCCGTTGGTGAAGTCCGCACCGCTCAGTGAAGCGTACAGCGCGGCCGTCTTGCTCGGCGGCACATCGACCGGCGGCCTGACCAGCACCACCCAGCAAGGAGGCAGAGGCGGCAGCAGTGTAATCCGTTCGCCGCGCCCCTCGCCGAGCGCCGTTCCGCCATAGAGGAAGAACGACGTATCAGAGCTTACGCTCGCCCCCACGTCGACAATCGTGTCCACGGTCAGCCCAAGCTCCCACAGGTCATCAAGCCCTCGCAGCGTGGCGGCGGCATCGCTCGAACTACCACCGAGCCCGGCTGCAACGGGAATGCCCTTGTCGATCCTGATCGCCACCCCCCGGCCGCAGCGAGACAATCCCTGGAGAAGCCCGGCTGCCTTCAGCACCAGCTTCTCCGGCGGTTCGCAGCCTATCTCGGCGTCCTCCTCCAGGAGAACATCGTCTTTAAGGCCGATCTCCTGGAACACTGTGAACACCTCGTGGTACCCGTCGGAGCGCCTGCCGAGAACCTCAAGCGTCAGATTGATTTTGGCGTACGCTGGAACCGTAATCATCGCTCCTCGTTCAGCACCGTGTAGACCCTGTGCCATTCCTCCAGGCTCAGCGTCCCCGCGCGGCGCTTCGGGCCGATGCCGGCCCTGTCCAGCAGCGACGCCGCATCCCCCGGCGGCACTCCCAGTCCCAGTGCCAGGGAGTTGTGCAGTTGCTTGCGCGGCGCGGCGAAACCGCCCCGGACCAGACGGAAGAACGCCGCCTCGTTCATGTGGAACAGGGGCTCGTCGTAGACGCGGATGCGAACGACCGCCGAGTCCACCTTCGGACGCGGGTGGAAGCCTGACGCCGGCACGTGGGCCACAATCTCGGGGCTACCATACAACTGCACGCTCACGCTGAGCAGGCTCATTCTGCCCACTGGAGCCACCATCTGCTGGGCCACCTCCTTCTGGACGGTGACCACCATGACGCAGGGCTTTGCCGTCGACTCGAGGAAGTGACGCACTACCGCCGACGCAACATAGTAGGGGAGGTTGGCGACAACCTTGTATCGGACGTCCGGAGCGACCCGGGCCGTCTCCAGCAGTCTGACCGGCTCGACCTGCAGGACGTCTTCGTTGATGACAACGACACTTGACGGGGAAGGCAACGCCTCTTTCAGCGCGGATGCCAGCTTACTATCAACCTCGATGGCGACAACCGTTCCGGCTTGCGCCGCCAGCTCCCTGGTGAGGATTCCCAACCCCGGCCCCACCTCGACCACGACGTCCGCAGGCATCAGTTCCGCGGCCGCTACTATGCGCCTGAGCGCCTGTTCGTCGATGAGGAAGTGCTGGCCAAGACCTTTCCGCGCACGAAGGTTGAGACGCCGCAGCTCCCGTTTCGTCCTATTGAGAAGCAACCCGCACCCACAATAAGTTAAGGTCGTGCACCTGCTGTCGACCCCGCTCCCTGGCTTGCCCCGGCTGACCAGCTCCGGCCAGGCAAACCTGCGGCACCCAGAAGCTACTACTTACCGCTGCTTCCTCCCGGACCTGACGGGGTTCGTAGTGCTCTGCCGCGCAGGACCCAGCCTTCAACACCGCCCAGCAGGTGTAGTCCCAAACAGCCTAGGACCTCGAGCAGGGATTCAGCCCTGCTATAGCGGATTGCAGGTTCAGGGCACCGCTAACTCCCCGCCTAGCACGACCTCATGCTAATGCTATTCGACGGTGTCGATACCTGTCAACCCGAACTGGCCGCCGGCGCCCCCGCGGCAGCTTGCCCGAGGCGAAGGGCTTCGTGTAAAATACGTGGACTGTGATGAACGTCCGCAAGGCCGTGATACCTGCGGCCGGCTGGGGTACCAGATTCCTGCCAGTCACCAAGGCGGTCCCCAAGGCAATGCTCCCTCTCCTCGACAGACCTCTCATCCAGCACATCGTCGAAGAGGCGGTCGCCTCGGGTATCGAGCACGTCATCATCGTCACCTACCAGTCCCGAGGCGCCATCGAAAGCCATTTCGGCCCGTCCCCCGACCTCGAATCCGCGCTGGAGCAGAAGGGGGAGGAGGGATTGCTCGACCAGGTGCGGCGCATCCCCAGCCTGGCCGACATACGCTACGTGAGTCAACCGGGGCAACTGGGGCTGGGGCACGCTGTTCTCACCGCCAGCCAACTCGTCGGCAATGAGCCGTTCGCCGTCCTGCTGCCGGACGACGTATTCGACGCCGGCGTGCCGGTCACCAGGCAGATGCTCGAGGTCTACGAGCGCTACCAGGGCTGCGTAATCGCACTCCAGGAGGTACCGGAGGAGGAGACCGGCAGGTACGGCATCGTGAAGCCTGAGAAGAAGGCTGACCGGGTCTACCAGATCCTCGACATGGTCGAGAAGCCAGACCGCCACGAGGCTCCGTCCCGCCTGGCGATACTGGGGCGCTATGTGCTCACTCCACAGGTCTTCGATGCCCTGCGCGCCACATCACCGGGCAAGGGCGGTGAGATCCAGCTCACCGACGCCCTGGCTCTCCTTCTGCGACAGGAACCCGTATACGGGTGTGAATTCGAGGGTACGTACTACGACGCCGGAAAGCCACTCGGCTGGCTCAAGACCTCCGTGGCCCTCGCGCTCAAGGACCCCCGGATTGGCGCCGACTTCCGGCGATACGTGAAGGAGATGGCAGCCGACCTGTAGCCAGGCCGGCGACCCAGCCGGTCACTCTTCCAGCCTGAGGACTTCAATGAACGCGTCGGACGGGATCTCCACACGCCCCATTTTCTTCATCCTCTTCTTGCCCGCCGCCTGCTTCTCGAGTAGCTTGCGCTTCCTGGTCACGTCACCACCGTAGCACTTGGCGGTTACGTCCTTGCGCAGTGCCCGTACGGTCTCGCGGGCGATGACACGATTGCCAATGGCTGCCTGAATCGCAACGTCGAATAGCTGCCTTGGAATGAGTTCACGCAGCTTCCGGGCCAGGGCCCGCCCCCTCTGATAAGCGCGGTCGGCGGGAACGATGAAGGAAAGCACATCGACTGGCTGCCCGTTCACCAGGACGTCCAGCTTGACCATGCGGGCGGGCAGGTAAGAGGAAAAGACGTAGTCCATCGACGCGTAGCCCTGAGTCCGCGACTTGAGCTGGTCGTAGAAATCGACGATGAGTTCCGCCAGCGGAACGTCGTACTGTAGCAGCACCCGCTGGCCTTCGCCTGCTTCCGAAGGCTTGTCCCCATCGCCCTGGAAGTACTCCATCGTCCTGTAGTCCGCCCTTCGCTCCCTGAGAAGCTCCATCACCGCGCCTATGTACCGGCTGGGGCTTATGATGCTGACCGACATCCACGGCTCTCTCAACTCGCTGACCTCGCTCATGGGCGGCAACCGCGAAGGGTTGTCGATGGTCGCCTCCTGCCCATCGTTCGTCACCACCTGGTAAGCGACGCTCGGCACGGTAGCGACCAGGTCGAGCCGGTACTCCCTTCTCAACCGCTCCCTTACGATGTCCATATGGAGCGTTCCCAGGAACCCACAGCGGAAGCCAAAGCCCAGCGCCGCGCTCGTCTCAGGCTCAAATGAGAGAGAGGCGTCATTGAGGCTCAGCTTCTCCAGAGCGTCGCGGAGCAGGAAGTAGTCATCGCCTTCGAGAGGATAGAGGCCGGCGAAGACCATGGGCTTTATGGGGCGGTACCCGGGAAGAGGCTCATCAGCGCCGTGCTCCTCGTAGGTGATGGTATCCCCCACGCGGCACTCACCCACGTTCTTCAAGCCGGTGGCCACGTAGCCCACTTCACCAACCCTCAGCCACTCCACAGGGGTCTGCGCGGGCCGAAACACGCCCACCTCAAGAGGCTCGAATGTCCTGCGCGTCGCCATGAGGCGCAGCGGCCTCCCCCCCACAACCGCACCGTCGACAACTCGCAGATAGGCGATTACGCCACGATACGAATCATACTCCGAGTCGAAGATGAGCGCCCGAAGCGGCTGCCGTGCATTGCCCCCTGGCGGTGGGATTCTCTGGACTATGGCGTCAAGGACGTCGGCGGTCCCCGTGCCCTCCTTCGCCGAGGTGAAAATGACCTCATCGGGACTGAATCCGATGAGGGTCTGCATCTCCCGGGCCACCTTCTCCGGCTGGGCGATAGACAGGTCGATCTTGTTCACCACGGGGATCAGCACCAGGTTCTGCTCCATGGCTATGTAGATATTGGCCAGCGTCTGTGCCTCGATCCCCTGGGTGGCGTCGACCACCAGGACGGCGCCCTCGCAGGCGGCCAGGCTCCGCGATACCTCATAGGTGAAGTCCACGTGGCCCGGCGTGTCGATGAGGTTCAACTGGTACTCATTGCCATCCCGGGCCCGATAGGCCATCCGCACCGCCGAGGCCTTGATGGTGATGCCCCGCTCGCGCTCAAGGTCCATCTGGTCGAGGTACTGCTCGCGCATGTCCCTCCCACCAACGGTGCCGGTGAGTTCGAGCAGACGGTCGGCCAGAGTGGACTTGCCGTGATCGATGTGGGCTACGATGCAGAAGTTGCGTATGTGGCTCTGCTCCATCTCAGAAGAATCCTAGCATATCGGCCACGTCCTCTCAATGAGAAAGGCAATAGAGAAGTCTCCCAGCCATGATGCTGGGAGACTTCTGATAACATCCCAAACGGGAACTTCAAAGAATGCCTATTGCTTCGCGGTGCCCAGTGCCGAGAGGATTCCGAAGATGGAACCCACGAGCGCGATCAGCCCGCCGACCCCACCGAAGTACAGGGCGAACGCTGCCTTCACAATGCCGGTCATGTCGGCGGCCGCCGGCGTGACGAGCTGGCCCGCCATGTTGACCACCAGCCACAACCCGAGGATCAACGATACGACAGCCAACGTCAGCTTGATCCCCTTGCCCGCCCCCTGCCACAGGAAGAACATCAGGGCACAGACCAGAATGAGCAACGCCGGCAGAAAGTGCGCCAGGAAGAACGGCGCGATCGACGTCAACAGCCCCATGATGGCGCCGATGAACGCCATGATGAAGAAGATCACCCCCATAATAAGGGCCTGGATGTTCATACTGTCTCCTCCTTGCTATAACATGATCATCAAGAATTCCAGTTCCGGTCTTGCGACCTCAGGCCCATGGCCCGAAACGCTTCCGCGATAGGCCCTCCTCTCGCGACCGAATACCTCTTGCCAAATGGGGAAGGGGGGACTCGAACCCCCACGCCCTCAGGCACATGATCCTAAGTCATGCTCGTCTACCAGTTCCGACACTTCCCCCACGTGTCTGGCGGTAGCGGTCGCCGATGTGCCCACGGGCGCCAACATACAACGACGTCGCTGGGTGCGACATCAGAGGCAGGCGACCTTCGTCCGCCTATGTTACGCAGATTCACACACAGCTGTCAAGTGTCCGAATTGCCTCATAATAAATGTTACCGGGTGGGGTATCGTTGCCTCAAAAAAGGTGTTACCCAATGAGAGGCATGAGTAGAGCGAGCGTGACAGAGTATACCGAGGTGATGAAGGAGAGGTACGAGAGGGCCAACCGCAACGGGAAAGGGGTGATACTGGACGAGTTCACTCAGGTGACGGGTTATCACCGGAAGGCAGTCATCC
>JAXHUA010000152.1:0-10696 GCA_034189695.1 Chloroflexota bacterium | reverse complement strand
GTCAATAAAAGCGTACGCGTCGGGCGGCGTGCGCGCGACGATGCCCTCGACAATTGGCTTTTGGTGCACAATTTGGTAGAACATACTTTTGCGGCGCATCTCGAGTTGGCGTACCGGGATGAGGTGAATCGCTCCAGCCAGGCTATGGTCAGCATGGGCGAGACGATAGACGAGCGTATGAAGAGCCGCGTAAGCATTCTGCATGCAGCGAATGCGACGGATCCCAAGGTGGTCTACGTGTGGGTCAAGAATGTGGGCAGTGCGCGTATCGACTCGGTCGATGAGAGCGATCTTTTCTTTGGTGAGGAGAGTGACTTCTGGCGCGTTCCGTACGTGGGTGACGCCGGGGATGACTACCCTCGATGGGAATACGTCATCGAGAATGACAGCGAATGGAGCGTCGGCGCCACGGTGAAAATCACAGTAACGGATGACACTGACTTCGGCAGCGGGACCTACTACGTCAAGCTTGTGATACCGAATGGTGTGTCAGATGAGTATTACTTCAGTATGTAGGGGTAGAGGACGATGGAGACTGCCATTATTGCCCTAATTTGCATAGCCCTCATTGTTTTGGGCGGGATGACGCTGGCGCAGGGATTCATGTCATCGCTGGACAGCAGCTCGGCTGGGCTGGAGGAGATGAGTGCACGGACTGAGGACATAATGAGGACAGAGGTCACTCCGCTCGATGCGACTCAGCCCTCCGCTGACAGACTGGAGGTGACGTTGCGTAACAGCGGACAGACGAAACTAGCTGGTTTCGCTAGTTGGGACGTCATCGTACAGTACTACGATACCGACGGCTCATATCACGTGAGGTGGCTTCCCTACGTGGACGGAGCGCCGGCCAGCAATGAGTGGTCGAAGAAGATGATCTACCTGGACGCGGAGGGGGGCATCCCCGAGGTATTTGAGCCCGGGATCCTGAATCCGGGGGAGGAGCTAGTGATAGAGGTAGGGCTGGACCCGTTGGTTGGCGGAAGCACAACCAATCTCATTGTGGTGACCACTCCCAATGGCATTCCAGCGTCAGCCACGTTTGCGGGCTACACGCCGTGAGGGTGAGGTTCAGAGCGTGAAAGGGAAGGCGGCATGAACAGCGAGGCGCTGCGCGAGAAGATGCCCACGTGGCTCGGCGGAGCAAGCCGGAGTAAAGGGAACGGTGCTTGCTCCGATTTCGACTTGCTCTACCAGCTCTCGTACATGTCTGTCATAGCTTCCGCAGGTGTTCCGCGGAAGCGTGTCTTCATGAACTCAGCCGAACTGGACTGTAGTTCGTCACAGTACTTCCGCAGGGTGGAAAGGACGAGCACCAAGCTGGGGTACGACTACGCGAAGTCCTGCCGCGTGGTAGGTGAGAACATCGACCAGGAGGAGATCAGAGGCCTGCTCCTGCGGTTCTCGAGTGCGCTGGTCTCTGGAGAGCCGGAAGGCGAGTTCTTGGCGGGAGAAGCCGAGGCACATGCGAATGCCTATGTGAACGACTACGGCAGGAAGCTTGAGGGCTTGAGGAAGTGGTCTGACGCCTACGTGTCGCTGATTCTCTCATCCGTCCTCGTAGTAATCGTTGGCCTGGTATCGACCATGATATGGAAGATCGGCCTGGGCTTCATACTGGGACTGGTGGGGATCTGCATTGGGACAACGAGCGTGGGGGTCTGGTTGATATACCTCATGTCACCACAGGAGGCGACCGTCGTCAACTGGGCGGGCTCTTCCAGACGGAACCGAGTCCAGAAAGTGTTGAAGGTCCTCGTTCCCGTCGCTGCGGTGGTGGGAATAGGGCTCCTGGTGTCGGGGGCAAACCCGGGATGGATACTCATCATAGCGTCAGCCCTTGTCATGCCCGTGGGCTTCATCGCCATGTCCGCTGACAAGAAGGTGACGAAGAAAGACATGGAAGTGGGACCGTTTCTCAGGTCTCTCGGTGGTGTCTCCTCGGCCATCGGCACAACGATCAAGGATGCTATCGGGCGCCTGGACCTCAACGCCATCAACTACCTCCGACCGGAGGTCAAACGTCTGTCCGCCAGGCTGGTGTCGGGGCTGAGCGCCAAGATGTGCTGGCAACGCTTCGTAGACGAAACGGGCAGCGAACTGGCGAAACGCAGCATGACCATGTTCTATGATGCTGTGGAGTTGGGTGGTGAACCGGAGCAGGCTGGATATCACGCCTCTCTTTTCGCCAGCAAGATAGCCATGCTGCGGGCGCAACGGAAAACGCTGACGTCTCCCTTCCGTTGGCTTTGCATCACGATGCATGCCGCCATCGTTGTGCTGCTGGTTTTCGTAACTGAGGTCATAACGATCTTCGGATCGATGATTGCCATGGCTCAGCAGTCAATGCCGGACCTGTCGGGTGGACAGGCTGGCGCAAACGCCGCGGCCTTTAACACCTTCAACTTCGCTGGCCTGGAGTTCATGCACGGCATGGTGCTGCCCCTCGTCCTGGTGTTCACGGTGGCCAACGCGCTTGCTGCGACGATAGCGGATGGGGGTAGCAGGTGGAAGCTGCTGTATGATTTGGGGATCACAGGCGCCATCTCGGGGGCCTGCCTAGTGTTCCTTCCGCCAGTGGCGGCTTCGGTGTTCTCGTCGATTCAAATGTGAAGGTGTGGCATGGAGCTTGAGGCAAGATTGAAGGTACTCGAAGACGAGTTCCCTAAGGAAAGGGACCAGATAAGGCGGATTCTCCTTGACATGCGCGCTTCGCTCATGGAGGCATACACGCCGCTTCGGGTCGAGTCAGGCATGGGGAGAACACCTTCCCAAATCCGGTCAGAAAAGAGGATGGAGGAGGATGGAGATGAAGAAGAGGGTTGAAGACCTTGAGGGCGAGTTCAAGCTGATCAAGGGGGAAGTGAAGCAGTCCCTCTCAGACATCCGCGAACTTGTCCTTGGTGGTGAAATAGTGCCGCAGGCGGTGTCACTGGAGGAGAAACGGATGCCTCCTGTTGAACACCTGGCTGGCGCTGTGCCCCAGCGGGAACCGCAGTATGAGCAATTTGAAGAACTGATGGACGAGGTGCTTCCGGAGACGGTCGGGCATCCGCCGTTGGAACCGCTGCTGCCGTTTGAGCAGCAACTGGGGGACGAGCAACTGACTGAGGAATTGGGCAGTCTTGCGGCCGATGATACGACCGTGCCGGAGCAGCGGCGGGAAGACGAGAAGCCGGTGATGCCTGCTGAGGAGAGGCTGCCAGAGGAAATCAAGGAGGAGAAGATGATGGTGAAGGAGAATGGGGCAATCCTGCAAGCCAACCAGCTGCCCAATCTCATACGCTGGGTCTCGGTGGCCAAGAAGGAGATAGGGACACCACAGCTCCCGACCTTTCTCGAGGCGTACAGTGTTCGTGGAAACCTGTCCGCTGAGATGAAGGAGATCATTCTGCATCTGGCGGCGGTGGTGTCGGAGCAGTCGATGGGGCCGAGTCCGGCCGACGTCTGGAGCAGGTTGACTCTCGAGTTGCACGGGATTCTGGTGGACGGCTCGAACCGTTGATGGGGCCCTGGGGGATTATGGCCGAGCTAGTCTCTGGCGTACGGAAGTGCGTCAAAGGCGTCCGTCGGCTGACAAGGTTCAGTCGGCGAGCGACTGTCCCGGAATGCAATATGAGAGCAAGAACTATTGCTTTCAGGTAGCCATTATGTTATAATGGCTGTTCTCGCAAAAGACCGTCTTCAAAGATGCTAATAAACTAGGAAGTGTGTGATACCGTGCTACTAAGACAAAAGGTGAGCTTTGATGACTGAGGAACTGGATGGCAGGAGTGTAATACTGACGGGCACGCGGGACCTGGACGAGAAGCTCGGTGGGGGTATCCCCATAGGCTCACTGTGCCTCGTTGAGGGGCACTCCGACGCAGGGAAGAGCGTCATCAGCCAGCACCTGACCCATGGTGCTCTCACAATCGCTGGCCTCTCGGTGGCCTACTACACCATGGAGAACACTGTGAAGAGCCTGATTGCCCAAATGGACTCACTTGCCCTCCACACGCTCGACTACTTCCTTACTGACCGTTTTCGGGTCTACCCCCTGGCGTGGCGCAGCGACCTAGGGGATATGGAGAGGCCGTTCAATCTCCTGGTAGGACACTTCTTCAGCCTGCCTAAGCATTTCAAGCTGATCGTGGTCGATTCCATTACACTGCTCGTTGCACACAGCGACCCTGTATCCATCATAGACTTCTTCACAGGGTGTAAGGACCTGTGTCGTGAAGACCGGTCTGTACTCCTCGTGGCTCACTCATATTCGTTTGATGAGGAGGTACTGACGCGGACTCGGTCTCTGTGCGACGCGCATCTGAGGCTGAAGCTCGAGTCCGTGGGCGACCGCCTGGTGAAGACCCTCGAGGTCTTGAAGGTCCGTGGTGCCGACCGACCCACGGGAGACGTGGTGAGCTTCGAGATCGAACCGGGCATAGGGATGAGACCTATTCCTCTGGCCAAGGCCAGGGTGTGAGGAGGAGGGCTTGTTCCGGCTACCGTTTGAAGCGAGGCCCTGCCCACGGGACTGTATGAAGAGGTGCGGCGTGCACCCAGGCCAGTGCCCGGCGTATCCCAAGTTGCCCCCGTCGCTCAAGGCGGCGTGCAAGGGCAACGCGCATCTCCTGCAGTACCTGCACATGCTTCCGGTCAGAGATGTGGGGATGCCGGAGTTCCATGAGAAGCTCGATGGAAGCATGAAGGGCATGAAGAACCCGAACCTTCTCTATCCGATTGAGGCCAGGTCATTCGTCCACATACTGGCAAACCATGAAGACGTACGAAACCACTACATTCCGATTGAGCCAAGCCTGGCTATGGAGGGGAAGAAAGCTGGCGAGTTGCTCGACGAGATCGAAAACCGCATCGCCGACTACATCGACGAGCTTGAGGACTCCGAGGACCCGAACAAGCGGGTGGCAGCCATACTGAAGATCGTCGACAGGATGGTAAGCGTGCGAGGGGGAAACGGCAGAAAGCCGGCGTTGCAGAAACGTAAGAGTGGTCAGCGGACTTCCCAGGGTGGCAATGGCCGGAAGGGTGAGGCACTCGTGCTCAGTCCGGCGGAGTACCAGGCCTTGCGGTACCTGGTGCGACGCAAGCTGGAGGGGCTCGGAGTGCTTGAGCCGATGATCGTGGATACGAACATAGAGGACATCTCGTGCTCGGGCATTGGAGCCATCTTCGCCGAACACAGGGTCTTCGGCGCGCTCAAAACGGCGATCGAGTTCGACACACACGAAGAACTGGACCGCTTCGTCGTGACCCTTGCCGAGAAGATTGGACATCCGGTGACGTTCCGCAAGCCTGTCGTTGACGCCACGTTGCCGGACGGCTCACGTATCAATATCACCTACGGCACCGATGTGTCGAAGAGGGGCAGCAATTTCACCATACGGAAGTTCTCGCCCGTACCCATGAGCATTGTGGAGCTCCTCCAGCAGGGGTCCCTCGACCACGAGATGGCCGCGTACCTCTCGCTGATTCTTCAGGAGCACATGAATGTTTTCGTGTCTGGTGAGACGGCGTCGGGAAAGACCACGCTTATGAACGCATTGTGTACGTTCGTCTCGCCGAACGCCAAGATCGTGAGTATTGAGGATACGCCAGAGGTACAGGTCCCCCATCCGAACTGGATTCGGGGCGTGACGCGCGGCTCGGTCAAGGATGGTGGGGGATCGGACGTCACCATGTTTGACCTTCTGAAGGCCTCGCTGCGCCAGAGGCCGAACCTGATCATAGTGGGTGAGATACGCGGTGAGGAAGGTGCCATAGCCTTCCAGGCGATGCAAACGGGCCATGCCTGCATCAGCACCTTCCACGCGGCCTCCGTGGCCAAGCTCGTGCAGCGGCTGACGGGAGAGCCGATCAAGGTGCCCAAGACCTATGTAGACAATCTGAACGTCGTGGTGATCACGCAGATGGTTCACCTGCCCAACGGGAAGACGGCGAGACGTGTCACCAGCATAAACGAGATAGTCGGTTACGATTCAGTATCCGATTCGTTCTCCTTCATCGAGGCGTTCACCTGGGACCCAGTAGAGGACAAGTTCAAGTTCTCTGGTCATATGAACTCGTACTTGCTGGAGGAGAAGATAGCACCTAGGCGTGGCATAGCCCGCAATGATAGGCGAAAGATCTACGATCAGATAAGGATGCGGGCTGAGGTGCTACGGCGAATGCAGGAACGTGGCAACACCAATTTCTATGATGTGTACGGGATTCTCTCGAAGGCTTACCGTGACGGCCATTTCCGGTGAATGCATGCGCCATTCTCGATTGTATGCTCGCGGAGCGCGTGTGAAAATGAAAGGACGCTGCTGTGTCACTGCTTAGCGCTATTCGGAACTCGCGTGGGCTCCTCCGCAAGAAGCGGGGGAGGAAGTCACCGAAGACCACGCGGCGAAGACGGCCCGTGGATAGAGCTGCCAAGTCCAGGGCAGAGGAAGGGGTTCTGGCTGATGCTTCAGCGCAGCAGAAAGAACCAGATCTGCTTCGGATGAAGCACATCAGGGAAGAGAGGCAGCTCGAGGTGCGCGACGGGGAAGCCGATACCCCTGAGTTGGATGCAGACCCGTCAACGGATGTGGGGTCCTCTTGTGTGATGGGCACCGCTTCACCCGGGGAGCAGAAGAAGGACGATGACGACCTCTACGGCGACCTGTTCGACAACGTAGTGGCTGTTGGGGAAGCGCCGTCCATTGGGCTGTTGATCAGTTGCCTGCCGGACGTCACGGCGCAGGAGTTGTACGGGGAGGCGCAACAAGTGAGGGGGCTGCTTCTACGCCAGCGTCGTGCCAAAGCCTGACGGCTCGCTCGACGGAGTATCGATGGGGAGTGGGGAGACGTGGCGGGGTGTAATGTCCTCGGAGTCTGGCTCTGTGCTGGGGCCGCAAGGTTGAGTCCTCGCAACTAGAGGCACGGTTCGTCACTACCGTCGGTCTGTGTCTTCTCGAAGTCGAATCCCTTCTCAACGAATAGCCGCAGGCACGTATCCACCGCATGGGGATCATAGCGATTGCCTCTCTCGTGGGCTATCTTTTCCAGGGCCTCAGTGAGTCCCTCATCGAACTGGTGAGATTGCTCTGACATCAGGTTCTCCATTGCGTTTGCCACCGCAAGAATTCTTGCTCCTATGAGGATGTCCTCTCCTGACAGGCCCGACGGATAGCCGGTGCCATCGTACAGCTCATGGTGCTGGAGGATTATCTGGGCAACAGGTCCATTGAATGGGAGCATTCTGACCATATCGTATCCCAGTTGAGGGTGAGTCTTGAGTACGGCGGCGGTCTCCAGGTCTCCCAGCCATCCGGGCTCGTCGAGGACCTCAGGAGGCAGGTCTATCTTGCCAATGTCGTGGAGGCTCGCGGCGAGATAGACCTCGTACGTCTGCTGGTCGGGAAGCTCCATCTCCCTGGCCATGGCGGAGGCGAGGCGTGCCACGCGCTGCTGGTGCAGTGCTATGCGGGGGTGGTTCCTCTCCATGGTTGAGGTGAGCACGGATATGGTCTCCTCCAGTGCCTTTCGCAGTCGCTCGAAGCTTCCTCTGATGTCCCTCTCGGCCTGCTTGCGCTTGGTGATGTCGGCGAACGTGGCTCTCATGCAGATGAGTTTGCCCACCTCCGTTACCATCGTGGCATTGACCTGAACGTCGAATGTTGAGCCGTCTCGCCTGGTCGCCGTTGACTCGGCCTGCCAGGCGGCCGCCTTGGGGAATGACTCCCGCGCCGGTTCAGCGTGATCGAAGTGCCAGAACTCCTCAATCGGCCTGCCCAGCACTTCGTTCTCGGTGCCATATCCCCACAGTCTGAGGAAAGAGGCGTTGGTGTATATCAGATTGCCCTTGAGGTCGGCAATGGCGATCGGTTGCACTGCCGACACCTCGTCTTCACCTATGGCGGCCAGACCCGGCTCCTCGGCTACAGACTCTCCGAAGTCGGCTGACTGGGATGTGCCGTTCATGGCGCCGATGAGGATGTTCATCACTGCTTTCCTGATCTCCACCTCGCTCTCGCGGGTTGGCGATTCCTTCCGGCAGGCGAGGGCGATGTCGAACCCATCGCTGCCCGCGTCGCCATGTTCCAGTCTGCGCAGCTTCTCCATCTGGATGGCGTCCCTGACCAGATCGTTGGCACTCTCCGTTGTCTTCTCGGCAGGCAACTGTTTCCTGGTCGTATCGTGCAGGCGACGGATGGCGTTCACCGCGTCCAGCGCGCTTCGCTCGACGATCTCGAGACCTTCCTGCACCCTTGAGTCCTGCGTATCCTCCATGGCCTGTCGAACACGGCTCATCATGGAGGAAAGGACGTTGTTGAAGTCCCCCACCATGTTTGCAGCCATCTCGGCCAGCAGTTTCATCCTCCCTTCGGACAGGGCCATGTAGTCCTGGGCCGCCTCGAGAGCACCGTAGGTCTGCTCCAGTTGCTTCTCCTGGGTGTGGATACAGGAGAAGAGGGCGGCGTTCTCTATGGCGACTGCCAGTTGACCCACGAGATGCTCCAGAAGTCCGACATCTTGCCAGCTGTATGTGCCGGCGCTGGCGCTCCTGAGGTTGAAGGTGCCGAATACCTTGCCTTTGGCTATAAGCGGCAATCGGATCGTAGACCTGAACCCGCGGGCAATGAGGTGCTTGTCGGACGCGAAGCAGGCCTCCTTCAGCAAGTCACTCTCGATGTGAGGCTTGCGGGTCCGAATGACCCATTCCGTTCCCGTCGCTGTCACGTCGAACGTGGAACCTGCCTCGGAACCGGCGGGCTCTGAGGGGGGCAGAGGGACGACCCTCATCCTCTGGCCTGAGTCTTCGACCAGGTGAACGCTGGCTTCATCGAAATGGATGAGCTCTGCGATGGATGAAGTGAAGGCTCGGTAGACTTCGTTGCTCTCATAGCTGGACGCCATGATCCTGGATGTCTCGCCGATGAGAGCCAGACGCTCCAGGTTCTGCCTTGTCCCCTCATGGAGCTCAGCGTTGGCGATGCTAATGGCAACCTGGTCTGCGATGGACTCCAGCAAGTCGAGCTCCTGGGCACTGAATCTGTAACTGCGAGAGCACCCTACCTTCAGGACTCCCGGGACGATGTCCTTGGCACGCAGGGGAATGGTAATGACAGACTCCAGGTTTGCGCGGGCGAAGTCCGCGGTCTGTGACACTCTGTCGCCCACTTCTATGCTGACTCTCAGTTCGGGGCAGGCGATTGCGTTGGGAATGACCTGGACGACCGACGAGAGGAACTCGTCGAGGGAGTCACTGGTATCGGCCAGTCTTCCTATGTCGTGCAAGTGCCTGAGTTCATCCAGTCTGTCGCGATACTTGTCGTCCCCCTTCTGTATCAGGGCCACGGCGGCGCCGATGGCGCTGAGGATGATGCCGAAGGCGGTGGCCCGGAGCAGGCTCTCGACGTACGGGTCGGCCGAGGCGGCATATGGCAGAATGACCAGGATGGCGGCGAAAGCGGTCAACGCGGCCCCTTTTATGCCGAACACATAGGCGGCGTAGACAACGGGCGCGAAGAAGACGAGGCCGTAGAACTCATGAAGCCTGCCAAGTGCTTCCTGGAGAGATGTCCACCCAACGAGGCTGGCAAAAAAAGGCAAATGATAGAACATGGAGCACACCACCATTATGATGGCTATGGCGCGCAGATGGCGGTTTGTCCAGAGGCACGCTGCCAGCTTCGGGAATCTGCGTTCGCTCGTCATTCTACTCCTTTCTGCTTGGTGCCCATCGAGATTCCTCGGGCACCGAAAGCATCTGCCTTTGTCACGAAGTCCTAGGCTCGTCTGCGCACAAGGACGCGACGGCGGAGGACACGGCGCACGCCGCCGCGTCGCATCTGCATCTCCGCTGGGCCCACTGGATGCGAATACGAGTATGAACTGAGAGTGGAACTCGGTGTGATGTCGCCCTGTTCCTTTCCCAGAACCTGGAGAAAGGCATCGACAACCGCCGGATCGAACTTGGTGCCGGAGTTGTCCTTGATGTATTGCACCGTCTCTTGCACGGATGCGGCGGGACGGTAGGGTCGGTGTGAAGTCATTGCTTCGAAGACGTCGGCAACGGCAAGGATGCGGGCCTCCAGGTGTATCTGATCCCCCCGTAGCGCCTGCGGGTAGCCGCTGCCGTCGAGCCTCTCGTGGTGCTGTGCCACCGCCGCCTTGACGGCCGTGGGGAAGTTGGCCTCGGACAGTATCCTCAGACCCTGGGCGACGTGCGTCTTTACGAGCTGCCATTCAGCCCAGCTAAGACGGCCCGGCTTGTTGAGAATCTCCCCGGGAACGCTGATCTTTCCAACGTCGTGCAGGATCGCCGCCGCCCGCAGTGAATCGATTGCCTTCTCAGGCAGTCCCAGCTCCTGCGCTATGGCAACGGCCACGCGAGCCACTTCGGCGGAATGGCCGCGGATGAAGGGGTCCTTGGCTTCAATGGCCGCAATGAGTGCGTACGTACTCTGAGCGCCTGCTTCCGGCTTCGTTGCGTTGCCCGGCTGCTCCGCCATGTGGGCCACTCCTTTCCAGAGTAGTGTCCGCGGGACTGTGTCCAAGCTGTTTCCGTGGGAGATGCCGTGGCAGGCGGCCGGCAGCCTTTGTCTGTGGTCGACATACCGGTCCACCATGCCAGGTCGCAATTCCCATATTGGTGCTGTCGACCTGTTTACTAATGCACTTGGCACACTGACTCCGAACTGAGCCCTGCACCCAAAGTCCGGAG
>JAXHUA010000151.1:0-36588 GCA_034189695.1 Chloroflexota bacterium | reverse complement strand
CAGCCAGCTACGCGCACCGCCCACCGCTGGTACTCCAGCGCCGAGTGCGCGGCCGAGGGAATCTGGATGGCTTGCCGAAGATGGCCGATGGTCAACCCCAGCACCGCAGTGCTCGCGCTCACCGCCTATGACTACGACCAGTACATTTTCGCCCTGCTGGACGTAGGTGCAGCGGGGTACCTGTTGAAGGATGTGAGCACGAGGGAACTTACCGACGCCATCCGCGCCGTGCATAAGGGTGATTCCGTGCTTCACCCGGCAGTCGCACGCAAGGTGCTAATGCGCTTCAGAGGGACACCAAGCGAGCATGAGGTATTCGGCCTTCTCACCGAAAGGGAAGTGAAGGTGCTGAAGATGGCGGCGAAAGGCATGTCCAACAAGGACATTGCAGACCAACTATCGCTGAGCACGCGCACCATCGAGGCCCACTTCGGCGGCATATTCAACAAGCTTGGTGTCGGTTCACGCACTGAGGCGGTAGTGTACGCCCTTAAACGAGGTTGGTTCAGCTTGGAAGACCTCGAGGCGGAATGAACGGCCCGTATGGCAAGACAGAGTTCCACCAATAGGACACGTCGGGGCGGGGTCACCGAATTGAGCCGGATGGCTCGCAGCATTCATTTCTGGGTCATCCTGGCCATACTGGCGTTGCTGGCAGTACTTCACTACGCTGACCTTCTGGGGATAGCGGGTGCCTCAAGCTCCGGCGCCCCATTCGGCCTGACCCGGCATGCGATTGACCGCATTCTCTTCCTCCTCCCGATGATCTACGCTGCCTTCGTATTCAGGCTGGGCGCAGGGCTTGTAGTCTGCCTCATTACCCTGGCTATCATGCTTCCGCGGGCTCTGCTGGTTTCGCCCAGCCCAGGCGATGCCCTTCTCGAATCCTTCAGCGCCGTTGTTATCGGCGCGCTGGCATGCTTCTGGCTCAACGCACGCCTGATGCGGAAGGAAGAGCGGCAGCAGGCGACTGCCGAACTGGAGACCATACAGCAAGACCTCCAGGCCCACATTCGCCTTGCGCGCAGCAACGAGAAGAGGCTCGCCACAATCAACGCCATGAGCGGCATGCTCAGCCAGTCCCTTGAACTGGGGTTCGTACTTCGCAACGCCCTCGACATGGTGATGGAGGTCATGGAGGTTGAGGTTGCCACTATCTTCTCCCTGGACGACACGACCCAGGAACTCAGGCTCATGGCGGCGGACGGCGTCTCCGATCAATTCGGCGAGTACATGGACCACATCAAGGTAGGGGAGGGTTTCAACGGGCAGGTGGCCCTCACGGGACAGCCACTCATCGTGGAAAACGCCTCGTATGACCCAAGGCTTACCAGGGAATACGTGAGGGAAGAGAAGATTGAGGCCGCTTGTTTTGTCCCGCTCAAAGCCCGCGGGTTCGTCGTCGGGACCCTCTCTGTTGGCAACCGCCGCCCACGCTACTTCCTCCCCGAAGAGGTGGAGTTGCTCACCGCCATCGGAAGCCAGATTGGGATCACGATGGAGAATGCCCAGCTCTATCAGCAGCAGCAGCGCATAGCCAAGCAGTACCGTGACATATTTGACAATGCCAGCGACGCCATCTGGGTGCACAACCTGGAAGGGGACATACTGACAGCCAACGAGGCCGCCGCAGTAATGACCGGCTACAGCACCACCGAACTCTCTCGAATGAATGTCACTGATTTCCTCTCTGAGCATGCTCTGTACGTGGCCAGAGACGTTCGCCGTAGGCTGCTCGAAAGGAAGCCGGTGGAACAGCCGTACGAGCAGCGTTTGCTCAGGAAGGACGGGACTGAGGCAATCCTGAAGCTGTCAACAGCACTGGTTATCCAGGATGGTCGTCCAACTGGTTTCCAGCACATAGCCAGAGACGTGACCGAGGAGAAACGGGCTGAGGAAGTGCTCAAGGAGAGTGAAAGAGAGCTATCGCAGATAGTCGATGGGAGCTCGGTGCCCATATTCGTCATCAACAACGAGCACACGGTCACGCACTGGAACAAGGCCTGTGAGAGCCTCACCGGCGTTTCCACGGAAGAGGTAGTCGGGACCAAGAGACAGTGGAAGGCGTTCTACCACGAGGAACGGCCGGTTATGGCCGACCTCATAGTGGACAAAGTGCCCGAAGAAGATATCGCCAGGTTCTACCATGGCAAGTACCGAAGCTCCACTTTGATACAGGAGGCGTACGAGGCGGAGGACTTCTTCCCCCACCTGGGAGAGGGGGGCAAGTGGCTCTTCTTCACCGCTGCGCCGCTGAGAGACCAGGAAGGACAGGTCTTCGGAGCGATAGAGACTTTGCAGGACATGACCGGGCGCAAACGGGTGGAGCAGGCCCTGACAGAGTCGGAGGGCCGCTACCGAGACCTGTTCGACAGCGCCAGCGAAGCGATTGTCATCATCGACCTGGAAGGCAACATCGTCGAGGTCAACCGGGCCGCGTCAGACCTCACCGGTTACACCATTGGAGAGCTTACGAGCATGAGTCTCCCTAGACTGCTCACCGCTGACAGCCTCGAACTCGCCACGGAGAGGCAGCGCAGTCTGCTCGACAACGTAGCCACGAGCGAACGCTATGAGCTTCGAATCTACAGGAAGGACGGCTCGCAGGCAATCGTCGAACTCGCAACACGCGCAATCAGCCACAAGGGTCACCCTGTCGCACTATACAACATAGCCAGAGACGTCACTGAGGAGCGCAGGATGCAGGACAACCTGAGGTTCTACCTTCAGGAGATCACGCGAGCCCAGGAAGAGGAGCGCAAACGCATCGCCCGCGAGCTGCACGATGACACTGCCCAGCGGCTCATCGCTGTCTCACATCTGTTGGAGAATTTTGCCTCGGCCAGCGATAATCTGTCGCAGCAGGAGACGGACCTCCTTGAGGGCGTGCGTGAGCAGGTGAAGAATGCACTCCAGGGGGTGAGGCATTTCAGCCGCGACCTGCGTCCTCCGATGCTGGACGACCTCGGCTTGCTCCCGTCACTCGAGTGGCTCACCGACGACCTGCAGCGGCAATTCGGCATCGAAGCGGAGCTGAAAGTGGTCGGAGAAGAGCGGCGCTTCACACCCGAGGCGGAGCTCCTCTTCTTCCGCGTCATTCAGGAGGCTGTCAGCAACGTCAGGCGGCATGCCCGCGCATCCAGGGTTGAAATCACCATCGAGTATAACGAGACGAAGACCAGAGGAAGCGTCAAGGACAACGGGAAAGGATTCCAGTTGCCCGAGGCGCTCGGCGAGCTGTCCCGGGACGGGAAACTCGGTCTCCTCGGCATGGAGGAACGCGCCAGGCTGCTGGGTGGGACCCTGTCCGTTGAATCCTGGCCAGGTGAAGGAACCTCGGTGACCATCGAGGCGCCTGTGTAGTCCCTGGGTTGTTCTGAAAACACGCGGAACGCCTCGCCGTGCGGCGGCACGCACTCGCTCTGAACGAGCACTGCCCTGGGGCTGGCCCCAGCGCCTCACTCGCGCCGTTCCGACAGGTCGAACATGACCGCCCTGTTGATCTCCTCGATACTGCCGAGAAGTGCACTCCTGTCGGCCACCCTCACGTGAAGACGCCTCTTCGAGACCCGTTGCCTGTTTGACCTCAGGTGGCGCGATTCCCCGGTCAACAGGTCGAGGATGAACCGATTGCCTCCGAAGAAGACCTGCTCCGATCGATAGCCGGCGAATGTCTCGTCGACGCGGTTTGCCACCCTCCTCAGGAAGTCCTTTTTCTGTTCTTCAGTCCTCCGGGCAAACCTCTTCTCGCTTCTGCCACCCTTCCGATGCCGCTTGTGAATGTAGCCGGTGCCGGTCTTGGACTGCGCCAGATGACCACCTTCGAAGACGCCCAGCGCGTAGGCACCCCAGGTCACCATCACCACCTCAACAGTCCGCTCCCGCTCCAGAAGCTCAGCAAGCGGCGTGACGTAGGGTGGACCCTCAAAGACCCCCTCCGAGGCGACTTCGAACGGAGGAATCACAAGCACTCTGCGGTCATCGTTGCTCCAGAAGGCCACTGCTCCTGTCGCGTAGGTCTGCATCGCCCTGGAGACAGGCTCGCTGGCAAGAGTTTCACGGACCTGGTCAACAAAGGGGCCGGATGCGTCCTTCAGTATGCCATCGCCGCCGCAAAGCAAAGGCCAGGCCAGGTACAACGTGTAGTAGTGCTCACGCCTGCATTCGAGTTCTTCGAGAACGCCGAGCAGTCTGCTCCTGGTAACCGCCACCGGCTTGACCTGTATTCCCGCCATCGCCGTCTGTAGCTCGCGCGGTCGCCCTGCCGGCCGTTACCCACCCCAGGACTTCGCGTCAGTCACCGGCCTACCTCAAGTCTCCTGGTCGTCGCTTTCCCGCTCCACCACGACCTCGTCGCCCAGCGCTACTCGCCTGAGCGGGCTGGTATCGCCAGCGACTCTGCCAAAGACGTTCACAGCACTCGCCGGCCGGATCTCGTCCCCGTGGCTCGCCGGCGTCCTGCCGAAGAAGATGCAGAACGCATTGCCCTCGGGCCAGTACCCCAAATCGCCC
Organism: Chloroflexota bacterium; assembly: GCA_034189695.1. GTDB lineage: Bacteria > Chloroflexota > Dehalococcoidia > E44-bin15 > E44-bin15 > JAXHUA01. The sequence continues at coordinate 32,076 of JAXHUA010000151.1, read as the reverse complement.
AGGCTCACCAGCTCCTGCCCGTCTTCAAGCTCCAGTGCAACCGGCACGGCGAAGTACACCTCTTCCCCCCACAGCCTGGCGCGCGCCCTCAATGGCAGCGCAGCCCAGATCGCTTCAGCAGTCGCGGTCTCGTTCAACACAGCCGATACCACAACACCACCCCCCCGTATCCTGATTCTGCGGTTCACGCGCAGCTATCTCCTCCCCCTGAGTGACTGAGGACGCCCGACCGACCGGTAATTCAGGATGCGAGGTCGATTATACACACCGCCGGCGGGGGCCGAAACCCACAGCAGACCGAGTCTCACTTCACCAGGCGTGGAATGACTCGCCCCGTACGGCGCATGTACAGGCGGTACTCCTCCCCGAACTCTTCAAGCATCATCCGTTCCTCGCGGGGGACCCGCAGCGCGTACAGGGGGAGCATAACCACCAGGCTGGCCAGACCAGCGATCCAGTTCTGTATCAACAGCGCCTGAGCGATTCCCCACAGCAGGTGCGCGGCATACATCGGATGCCGAATATAGCGGAAGACCCCGTCCGTCACCAGCGCCTGCCGTTCCCTGACCTCCGTTGTTATCGACCAACCCCGGCCCAGGTCCGCATGAGACCTCCAGAGCAACCACACCGCCAGAGCGAACAGCACCACCCCTGCCCAACCAGCCCACGTCGGGAGGTGATAGTCCGCGAATCCGAGCCAGTGCGTGAAGATGAACACGAATGGCAGAAGGATGCTGACCCCCCAGAGCGATGCCAGAAGGCCAACCACCAGCCCCTCCGTACGGATGATCGCTTTTCGTTCCTGTCGGTATTGCCTCCCGTACCACAACCGTATGCCCGATCCAGCCACCATACCGGCGACGTATGCGACCTGGAATGCAATGTCATGCACGAGGGCACCCCGTTCCAATACTGCGACGCGTGGCGACGGTCTGCCCCACTGCGCGCGCCGTTTCTCCATTGCGGATACTGATGCCAGAAGGCACGCCACAGTATGTCGGCATCGCAAGAGACAGGCTCTTCACCGACTGACATCCGCCGAACGCCCCCTTAGGAGATGGACTTGCCACGTACGACATCCATGAGCTCGGCGATACCCGCCACTTCTTCCAGCGACTCCAGCAGGGCCAGCGAGCGTTCCACATCCCGGGGAGAGAGTGTGAGTCCAGCGCAGCCGGTGTACTTCGCAGCCAGTTCGTCGCGCGTGAGAGGTAGCTGCGGGAAACCCTTGAGTATCGGGTCGCTGCGCTTCTTAATCTCACGCCCATCCCTGGTTTTGATTGCGAGGTCGATCACCGACAGGCCAGGCAGCGACGGGTCGACCTGTCTCTTTATCTTCTTGACCATCTCCCGGACCTCCGCCTCATTGACCTTCTCATCGGTGAAATCCTCCAGCCCAACCTTCCCATCGTGGAGTGCCCGGGCAATGCAGTATTCAACGCTGAACTTCCCCTCGAGACCCGTCCTCGGCTCGGTGTAGAAGGCCACCGTGCCGATCAACTCGCTGACAGCGCAGTCCACGCTCTCCACGTCCTGAGGTTGAATTGCATGCTCTCGGGCCAGTTCTAGAGCCGTCGTGATGCACGCGTGGGTCTCGTGGCAACTCGGATACAGCTTGAAGGCTATCCCGGATGTCGTCAGCTCAAGGGTCTCGCCCAGACCAGCGGTGATGCTGTCCAGTTCACACGGGTTATCCCCTTTGAAGACACTGCAGAAGCCGCTGCGCTCCTCGATGATATTCTCATGAGCGGTGAAGCCGTGTCTCGCCAGCATCGCCGCAACCACACCACCTCTGGCGGCGTTTCCGGCATGGAACGGCTTGGTCATCGTCCCGAAGTTCTGCCTCAGACCGGAGACCTCGGAAGCGGCGATGCCAAGGGCCATTCTGGTCTGCCCGACATCCAGCTTGAGCATCTTGGCACTCGCTGCCGTCGCCCCCATCGTGCCCAGGGTGCCCGTGGCGTGCCAGCCATGTTGGTAGTGCCCGCTGGGAATCAGCGCCCGACCCAGCTTTGATTCCGTCTCGAAGCCGACTATGTAGGACTCGATGACCTCTCGGCCTGTGGCCCTGCGTCCCTCACCAAGCGCGAGAATGGCCGGCAGGAGTGGCACGCTCGGGTGGCCAAGCATGGCAGGCGCGCTGTCATCGAAATCCTCCGCATGCCCCATTGTGCCGTTGGCCAGAGCGGCCCAGGGCGCCGACGTCCGAAATCCTCCCCCGATCACCGTGGCCACGGGTTCGCCACCCACCTCCCGAACGAAGGAGGTGATGATTCTCCCGTCCGCGGTTGCGGCCCCGGCGAGCGTGACTCCGAAGCAGTCCAGAATTGCATCCTTCGCGATCCTGATCCCCTCAGGGGGCATTTCGGCAATACTGCTTTCGACGATGAACTTGGCAAGCTGCTCCGTGACTCCCAATTCGACCTCCTTGGCTCCAGATTCCCCCGCCATCGGCACGCTTCGCGCCTAAAGCGCGGCGGTCCCCAGTCCCGCCGTTGCCCACAGGCTTCCACCAGGAGGTGGCGTAGCCGGGCCGGTCATTCGACGCGGCGCTCCGTCGGTGCAGATTCTACCACACCCAGCCCTCGTATTCGAATGAATGAACGGCCTGATACGTGGTTGGCCCGGTGCCGCAGCAGGCGTGTGCGCCGGGAACAGCCCCCCTTTTTTGTGTCACAGCACCCGATTTGATAGAATGTAGCCATGAGGATCGGTGCTTTTGAGCTTCGCGAACCTGTGCCTGACATGAGAGAACCCCATTCTCTTGCAGTGCTGTGGCCATGGATAGATGTCGGCAGTGCCGGTACGCTGACGCTGTCCTCACTGGAGACCAGCCTTGGTGCGGAGGAGCTCGGCAGGCTGGCAAGGCCGGGCGTCTTCTTCGACTTCACCCGCTACCGCCCCACCATTCGCTTCAAGGAAGGCCACCGCCAGGTGAGCGTCCCCAACACCATCATCAAGCATGCCAAGGGGGAGGACAACGACTTCCTGTTCCTGCATATCCTCGAGCCTCACAATCTCGGGGAGGCGTATGTGGACTCGGTGCTGCGTGTCCTTCAGAGGTTCGGTGTGAAGCGGTACTGTCTTCTCGGCGGCATGTACGACATGGTCCCACACACCCGACCGCTCATTGTGACCGGAGGTTCCGCGAACGAGGAAACCCAGCGGAAGCTGGAGAATGCGAACATCCAACAAAGCGACTACGAGGGGCCGACAACCATCACCTATCTCATCTCTCAACGCGCGCCGGAGTTCGGCATCGAGACGGTTTTCCTGATTGTGCATCTCCCCCAGTACACCCAGTTGGAGGAGAACTACCTGGCCAAGGTGCGTTTGATGGAGGTTCTGTCCCTGCTGTACGACCTGCCGGTCGATGAAGCCGATGTCAGGAAGGCCGAGCAACAGCAACTGGAGATAGAAGAGGCGGTGGAGAAGGACCATGAACTGAAGCCCGTTGTCGAGCAGCTTGAGAGGTACTATGACTCACGGGCAGACAGGGCGGTTGAAGACAAGCTGCCCCGCCTGTCCTCTGAGGTGGAACAGTTCCTGCAGGACATTGGTGAACGTTTCGAGGACAGGTGAACTCCCACATCGCAGGAAGCAGGTGATAGAACGTGCGCTCTCCGACGGCGACACATGTCAACCCCCCTCGTTCCAACACCACCGGTAGCCGTTGCCCACCGACTGTGACTGGAGCAGGCCCTTGGATACCAGCCTGGCCAGATGCTCGCTGACCCTCTCGACGGGTAGCTCCAGCCTGCGAGACACACGCTGCGCCACCTCCCGTTGCGCCCCGTGTGAGTCACCAGCCTTGACCAGCAAGCCTCTGCCCGACCGCTCAAACAAATCGTTCTTCAGCAGCTGCCACACAAAAGCCTGACCCTCGTTCCCTTTCACCATGTCGATGGACTGAGCGTCCCCAGCCTCAGCGCGCCGCCTTATGACGTCCCATCCCTCCTCCACCTCCCTCTCGTATTCGGCGACGATCCCCCTCATCGTGTCCGCCTGGATGCACGGAGTCTCGGTGATGACCTGGTTTGCATCGAATCGCGCCCAGTTCCGGGTGAGAAAGCGGATCCCGTAGGCTCTGGCGTTCTCGTAGAGGTCAGTCCCTGGAAGCGGTGAGAGAACGTGGAATCCGTAGCCCGCGCCATAGTCGCGGTCAAGCTCCCGGGCGAATGCCACCGAACTGCGCGCTGTCTCGGAGCTCTCACCAGGCAGGCCGAAGATGAACGAATTGAAGACGTTGAGTCCAGCGCCTCTTGCCATCCTCACCCCGTCACGAACCTGCTGGCGCGTTATGCCTTTCTTTATAGTCTTGAGTATCTCCTCATCGCCGGACTCCACCCCGAAGAGCACCCAGGCGCACCCCGCCCGCTTCATCACCTCCACCAGGTCCTCCCTCATGGTATCCACCCGAGCGTAGGCGCTCCATCTCACCTTCAGATTGCGCCTCAGCATCTCCTCGCACACCTGTTGGGCGTGTTTCCTGTTGGCGGTGAATGTATCGTCGACTATGTTGATCTGCAGAAACTCGTAGTTGCGGTCGAGCATCTCGATCTCGTCCACCACCAGACCAGGGTCTCGGAAGCGCACCTTCCGCCCGAACATCTTGTTTGCTGAGCAGAAGATGCAGTTGAACGGGCACCCGCGACTGGTGATGACGGTGAAAGGCGAACCCAGCGCCCCGTACTTCGACAAGGGCAGCAGGTCCCGCGCCGGCAACGGAAGCTCGTCAAGGTCCTCTATGTATGGCCGTTCCTGCGTCCTCACCACCGACTCACCATCGCCAAAGGCGATGCCAGCCACGTGACCGATATCCCCACCGCCATCCACCGTCCTCACCAGCTCCAGCAGAGTCCTGTCTCCTTCGCCCACGACAACCGCATCGATCCACGGGGCACGCCGGTGTGTTTCATCAAGTGCGAAGCTAGCGTGGGGCCCACCGATGGCAGTGAAGATGCTCTGGTCGAACTCCTTGCATACCTTGAGCATCCTGGCGGCGATGTGGAAGTTCAGGGTGACGCAGGTCGCCCCCACGAACTGCGGCCGGAACTCTTCCAGTTTCTTGACCAGCTTCGCCGGGCGGTAGCGGGACACCAGGAAGTCGAGAATCTCAACCTCGAATCCATCCCTCCTGAGCGAACCAGCCAGATATGCGAGGCCTAGCGGGGGGGTTACGTTCTCACTCAGAGGATAGGGTGTGCTCAGAAGCAGTACGCGCAACCAGCTTCCTTTCTTCGCACTTCCTCGCGCACCACTCCAAACAGCCCGCTCCATCGTTCGTTCGCAAGGTGCGGCAATATCTAGGAGAATCTAGCACGGCACCCCCCTGATGTCAAGGCAATCTGCGGGGTTGATGTCGTCCGCACAAGATGCTAGACTCTTCGAGCCGAATGCGGGCCATGAGAGTTCCCGCACGGTCTTCCCCCGCTGGCTGCCAGGACTGTGCGCCCGGCGGCCGCGACATGAGAGGAGGCGAAGATGGCACCTGCAAAGCACGGTGACACAGTGAAGGTCCACTACACTGGCAAGCTGGCCGACGGCACTGTGTTTGACACCTCCGCGAATGAGGAGCCACTCGAGTTCACCATAGGCCAGGGGCAGGTCATCCCAGGCTTTGAAGAGGCTGTAGTCGGTATGGACCCGGGGCAGAAGAAGATAACCAAGTTGCCCCCAGACAGAGCCTACGGACCGTTCCGCGAGGACATGGTGCTGGTCATGGACCGAAGACAGATTTCGGAGCAGGTGACGCCGGAGGTGGGCATGCAGCTCGAGATGCGCGACAAGGACGGCACCTCGTTCGTGGTCACGGTCAAAGAAGTCACCGAATCGAGTGTGACGCTGGATGCGAATCATCCCCTGGCCGGGAAGGACCTCCGCTTCGACATACAGCTCCTGGAGATACTCTAGGCCCACCACATGGCCAGCCTGGCAGGGCCGCAGCGGATGCCCGTCCGGCATGGCGCAGAGCAACCAAGTGGCGGCGAGTCTGTAGACAGAATGACGCCCGCCCGCGCAGGCAAGTACCGGACACTCTGGACGCTGGCGCGTGACGCCGGGGAGCCCCGTGGAGCCAACGTCGCCGCCATTTCACGCCTCCTCCTCCTAGACTTCAGACGTGTGCTGTGTCCGAAGCCGGCTGGCGATGGGCGTGGCTGATGGCGAACAAGCACACCCTCAAACCAGTGGCACAGGGGCATTTCACGAGCAAGGGGGCTGTTTCAGCCGATGACTGAAGAACGAAGACCGCGCCTCTTCTACGGCTACGTCATCGTCTTCGGGGCGTGGCTCGCCATGTTCGTGAGCGCCGGCGCTCAGTATAGCTTCGCCATCTTCCAGCCGGTCCTGCTCGATGAATTCGGGTGGACCCGCGGGATGATATCCCTGGGCCTCACACTGAGCCTGCTGTTCATGCCGCTGTTCAGCGTGGTGGGAGCCCACCTGGTTGACCGCATCGGACCGCGGTGGACGGTGATCATAGGCGCCGCCATCGGAGCCCTGGGGATCGGCTTGCTGAGCACCATAACGGAGGTGTGGCATTTCATCCTTTTCTACGGCGTGCTGGCCCCCATCGGTCTGGCTTTGTCGTACATGATCGCCACCGTTTCCACGGTGAGGCGGTGGTTCATGAGGAGGGCAGCCCTCATGGTAGCCATTGCCATGAGCGGTTCGGGCCTGGGCATAGTATTCCTGGTACCCGCTGCCCAGGTCATGATCCAGGCATGGGGATTCCGCGTCAGCTATATCGCGTTCGGCTTGATACTCTTGGTCGGAGGGGTGGCCGGGGGACTCCTGCTCAGGAAAGACCCCGAGTCGACCGGCACCTATCCGGACGGAGTCAAACCGACCGAGGAGGAACTGAGGACGCGGGATGACTTCATGGCACGGGAGGAACGGTGGTCGCTGCGGGAGGTATTCAGAACGCGGAGTTGCTGGCTGTTCATCTGCGCGCAATTGGGAACGACCGTGGCAGTCATCGGGCTGCTGGGGCACCTTCTCATCTGGGGTGAGGACCTGGGGGTAGCCCGGGATACCATGACCATCATCTACGGCTTCGTGTTCGTCCTGGCAGCCGTAGTGGGGCGGCTGCTGGGAGGCTTCATATCCGACTGGTACATGTCCCGCTTCAAGGTGAGCCGGAAGCCCATACTGTACTTCAACATACTGGGAGTGGGCCTGGGGGTCTTCCTGTGCCCGCTCGTCGGCAACGTCACAGGCGTAGTCCTGGTCTCGGCGTTGCTTGGCCTGGCGTACGGTAGCGGACTGGCCGTGTTCCCCACCTACCAGGGCGACCTTTTCGGGGTAGTGAACTTGCCGATGCTCTTCGGCGTGTTCGGCCTGTTCATAGCCGGCTTTGGCTCGGTCGGCCCCATCCTGTTCGGCTTCTGCTTCGACCTCACCGGCTCATACGACGCGGCGTTCATCATCACCGGCGTCCTCTGCCTCGTCTCCGCCACCTGTCTATTTCTGCTCAAGCCACCAAGGCGAAAACAGCACAAGACGCCCGCAGCCTGAGGTGCAAGCGCCCTGCACACCGGCACAGTGGAACGGCTCGGGCCTTTCTGCCCGCAAGAGAGGCTGGGTGTTGTATTGCCTGTGGACACCCAGCCTCTTGGATTGGTCTGATGCTACGGGATAGGCCCTAGCTCTTGCCGATGCGGAACATCTTGGTCCCGCATACCGGGCAAACACCCTGAGTCGCCGGCCTACCGTTCTTCATCGTGATCTTCTTCGCATCCTTCATCTCACGCTTGGCCCGACACTTCACACAGTACGCCTGCATTTGAGCTACCTCCTCTCGGCATTTGAATGGACAGTAAACCATTGCGTGCGTGAATGTCAATAGGCGTGGGCACGAATAAGCCGCGGTCTGGCGGCGTTTTTCAGGTGCACAGCCTCAGGCGGGCATGATACGCCACTGTCCTCGGCGCTGGCTTGACGCCAGCGCCTGCGATGGATCAATCTGCGCGGCAGCAGCTTCCCCATCGGACACGAGGGGGCTCCTGCATGCCCGCAGGCACAGAGGGCTGGAGCATGGATACAGTTGCCTGAGAAAGCTCGACCGCGGTTCTTCTACGGCTACGCGGTGGTGTTCGGCGCCTGGCTGGCGATGTTCGTCAGCGCTGGAGCCCAATACACCTTCGCCATCTTTCAGCCAGTGCTCCTCGAAGAGTTCGGTTGGACCCGTGGCATGGTCTCGCTGGGGCTGACGCTCAACGTAGCCACCATGCTCCTCTTCGGCCTTGTCGGCAGCTATCTGGTCGACCGAATCGGGCCACGACGAACGGTCATCATAGGCGCCGTGATTGGCGGAGTCGGCGTCGCGCTTCTCAGCACCATTACACAGGTGTGGCACTTCGTGGTCATCTACGGAGTGCTGGTCCCCATTGGCGTTGCCCTCTCCTACTGGATAGCCACCATTTCCACAGTGAGGCGGTGGTTCATGAGAAGGGCCGCGCTGATGGTCTCAGTAGTGATGATGGGATCAGGCCTGGGAATAGTCTTCATGGTCCCCGCCGCGCACGCAATCATAGAGTCCTGGGGATTCCGCACCGGCTATGTCGCCTTCGGCCTCATCCTCCTGATTGGCGCTTCCCTTGGCGGCCTTCTGTTGAAGAAAGACCCGGAATCGGCTGGGACTTACCCCGATGGCGTGAAGCCTAGGGACGAGGAACTCAAGGCCCGTGAGGACTTCATGGCGCGTGGCGAACACTGGTCGGCGCGCCAGACGCTGAGAACGCCGGCGTGGTGGCTTCTCATCGGCGCCCAGGCCGGCCACTCCGTGGCACTCATGGGCCTCCTGGCCCATCTCATCATCTGGGGCGAAGACCTTCAGATCCCCAGGCAGACCATGGTGCTCGTGTACAGCTACGCCTTTGTGCTGTCTGCCGTCGTCGGTCGTCTGCTTGGAGGCTTCCTTTCCGACTGGTACATGGCCCGCTTCAGGATCAGCCGGAAGCCGATACTCTACGTCAACGTGCTGGGAGTCGGCCTGGGCGTCTTCCTGTGCCCCCTGGTCGGCAGTGTTCCGGCGATGGTTCTGGTCTCGGTCTTGCTCGGCCTGAGCTACGGGAGCGGTCTGGCGGTGTTCCCCACGTATGTGGGCGATCTTTTCGGCGTGTTGAACATACCCGTGCTCTTCGCCATCCTGGGCGTCTTCGTGGACGCCTTCGCCGCAGCCGGCCCTGCCTTCTACGGCTTCACTTACGATGCCACCGGCTCATACAACGCGGCGTTCATAGCTACGGGAGTCCTCTGCCTGGCGTCAGCCCTTTGCCTGTTCCTCATCAAGCGACCCACAAAGAAGACCGGATAGGACCAGTGACAGCGCCTCGGCATCCCTCTCGTCGAGAGCGGCTGGGGCTACACGAAGTAGCCAATCAGGGCCAGGACCCCGACGACGATGAGGTAGATCCCCACAATCCAAGCGAGTATCTTGGGCTTCACGATAACGAGGATTCCTACCAGGATGGTGATGATGCCGATAATGAGCGTCCAGATACCACCAATGTGCCACATGTCCGTTCCCTCCTCTCAGTAATCTTCTCTGCAGTTCACCCCTGCTTTCGCTGCGCTTCAAGACCGGTGTTCAAACGGCCCAGGAACATGTCGCGGTCTGAGGGCGATATGGCCACGTCCAGGCCTCTCCGTCGCACTATCACCACCACGCCCGTGGTTGACGGCGCGAGTCGTAGCCCCCAGCGTCCGAAGGCCGTCCAGCCCGAAGCCTCCCGCGCCTCTGCGATGTCCTTCAGGGGCACGTTCAGAGCGAAGGGCCAGCCGAGGACTATCCTCAGCCGATCGCTCCAGACTTGATAGCGCCGCGGCATGATGCAGTTGAACAGCACGGCATCAGCAACGGTGACTGCGAGCATCACCGAAGCGGCCGCGATATCCACGAAAAGAAGCCATATGCCCAGCACAAGGGTCAACACCCAGCGTCCCCGTCATCACCGCCTTTAGCAGCAGACCGATTCGGGGGATATCCTCGTGGACCAGATAGCTTGGGGTCGTCATTGCACTGAGCCCACCTGTTCAGCAGAGAACCCGCGCCGCTCGCAGGCCAGCGTTTCCCGCCAATTAAAGCATACTCCTCGCTCGCTGTCCATCAGCACTACCCATCGCTGGCGCAATTCGCAGGCAACCGGAGGGCAGCACCCAATGTGCCTGCCGTACGTGCTTCGCGCCACGTGGCTCTTCTACGACCCCGGTCGCACGAGGTGGCCGCTTCGCACCTTTTTCGCACACACCGCTCGGCGAGTGCACACGCGGGTCGTGCTCAAGCCAAGGACAACAACTGGGGCCAGTACAGGGTAGCACGGTTCACAATGGAGGCCAACACTGGCGACACAGCGTCCGATGCTCCGCACAATATACGACGCGACCCGGTACGGATGGGCCTGTGGACAGCGGAGGCTGCCATTACCAGTGCGGACTGCGCGCAGGCAACCGGCCGCGATCGCCGAGGCGCATGCCCCGGATGGACTTCTGACCATCAGTGATGCCGACGGCCGGAAGCGGCGCTGTTTCCGCGCCGTTCATCACTGTTTCCCGTCGCGCCGTCGCACGTTCTGTTCGTGCGCAGAGGCATCGGAATGGAGGACGCGAACAAGACCAAGGCTCAACTGATTGACGAACTGGCCGTACTGCGCCGGCGCCTTGCCGAGTTGGAGACGTGCCAGATTGAACTCGACCTGGCGAAAGGGCAATTGCGCTGGAACAAGGACGACCATGGCACACGTCAAGACGGACCCACGCTGATGCTCGCGCTTCTGGAGAGGACCCCACACCCGATAGTGCTCCTCGACGGAGACGGCGGTTTCGCATTCTGCAATGGGGCCGCGCAGGAGCTTCTTGTCTGCTCACGACACGAACCGGCTGGCAGAAGCATCGGTGACCTGGACGCCACGGACGGGTGTGGTGGACTCGTCAGAAGGTTCAGACGGTTGTGGGATACCGGGGGCACCCTGGAAGCCGAGTGGCGGGTCGGTGAGGAGTGCAGGACGATCGAGTTCACCATGACCCCGGTTCTCTGGAATGGCGATCAGGCAATGCTCAGCGCGGCGCGGGACGTGACCGACAAGAGGCTGGTCGAGAGAAGGCTGGAAGAGGCTCTGGCAGAGCTGGACCAGTTCGCGTACATGGCGTCACACGACCTGCGCGAGCCATTGCGCGCTGTGACCAGCTATGTCGAGCTTCTCTCCAGACGCTACCAGGGCAAGCTCGATGCCGATGCCAACGATTTCATCAACTTCGCAGTGGATGGCGCCACCCGCATGCAGCACCTGATCGACGACCTGCTGGCGTACTCGCGAGTGGGCACTCACGGCAAACCGTTCCGCCCGGTGGACTGCGAGGTCGTGTTCTCACATGCGATGGCCAATCTGGCAATGGCAATTGAGGAGTGCCACGCGCATGTCACCCACGACCCCCTGCCGACTGTGATGGCCGATGGCACACAGCTTGTGCGTCTTTTCCAGAACCTGCTGGACAACGCCATCAAGTTCCGCCGCGTCGGCAGCCCTCGTGTGCACGTCTCATATCAAGAGAATGATGCGGACTGGGTCTTCTGCGTCAGCGACCATGGCATCGGCATCGACGCCAGGGATGCCGAGCGCATATTCGCCGTCTCGCAGCGCCTCCACACAAGGGCGGAGTACCCCGGCACCGGCTTCGGGCTCGCCATCTGCAAGAAGATTGTCGAGCGACATGGCGGACGAATCTGGGTCGCCTCGGAACCCAACAGGGGTTCAAGATTCTGGTTCACGATACCGAATCGGGGAGGTAACCAGGCGTGACAGTCGCAGACTTGACCCGGCCGATCGAGATCCTGCTGATCGAAGATGACCCGGCGGACTCCCGTCTGACGCGGGAAGCGCTCAAGGAGAACTGCGCCATGACCAACCTCCACGCCGTGGCCAACGGTTTCGAGGCGCTCGCCTGGCTCCGGCGCCAGGGCAGGTATCGCGATGCACCGCGCCCCGACATAATCCTGCTCGACTTGAACATGCCCAGAAAGGACGGCCGCCAGACACTGGCCGAGATCAAGTGGGACGGCGACCTGAGACCCATCCCGGTGGTGGTGTTCACCAGTTCCAGCGCCGAGGAGGATATCCACCAGGCCTACGGGTTGAGCGCCAACTGCTATGTTATCAAGCCAGCCAGCCTCGAGGAGTTCTTGCAGGTGGTGAAGTCCGTTCTGGAGTTCTGGTTCAGTGTGGCCCAGCTGCCTACGGAGTGACAAACATGGAAGACGAATCAATCAAGCTGCTACTCATCGAAGATAGCCCGAGCGATGCACGCCTCGTGCGTGAGATGCTCTCCGACGCAAGTCCGGGTCCTTTCGACCTGGAGTGCGCCGACCGCCTTTGCACCGGCCTCGCTCGTTTGACCAACGGCGACATCGATGTGGTCTTGCTCGACCTCGCCCTGCCGGACAGCTTTGGTCTGGGTACGTTCTTCAAGGTCCATGCCCATACTCCGCAAGCCGCAATCGTGGTGCTGACGTCCCTCAATGACGAAGAGGTCGCGGTTCAGGCGGTGCGAGAGGGTGCGCAGGACTACCTGGTCAAGGGAAGGGTGAGTGGCGAACAGCTTGCGCGTGCCGTTGTCTATGCCAAGCAGCGCAAGCAGGCAGAGAAAGCTATCCATCAGCGCAGCAAAGAACTCGCCACATTGAACGTCATCACTCAGTCGCTGGGTAAGTCGGTGCGAGTCAACGATGTGTTGCAGGATGCGCTGCGCACGACACTCGATGCCGCCGGTCTTGCGGCAGGCAGCATACACCTCCTAGACCACGATGCCGGGGAACTCGTGCTCGCCGCCCACCGCGGCCTGAACCAGCACGACATCAAGGCCATCTCGCATATGCCCGTAGGGGTCGGCGCGCCCGGCCGGGCAGTTGAGACAGGCGGTGTGGTCGTGTCGATGGGTTCGGCGTGCAACTCCGCCAATGACGACGGCAACGGCGCGGCCCGGGACGTCCTGAAGACGGGGGCTCTGGTCAGCGCACCTCTCAGGGCACGCGGCAGGATTGTAGGCGTCATAACCGGCGCACGCGTCAGGTCGGGCGGCTTCTCCGAGGGAGAGACCCAGCTTCTCGCCAGAGTCGGGTGCCAGATAGGCAGTGCCATAGAGAACGCGCGGGTGGTGGAGAAAGCCAGGAACATGTCGCTTACCGATGGCCTGACAGGCCTCCCCAACCGGCGACACTTCGAGCGGGTTCTCGAAGTCGAGATATCCCGCGCCCAGCGCACCGGTCGCTCCTTCTGCCTGGCCTTTCTGGACATCGATGGCTTCAGGCAATACAACGGAATGTTCGGCCACACGAACGGGGACAAGCTCCTGAAGTCCCTCAGCCAGACCCTCACATCGTCGCTCAGAAAGGTCGACATCGTGTTCCGCATGGGCCGCGACGAGTTCGCAGTGGTCCTGCCCGCCACCGATGTCCATAAAGCGAAAAAGGCCCTGGGCCGGGTTCGCGTCACCTGGACACGCATGCACCAGGCCCACAGCCGGGTGCTGGACGCCCCACTGAGCTTCAGTTCGGGAATCGCCCAGTTCCCTGAAGACGCCGACACGGCGGATAGACTGGTTTTCCTTGCCGACAACGCCCTCCACTGGTCCAAGTGCAACGGTGGACACCAGTCCACCGTGGTAACGGCCACAGCCACACCCCTGGCAGGAGAAAGGCGCAGAACGGCAGTCTAGTCCTTCGAGGAGCGAACACACAAGATGAACCACAGAAGTACACTATCGCAACGCCAACCGACAAGCGTCAGCGACACGCGCCAGCCATCGAGCGACGTGCCCCAGTCGCAGCTCTCCCCGTCAGCGGAAGGCACAAGGGAGTACCGGAGAGTACTGGTACCTCTGGACGGCTCCGCGCTGGCTGAGATCGTGCTGACATACGCCCGAGAGCTCTCCGCCAAACTCGGCTTGCGCACTACGTTCTTCCGCGTATGCAATCCTGAGGAAGCCGACGAACTGGCGACATGTCAAGCGTACGTGCAACGGGTCGCCGAGGACGTGAGAGCGCAGTGGCAAGAACGCACAACATCGCTACCCGCGAACCTGCACCAGGAAGCGCCCACTGCCGAAGGTGACGTCGCTGCCGGCTATCCGGCTGAGGAGATTCTCCGCTACGCGGAGAGCAACGGTGTCGACCTGATACTGATGGCAACGCATGGGAGGTCCGGCATCGGACGCTGGGCCATGGGGAGCGTCGCAGACAAAGTCCTCCGCGTATCGACGGTGCCTGTATGGCTCGTCCGGGCGAGCGTGCCAGATGAGATCGTCAATGACAAATGGCCCAGGAAAGCAATGCTCGTCCCACTCGACGGCTCCGCGCTCGCTGAGTCGGTCCTACCACACGTTGAGGCGCTTGCAGAGCAGCGCGGCACCGACCAGGTCGACGTCGTCCTCCTCACGGTGTGTGAGTTCACCGATGTGCCCGATGAACACGGGAACGGCTCACCCTCGGGGTGGGAGAGAGGCATGAGGCGGGAGATCGAAGCCAGCAAGGGGGCCGCATGCCGGTACCTCGCCCAGGTACAGAAACGGTTCAACGATCGCGCCATAAGGGTGCGCTCTGAGGTGATTGTCGGCGACCCGGCGAAGGCAATCATCGAGTACGCCAGCGGATACCCCTTCACGCTGATCGCCATGGCAACCCACGGGCGCTCCGGCATTGGCCGGTGGGCCTACGGCAGCGTGGCAGACAAGGTCCTCCGCAGCGTAACCAGCCCACTATTCCTCGTCCGGCCCGCCTAGAACCCAACCCACCGCGGCGAGCGCCTTAACTGCCCGACCCAGGACAGTGGAACAGCCATCGCCATACCCAGAGGCGAGGTCGTGGCTGCACCTGGAGCCAGACTGCGCCCGTTTCCAGACTCAGCACTCGCCCCTCTTCGTAAAGCCGTCAGCCTATCCGGCTGACGAGAGCCAGCGCCGAGCTTTACAGGGCAGTCTTCAGAGAAGATAATGCATAGGGGTACCTGAAGGCCGGTCCGGGTCGATGCCGCCAGGTAGCGAAGCGTCTCACCCGCGATGGAGGAAACGCCCAACAACTGGACTGGAGAGACGGATGCTCGATGTGCGTGAGGTTGCCGAAAAGGTCTATCGATTCGAGACCCCGATCGCTCGATTGGATAGCGTCTTCGCCGTCTATCTCATCGATGAAGGGCGAGGAGTCCTGATCGAGCCAGGGCCCACAGCCGCTGTCGCGGCAATCCGCGAGGCCATGAGCTATGTGGGCATGAAGGACCTGGCGTACATCATCCCAACTCACATCCACATGGACCACGCAGGAGGGATGGGCACGCTGGCCCAGTTCTACCCCGGGGCGCAAGTGCTGGTACATCCAAGAGCGAGGAAACACGCCGTCGATCCGTCCCGGCTCATCGAAGGCACGAAAATGGTCTTCGGCGCCAGTTTTGAGTCCACCTACGGACCTATAGAGCCGGTGCCCGAGTCGCAGGTAAGAGTGCCCGAGGACGGTGAGATCGTATCCGTCAATGGCCGCAAGCTTCAGATCGTGTACTCGCCGGGTCACGCGCAGCACCACATCGCCGTCTTCGACCGAAGCGTGCGCGGTATATTCTGCGGCGAGGCCCTGGGAATGCTGGTTGAAGCTGCCAGCCAGTTCGCTCTGCCGGCGGTGGCGCCGCCCAACTTCGACCAGGCGCTGTATCTGGGCAGCATGGAGAGACTGCGGCTTCTGAATCCCCATGTGCTCTTCTATTCACACGGCGGAGTAGGCCGCGAGCCGGACGTACTCATCTCCACGGCCGCCGAGAGCACCCGCATCTTCGGCGACATCATCCTCACCGCTCTCAAGGAGGGCGCACCGCAGCCCGAGATCGCCCGCAGGATCAACGACTATGCCATCAGGCGTTTCAGTGTGAGGATAGACGAAGCCGGGCTGGCGATGCTTGTCGGCGGATACACACTCTACTACAGGAACACAGGACTCGCGTAAGGGGAACGGCAGCGAAGCCACGGAACTCCGAAGGCAAGACAGTACGTATGACAGTCAAGAAAGGCACGGTCAGCAAGGCATCGGCCCTGTTCGTGGCATCCCTCGCTTCCTTCCTCACCCCGTTCATGGGGTCTTCCATCAACATCGCTCTCCCGTCGATCGGCAGGGACTTCGCCATGAACGCCGTCCTGCTGAGCTGGGTCGCCACTGCCTATTTGCTGGCGGCGGCGGTGTTTCTCGTTCCCTTCGGCAGGATTGCGGACATCCACGGGCGCAAGAAGGTGTTCGCCTACGGGGCGGCAGTCTACACCATCATGTCGCTGCTGTGTGGCTTCTCAACGTCCGGCGCCATGCTCATCGCCTGTCGGGCCCTCCAGGGAATAGGAAGCGCTATGATGTTCGGCACGGCAGTGGCCATCGTGACGTCGGTGTTTCCCCCGGAAGAGAGAGGCAGAGCGCTGGGGATAAACGTCGCCGCGGTCTATGTCGGTCTGTCGCTCGGCCCGTTTGCCGGCGGCTTCCTCACGCAGCACCTTGGCTGGGAGAGCGTGTTTCTTGCCAACGTCCCCCTCGGTATTCTAATGGTCGCCGTGGTCCTGTGGAAGCTCAAAGGTGAGTGGGCCGAGGCGAGAGGCGAGAGATTCGACATCTTCGGTGCGGCATTCTACGGCCTGGCTCTCGTGGCCGTCATGTATGGTTTCTCGCTTCTGCCAGCCATCCTGGGCGCGGTGCTGGTCGCCGCAGGGCTGCTCGCCATTGCGGTCTTCGCCTGGTGGGAGAGCAGGACCGCAAGTCCCGTCCTCAACATGGGTCTGTTCAGGCACAACGCGGTGTTCGCCTTCTCCAATCTGGCGGCGTTGATCAACTACAGCGCAACGTTCGCGGTGACCTTTCTCCTGAGCCTCTATCTCCAGTATGTCAAGGGCTACTCGCCTCAGAGCGCAGGGTTCATTCTGGTGGCCCAGCCCGTGGTGATGGCCGTTTTCTCCCCGCTCGCCGGAAGGCTGTCCGATAGGATAGAACCCAGGATAGTGGCCTCAGCAGGAATGGCGCTGACAACCCTCGGGCTGGCGCTGCTCGCCGCTCTCAGCACGTCGATATCGCTTGGCCTTCTGGTGGCCGTCCTCGCCCTGCTCGGCCTGGGCTTCGCCCTCTTCTCATCACCCAACACAAATGCAGTAATGAGCTCGGTTGAGAAGCGGTTCTACGGGGTCGCCGCGGGCACACTGGGGACAATGCGCCTCGTCGGACAGATGCTGAGCATGGGCATCGCCATGCTCCTATTCGCCGTCGTCATCGGCAGGGTCGAGATCACGCCGGAGTACTACCCCTTGTTCATGACCAGCGTGAGAATCGCCTTTGTCGTGTTCGCCGCTCTGTGCTTCGGGGGCGTCTTCGCCTCGCTGGCCCGCGGCCGCCTGCGATAGCACGTGTCTACGTGCTGTCCCACCGGGGGGTGCGCCCTGCCCCGCAGATGCCCGGCGGACGGGCCGGAGGCAGCGCTTGGACAGGATGTGGTTTTGGGAATGAGTGATGGTGGACGTCCTGCTGGTCCTGGGCAGCTACCTCATCGGCTCGATCCCAACCGCCTACATCTTCGGGCGGGTCTTGACAGGCATCGACATCAGGAAGGTGGGGGATGGAAATGTTGGCGCGGCCAACGCTTTCCGCGAGATAGGGCCTGCGGCCGGTCTGACGGTGCTCGGGCTCGACGCCTGTAAAGGGGCGTCGGCGGTCATCATCACCCAGGCCTTCACATCTCAACCGATCTTCTTCATCGCCAGCTTCGCTGTGATAATTGGACACAACTGGCCCGTCTTCCTCCGCTTCAAGGGGGGCAGGGGCGAGGCGGCGGCAATCGGGGTGCTGAGCGCAATCCTCCCGCTGGCGATGCTCATACTGCTGGGGATCGCGGCAGTGCCATTCATCGTCACTCGCAAATACGATGCTGGCCGGCGTGATCCTGTTCGCACCCCTGTGGCTGGTGGCGCTGCTTCTCGGCGCACCCGCATCTGTTGTCGCCTACAGCATCGGCCTTCCCTGCCTGGTAGGCGTCACCCACGTTGTCAAGACGAGGCGCCTCCCGAGCGAACTGAGACACATAGGATACTACATGCGCCGCACCCGGCACCCGTGAGCCCCGGCTACACACCATCGGCCAAGTCCTGGTCGCCTTTGTCCCCCAGCTTCAGGTCGACAAGTGTATCCACGCCCAGGTGCGCCGCCTCTCTTAAGTCCTCAAGTGCCTCACGCCTGGTCCGGCCCAGGCCGATGGCGACCCGGTCCCAGACGGCGTAGTAGTCGCGGCTCTGCTCGTCGAATCCTACCTCGATGTCGGGCTTGCGTGGCACCACGCCCCTCCAGTTCGGCCTACTCGTCCAGAATAGCCTCGATCTCCCGGCACGCGCGGGAGGCCACGTCGAGGACACGCTGCATCCGCTCCGGCTCCATGCTGCGCAGTCTGCGCCTCATCAGCCTCCCCAACCTGCCGAACTCGCCTGCGACTTCACTGACGGCGCGAGCGGTTTCGGGGTCCCAGTACCGCTTCATCTGGCGTTTCACCTCATCCGCAAAGCCCTTCCGCTCAGTTAGAAAGCGACGGCCTTCCTCGGTTATGGTGTATACCTTCTTGCCGTCCTGCTCGACGGCCGTGGCGTACCCCATTTCCTCGAGCATCTGCAGTGCGGGGTACACCGCACCCGGACTGGGCGTGTAGAAGCCATACGAGCGCTCCTCAAGGGCACGAATGATCTCGTACCCGTAGCGCGGCTTGTCGCTTATTAGGTCGAGGACGACGTATTTGAGGTCCCCCTTCTGAAACGGGCTGTCCCGCCACGCTCGCCGATGAAACCTACGTCTGTCGTACACTGCCAACTCCTCCCGACTATTACGCGATGTGTCCTGTAATGTCTCGATATATCGAGATACAGTCTAGCATATGCCGGCGTCGTTGTCAAGGGGGATCGCCTGTTGCGCGCCGATGAGCGTCCGTGTGGGAAGGCGAGCCAGCGCGCAGGCAGCGTTGCTCAGGAACGACCGGGGAACGTTATGAGCACTCGTGTTCTCACTAGCTCATGTCAAGGCTTGTTTGTGGAAAGGAAGGGTGACAGGCCCTGAGGAAGCGGGGAACGGGCTCATCATTGTGGGGAGCCGGCTGTGGTGCCGGGGCTGCAGCAGCCAGATGTCCTCAGATCGACACGCTCATCGAGAGGCCTGGCGGCCCTGGGGGTTTCCAGGAGGCGGAACGGCTTGTCCGGGTGCTGTATATGTGAAGTGTCACTGGCTGGCGCGACTAGTAGGCCAGCCTCTCCAACCTCATCTCAATCTGCTCAACCCTTTGAAGAACGGTCAACAGAATACAGTCCGTTCTCTGGGCGCAGCCCTCACAGTAGCCGACGAACCCGTCCTGGTACAGCGGACACGCCGGCACAACCGCCTCTTTCTCTTCCCTCTTCGTCTGCGTCACAATGACCTCCAACCTCTTGTCTCAGCAATGGAGAAGCGCGGCCTAGACCCAGCTCCGCGCTCTCATTGCCTCAACAACACGTCCGACGGCCACTACGTAGGCAGCCTGACGCATGTTAATCCCGTACTCCTTGCTCGTATCCAGCACGGAATGGTATGCCGTGACCATCTTCCGTTCGAGCTGGTTGCGGATGTCAGCCTCTTCCCACGAGTACATGTAGGAGTTCTGGACCATTTCGAAGTACGAGACCGTCACCCCTCCAGCATTGCACAGGAAGTCGGGGATCACATGGACACCATTCTCATAGAGGATGTCGTCAGCCTCAGGTGTGGTGGGTCCGTTGGCCAGCTCGGCCACGATCTTGGCCTTGATGTTCGGGGCCTCCCTCTCGGTAATGACGTTCTCCACGGCTGCGGGAATCAGTATGTCCACATCAAGTTCGAGCAGTTCCCTGTTCGTCACCGATTCGCCACCGGACAGATTGAAGACCGAGCCCGTCGTCGCCTTGCACTTGCGCGCCTCGTCTGGCTCAATGCCTTTCTCGCAACACGTGCCACCCTTGCTATCGCACACCGCCACCACCTTCGAGCCGAAAAGCTCGTGACACAGCCTCGCGGCGTGAAAGCCAGCATTGCCGTAGCCTTGCACCGCCACGGTAGCCTTGCTCAGGTCCAGCCCGATGGTACGGGCTGCCTCACGCAACGTGTACATGCCGCCGCGGGCGGTGGCGTCGGAGCGCCCGCACGAACCGCCCACGCAAAGGGGCTTGCCCGTGATCACGCCGAACTGCGGCTTTCCCATTACCGTGCAGTACTCGTCCAACATCCATGCCATGATCTGCGCATTGGTGTAAACATCAGGGGCAGGAACGTCTCGATCCGGCCCGATGAACTGGTAGATGGTGCGCACGTATGCGCGGCTCAAACGCTCCAATTCACCCTCGGACATCGCCTTCGGGTCACATATGACACCACCCTTGGCCCCCCCCAGCGGCAGGTCCAAGAGAGAGCACTTCCACGTCATCCACGCAGCGAGCGCCCTGACAGTGTTGATTGTCTCCTCCGGATGGAACCGAATTCCCCCTTTGGTCACGCCCCTGGCATCGTTGTACTGCACACGGAATCCCGTGAAGACCTTCACCGAACCGTCATCCATGCGGACCGGAAACGACACGTGAAGCTCCCTCATCGGAGTCTTGAGCATCTCCGCAACGTGGGGAGCCAGGTCGAGGATTTCGGCACATCTGTCTACCTGCTGTCTGGCAACGGCAAATGGATCGACTTCAGATGCGTGGCGCTCTTCATAGACAACAGTCACGGTGCCCCCTTACCTACAGATTATGTTATCGTCAAGACTACAGGGTGCAGACAATGTTGTCAAGATGCTGCACGATAACGAAAATGCAACATCAGGCTGGACAGAATATCACGCGATATTCCGTCAGAGTTGCGACAATGGTCGGGCACACAGCGGACGTTGCCGGGGGGGCTGGCTAGCTCTTCAGCACGTAGCCCGACCCCTGCCTGTTGAGGATCATCTGAGGAGGATGGTCGTGCAGTTTCCTGCGCAGACGGCTGACTGAAGACCTGATGTTCGCCGTACCGGCAGCGTGTTCCTCCCCCCAGACTTCGTCGATGATGGTGCGATAAGGGACAACCTGGTCCCTGTTCTTCGCCAAGAGAGCGAGGAGGCGATACTCGACCGGGGTCAGTTTCACCGGCCGGTCCTCCACTTTGACCCTCTGATTCACGAAATCGATTGTGAGGCGGGGGTTCACGACGTTGTCATGGCTTCCCTTGAAAGGGATCATGTGCGTGCGTCGAAGCACAGCTTTGACTCGTGCCAGCAAGGTCAGATAGTCGAAGGGCTTGACGATGTAGTCATCGGCGCCCAACTCCAGACCCCTCATCACGTCCTCGCTATCCGACCTCACGGTGAGAATGATCAAGGGTACTGGCGAGAACTCCCTCATCTCCTTCAGGACATCGAAACCAGATACGTCCGGCAGATTGAGGTCAAGGATGACCACATCCGGCGACTCGCTCTTCGCCATGGCGAGCCCTTTCTTGCCCATGAGCGCCTCGAGTACGAGCGTTCCCGGCCAGCGAAACTCGAAGGCCGCACTGACAGCGTCCACGATCCCCTTGTCGTCCTCAATGACCAGTACCTTCATCGTCGTGCGTCGCTTCCCATCAGGTTGCCGCGTCGGCCTGGAGCGCGGGCACAGTGAAAAAGAAACTCGCTCCCTTGCCTGGACGGCTTCTCACCCATATCTTGCCGCCCTGGAGCTCAACAAGCACCTTGCACAGGGACAGCCCGATGCCCAGACCGCCTGTACGTCTACCCCTATGAACCGGGGCATAATATGAGTCGAACAGGTATTTCTGCTGCTGGCGGCTGATGCCCGGCCCCTGATCGTGGACTTCCACCGTGACAAACGATTCGCCGCCAGTGGCACTCACGGTGACCGTGCCGCTCTCTGCGGCATACTTGAAGACATTGCTGAGAAGATTGAGCACGACCTGCCGCACCCTGGCTGCATCGCCTCGCACCGCGGGTAGCGGTGCTTCGATGCGCAGCTCCACGGCGACCCCAGACTGGTCGGCGAGCGCCTTGGTCTCGTCCAGGACTGACTGCAACAGCCCGCCAAGTTCGAACGGCCCCACCTGCACCTCCAGCATGCCCAGTTCGCCCTTGGCCAGGTCGTGCAGCTCGTTGACCCTGCTGTCCAGCCTTCGAGCGCTGTCCCAGACGTAGCCAGCCAGCTTCCTGAGCGCCTCGTCGCGGGCCTCGTCGCGCAGCAACTGGCTGGTGGCCACCAGTGACGTGAGCGGCGTCTTCAGCTCATGGACAAGCTGCCTCGTCATATCGACTCTGCTTCGCATCTCCATTTGGAGGCCTTCTCTCAGATGCCTCTCGCGGCGATAAAGAGAGCGCAGCCTTTCCTCCGCCTGCTTGCGTGCAATGACCTTCCCCAATCGCTCCGCCACGGCGTGGATGAGATGCCGTTCCTCGCTGAGAAAGGGGCCTTCGTCCAGTTGCGGCTTGCGCGTAAGATAGCAGACCTCCACTCTGCCAAGCACCCTTCCGTTTGCGGTGATGCTCTCGGCCTGCCTCCACTCAGTCTCTCTGAAATTCGCCGTCTCGAACTGCTTCTTCCTCAGCCTGATACGAGCACACGTCACTTCGGGGTACTGCCATGATGCAGGCAACAGGGCAACGACGCCCTGAAGGATATCATCGATGGAATCGGTCTTGTCGACCACCTTCGAGATGCCGTAGAGACAGTCCAGTTCCTTTACACGCTCGGCGAGGTCGCGCGTCAGCCAGAGGAGACGCTCCTCACTCGCGTCACCCGCCCCCGTACCGTGTTCACCACGATGCAGCTCCTCCAGACCCGTTCTGGTACTCGGTTCACCGTTTTCGTCTCTCATTGCGCAGGCCTCTCTGGCTTATGTGGAGAGCACAATATGAATACTAGTACCTTCACAAGGTCGTGTCAAAGGATTGCCTCCTGATGCGAAGGGGGATAGGTGCTGAGAAAGCGGAGACCAGGCGGCGGACGCCCCATTGTCGGGGGTCTAGACTTCAGACAGAGAATCGGAGTAGGAATGGTGGGCCATCCTGGGCTCGAACCAGGGACCTCAGTCTTATCAGGACTGCGCTCTAACCTACTGAGCTAATGGCCCTCTTCTTAAGAACTCGCGCCCCTTTCCACTCTTGAGGAATAGCTCTCTTCTCCTGGCCTCTATTCGCTCTCCAAAATCCTCTTGATACACCAACTCAAAGGGCCGCGTGCTCCTCGTATACCTGCTCTTCCCAGAATTGTGTTCCCTTGTCCGCCTCTCTAGGTCATTCGTCGAACCGATATAGAGGCGTCCATTCTTCAAGCTCCGCAGCACATAGACATGCCACATACCAAACCAGGGACCTGTCGCCTCAGGCGACCGCTCTAACCTACTGAGCTAATGGCCCTCTTTTTGTACGGCTACCGCCCGGGCATCCAGCCCTGGCAGCCGCCTGACCGTATTCCGGCTTCCCTTCCCGAGGGAACACCCCGCAGTGCGCGGCTTCACCGGAAGATGCCTTCCGAGCGCTGTTGCCGCCTTGCCGCTCGTCGTGCCTTGGTCTATCAAGGAGACCCTGGAGCAGCTTTCCCCCACACCCCTCTGCGCCTGCTCCCACGAGCGTCGAGGAGAGTATACCACACACAAAAAGACCTTAACAACTGGATAGTGGAAGGAGAGGCAAAAGGCATCCGAAACAGTGGCCTGAGCCACCGACCGACCTAGGAGATTGGGGACTAAGCCCCGTGTATCTCCCTAGAAAGGAGGTGATCCAGCCGCAGCTTCCGCTACAGCTACCTTGTTACGACTTCGTCCCAGTCACCGACTCCACCCTCGGCGACTGCCTCCCCGTAAGGGGTTGGCCCATCGACTTCAGGTGTTTCCAGCTCCCATGACGTGACGGGCGGTGTGTACAAGGCCCGAGAACGTATTCACCGCAGCATGCTGATCTGCGGTTACTAGCAGCTCCAGCTTCATGCAGGCGAGTTTCAGCCTGCAATCCGAACTGAGGATAGCTTTTTGGGATTTGCTCTGGATCGCTCCTTCGCTTCCCTCTGTACCACCCATTGTAGCGTGTGTGTAGCCCAAGGCGTAAGAGCCGTGCTGACTTGACGTCATCCCCACCTTCCTCCCCTTCTAAGGGCAGTCTCGCCAGAAAAGTACAACTGACGACAGGGGTTGCGCTCGTTGCGGGACTTAACCCAACACCTCACGGCACGAGCTGACGACAGCCATGCAGCATCTGTGCACCAGTCCCGAAGGACAGCCGGATCTCTCCAGCCTCCCGGCACATGTCAAGCCTTGGTAAGGTTCTTCGCTTATCATCGAATTAAACCACACGCTCCGCTGCTTGTGCGGGCCCCCGTCAATTCCTTTGAGTTTTAGCCTTGCGGCCGTAATCCCCAGGCGGGACACTTATGGCGTTAGCTTCGGCACGGAGGGGGTCGATACCCCCCATACCTAGTGTCCATAGTTTGCGGCGTGGACTACCAGGGTATCTAATCCTGTTTGCTCCCCACGCTTTCGCGCCTCAGCGTCAGATGCAGCCCAGGAGATCGCCTTCGCCACTGGTGTTCCTCCCGATATCTACGCATATCACCACTACACCGGGAATTCCATCTCCCTCTGCTGCCCTCAAGCCCCCCAGTATTCTCAGCCCCCTCCCGGTTGAGCCGGGAGATTTCACCGAGAACTTAAAGGGCCGCCTACACGCCCTTTACGCCCAATAATTCCGGATAACGCTCGCCTCCCACGTCTTACCGCGGCTGCTGGCACGTAGTTAGCCGAGGCTTATTCCTTGGGTACCGTCCTTTCTCTTCCCCAAGAAAAGGGGTTTACAACCCGAGAGCCTTCTTCCCCCACGCGGCGTTGCTGCGTCAGGCTTTCGCCCATTGCGCAATATTCCCTGCTGCTGCCTCCCGTAGGAGTCTGGGCCGTGTCTCAGTCCCAGTGTGGCTGTCCATCCTCTTAGACCAGCTACCGATCTTCGCCTTGGTGAGCCATTACCCCGCCAACTAGCTAATCGGACGCAAGCCCTTCCTCAAGCACCATGCCCTAAGGCATGGCTTTGGTCCCCGAAGGGACGTTACGCGGTATTAGCCCCGATTTCTCGAGGTTATCCCCCTCTCGAGGATAGGTTCTCACGCGTTACTCACCCGTCCGCCACTGGGATGTATACCGAAGCACACATCCCCGTACGACTTGCATGCATTAGGCACGCCGCCAGCGTTTATCCTGAGCCAGGATCAAACTCTCCAAGCGAACTTAAGAACCTTCCTTCCACTATCCAGTTGTTAAGGTGCTCTGAGCAAAACTCATACTAGCACGCCTCCCGAAGCTTGTCAAGCTCTTGTTGCGACCAACAAGGTGCGGCCTTGGCCGGGTTTCCCCTCTCTGAATCGCGTGACCGCCGACGAGCGCCCCAACCAGCAAGGCCCGTTTAGCACAGCGACCCATGTCCAGCGCCCATGCGGCGGCGGGCCGCGGCACAGGTGCGACGTATTGACATCGCGCGTCGGCTCGGCTACAGTGGCAGCCAGGCGCAGACGCCCGGTTGGTTCGTCAGGACACATGCCAGAGGCCGTTCACTCCGGCGATGGCATGGTATCCCCGCAAGGGGATGAGCGTGGCCTTTGTTTCAGTCCAGTCCAGAGCCGCCGGCGGTCTGCGCCCGTCTTCTCTCCAGCGTCCCACGCCCCGTCGCTATCTGGTGATGTTTTGTGTACTTGTGGACACTATTGACTTTTCCTGACACCTGTGGTATTAGTGCCCTAGGCTGACAAGCCTCCCATCGAGAAAAACCAGACAATAGAGCAGCATCCGGCAGGGAGCGACGATTCAGGGCTTGTATCTGGTCACTAGAGTCCTGAGGAGCTAGTAGTGAAACCGACCTGCGACAGGTCGGTTTTCTTTGTTTGCAGACTTGGTGGGACAGCGAAGAGTTGTGTCCCTGTTCGTTCAGTCCGGGGAGAAGCACCGTCTACTAAGCCGACGCATGCGGAGGCAACGGGAATGAACAAGAGGCGGTCAAGTATTGAGGTCATCGGCGACATGCTCCGTCTTGGAGAGGCCGGCAAGACCGAGATCATGTATAGTGCTAACATGAGCTACTTCCAGTTGCAGAAGTATCTCCAGTTTCTCACTGAGAAAGGACTGATCGACAAGGTGACGGTGGGGAATCCCAAAGTCACGTACAGGGTGACTGACAAGGGTGTCAGCTTGCTCAAGAGCATCGACACCATGCTAGACCTTCTGGGAACAGGAAACGGGCTCTAGGTCCAGTGCAGCGCATCCCTACCTCCACCGTCGAAGGCCAACTGCATAGTCAATGCTAGCTGACGAGACGGCCCGCACCCCCGAAGCACTCTATGGCGTGCTTCACCAAGACAACGAACCAAGAGGCGAAGCCATGAGCGACAACAAGCGAATGCTGATACTCCCGGCTGACCTTGTGAGGAAGGTCGACGAGAACCGCGGCGACATGAGCGCGGCGGAGTTCATCGAGTTCCTCATCGACAGCCGGTTCAACGAGGTGGAGACAAGAGAGGAGACGAGCTACGTCGCCAAGGAGGAGTTCAAGGCCTTCGAAGACGGCATGAGGGACCTCTTTCGCAGCTTCCTTGACTTCTTCCTCAGCTACGGGCTGGAAATGGGCAGACCATCCAGCAAGGCCGGCCTTGAGGAGTTGAGCCACAAGCTGCGGGGACTGGAGGACCAGCTGGGGTCTGGAAAAGACGACAGCCTGGCCAAGATCAAGTGGAAATAGCCTGAGCAACGGAGCCCATGTCGAGCCCGCTCCCGTTTGGGAGCGGGCTCTTTCTTGCTGTGAATGCTTCTCGCAGGCGTGCGACCTCTCACTCGCGCCGCCCGCAACGTAAACCTCACTAGAACATTGTTCTAGTACATTGTCCCTTCCAATCCACAGAAGAAGGTCTCACAATCGTTGCAGCACGCGTTGCCAGGAAGGGTGAGGGACCATGGCCGATAGAAGAATGCTGATAATGCCAGCCGAAGTGGTCAGGAAGATCGATGAGAACCGCGGTGACATGAGCCAGGCGGTGTTCATCGAGTTCCTTATCGAAAGCCATCTCGTCAAGGGAAAGCCTGAGGACGGGCACTACGTCACCCGGGAGGAGTTCGGCAACTTCCAGCAGGGCATGAGAGACCTCTTTCGCAGCCTGCTGGACCTCTTCGTCAGTGTCGGCATCGAATTGGGGCCGGACTCCGCCGCGGCGGGCCTCAAAGAGCTTGACCGCAGCCTTGCCGGGCTGGAGAGCGAGTCCGGGTCTGACGCGGATGAGAGAATAGTCAGAATCAAGTGGAAGTGACCCACCGGGTCAGTATGGACTTACGGGTCCGGTAACGAAAGGGGGAGACCATGTCCACTGCAAGCGAACTGTGGATGAGAGGCGATACCCAGGAGATATGGCAGAAGTGCTGCGGGTTCATCGACCTGGGCATGGAGGACTTCATGTCCATTCAGCGCCGGTTGCTGCTGGAGCAAATCCAGTACCTCAATAGCTGCGAGTTGGGGCAAGCGGTGATGCGAGGAGCACGCCCGCGCACCGTTGAGGAGTTCAGGGCACAGGTCCCCCTCACCACCTACGCCGACTACGCGCCGTTCCTCGACACCAAGAGGGAAGATACGCTGCCCCAACCGGCGGTGTACTGGCAGCGCACCTCCGGCAAGTCAACAGCGTTCTACCACAAATGGTCGCCGCTCACTGAGAGAATGGCCGAGGAGCTGTCGTCCCTCATCCTCGCAGCAGCCACGTTCTGCACCTGCCGGGACAAGGGCGAGTTCCGCCTGCGCAAAGACGAGAACCTGCTCTACATCATGGCCCCACCGCCGTACGTCACCGGCACCTACGTGAAGTGGGCCAAGAAGGAGTTCACCTTCAACATCTTCCCATCCGAAGAGGAAGCGGTGAATATGCCCTTCGACCAGAGGATCAATCTCGGGTTCCAGCAGGCGTTTGACCGCGGTGTTAGCCTCCTCTTCGGCATATCTGGCGTGCTGGTTGCGGTGGGCGAGAAGCTGGCCAAGCCGGACGAAGGCGTCAAGCTGACCTCGCTCGTGACCAAGCCGAAGGTGCTCTTGCGGCTGGCCAAAGGCATGCTGAAAGCCAAGATGGCTCACCGGCCGCTGATGCCCAAGGACCTCTGGTCGGTCAACGGCATCCTCTCTGGCGGGACGGACACCTCCATCTATAAGGACAGAATATGGGAGATGTGGGGCAAGCCACCGCTCGACATCTATGGCTCTGCCGAGGCGTCCCTGGTCGCCATGCAGACCTGGGACTACGATGGAATGACCTTCATCCCTCAGCTCAACTTCTTCGAGTTCATCCCAGAAGAGGAACGTCAGAGAGAACGGGAGGACCCGGACTATAACCCCCGCACCGTTCTGCTGGACGAGGTCAGGGCTGGACAAGTATATGAAATAGTCATTACCAACTTCCACGGCGGAGCTTTCACCAGATACCGCTTGGGCGACCTGGTCAAGATAACCGCGCTCAGGAACGAGAAACTCGCCATTGACACACCACAGATGGCGTTCCACTCCCGCGCTGATGGCGTGATCGAGTTCGCCAACTTCACCCACGCGCTTCTCACCGAGAAGGTGCTGTGGCGAGCGATTGAGCAATCGGGCGTGGCCTACGAGGACTGGGTGGCACGCAAGGAGGCGAAGGGTGGCAAGCCGATTGTCCACCTGTACATCGAGCCTAAAGATGGGACGCTCAGTACCCAGCAGGCTACGGCGGCGGTCCACGAACAACTCAAAGCGCTCGACGAAGGCTACGCCGAGCTTGAGACCATCGGCATGCAGCCACTCGAGGTGACCTTCCTCCCCCAGGCAGCGTTCAAGGAGTACATCGCCAGGCAGCAGGAGGCCGGTGCTGACCTTGGCCACCTCAAGCCGAGACACATGAATCCCTCAGACGAAGTCATTAACGCCCTTCTCGGCACCACGAGGCCCAGAGTGAGGAGGGTCAAAGGCGAGAGAGTCGCCGCCAGTTCCGCCTGAAGCGACGACCAGACGACGACAGTGAAAAGGGGCGGTGCCGTAGGGCACCGCCCCTTTCTATTCATGCCGAGGCCCTTGGCCTGGTATCATTGGTGAACTATTGACATTCGATACCATTATATGCATACTTGGATACTCATGGTAAACTATTGACAATTTGTAGTGTTATATGCATAATTCAATCTGTAGCAGTATGACACGCCCACGAGGCATCAAACGATATGAGTGAATCCGTATCGATCATAGTGCCGGCGGTGAGCTTCTTTGCCTATTGCAGCCTGCTGGTGTTCGTGCTCCGCCAGCGACTGCAGAGGGTGCAGAAGATATTTGCGTTGTTCCTGATGATCCTGGCGATCTGGGGACTCATCTCCCTTCTTCTCTACTCCGGCCTCGTCCCCCGGTATACCTACCTGCTGTACCAGTTGACCGCCATCATACTGTTCGTTTTCGCCGCCACGTACTACCATTTCACCCGTGCTTTCATGAACAAGCCCAGCAGCCCGGCGGTGAAGCTGGGATATGCCCTCGTGGTTCTGTCCATCCCCCTGGTGTTCACCGGTCACGTGGTGGAGAGCGGCTACATTGAGCACGGGGTGCTTCATGTCACATTGAGCTACTGGGCCTACCCTGTCGCCGCTGTCTTCATTGGGCTGATGGGCTCGGGCATACTCTCGCTCGTGCTCCAGCACAGGCGTTTGAAAGACCCGCTGGCGAAGAGCAGAATCGCCTACGTCGTGATGGGCTTCGCCTTCATGCTATTATTCTTCCTCACCAACTTCGCGCCGGTATTGTCCAAGTACCCGCTGGCCAACTTCGGCAACATAATCAACGCAGTGCTCATCACCTACGCCATCCAGAAGTACCAGCTGCTGGACATCCGTCTCGTCACGCGCCGCGGGTTGGCCTATTTCATCCTCAGCGGAGTGGTCGTCGGCATCTTCGTCGGCTTCTCGTTTCTGTTGAGCGCCTTGTTGCCCACCCTGCCGATCTACAGCGTCGTTCTGGCTACGGCCCTCACCTTACTCGTCGTCACCGTGGCCTACCGGCCGGTAACCAGAAGGACGCAAGAACTGGTCGACCGGCGCTTCTTTGGCAAGACCTACGACTACCGCCAGTTCCTGCTGACCTACAGCAACACGATGAGCAACATCCTCAACCTGGACGAACTGGCCCAGGCGATGCTCGAGTCAATCACCAAGGCGTTCCACACGAGGCAGACAAACCTGCTCCTCCCTGATGGGGAGACGGGCGACTTCGACACCAAGTTCGACTGTCGCGGCGATGGCGGGCAGCCCATTCCCAAGCCCTGCTTCAGGAAGGACAACCCCATATTGACATGGATGGCCAAAGAGGGAAGACCACTGAATGTCGACTCAGTTCATAGCATCCCCGAGCTGAAGGGCCTGTGGAAAGACGAGAGGGACCACCTGTCGACGACGGAACTCGAGTTGCTGCTGCCCATACGAAGCAGAGGACGGTTGGTCGGCGTCCTGGCCTTGACCGGGAAGACATCGGCGGCTCCCTACTACACCGAAGACATCAGCCTGCTCATAACGATGTCAAACGAGGCCGGGATCGTAATAGAGAACGCCCAGCTCTATGCGGATGCCATCATGAGAGCACACACCGACGGGCTCACCGGGCTGTTCAACCATCGCTACTTCCACGAGCGTCTCGAGGAGGAGATATCGCGAAGCTCCCGCTTCGGCACGACCGTGTCATTGATTATGATGGACCTCGACCTGTTCAAGCCTTACAACGACATCTACGGCCATGTGGCCGGAGATGAGGTGCTGAGACAGATAGGCCACACGGTGAAGCGCACTGTGAGAGGCATAGACATACCATGCCGCTACGGTGGGGAGGAGTTCACCATCATTCTGCCCGAGACACGCCTGGACGACGCCCATACCGTGGCCGAGCGAATCCGCAAGGCGATAGAGGTGGAGATGTACACCAAGCAGGTGCCGTTGACTGCCAGTCTCGGTGTAGCATCATGGCCCACCGACGGCGTGACCAAGGAGGAACTGGTAGCCTGCGCCGACGCAGCCATGTACCTCGCCAAGGCCATGGGAAGGAACCGGACATGCCTGTCGACGGAGGTGGTGCTCACCGAGGTCCCGACAGTGAAGACCGAGGCCAATCAGGAGATACTCGGGATGGTGTACGCGCTCGCAGCCGCCGTCGACGCCAAGGACCACTATACCTACGGCCATTCCAAGAAGGTGGCCCAGAACGCGGTGGCCCTCGCCGAGGCCCTGGAGTTGCCTCCACCTAAGGTGGCGACTATCCGGGCCGCAGCTATGCTGCACGATGTGGGTAAGATCGGAATCCCGGACGAGACGCTGAACAAAGTGGACCCGCTTACCCCGGAGGAATGGAAGCTGCTGCGAACGCATCCCCAGATGGGGGCACAGATAATAAGGCACGTTCCCGACCTCGCCGGGTGTGTCCCCGGCATTCAACACCACCACGAGCGCTGGGACGGCACCGGCTATCCATCGGGCCTGAGGGGCGAGAGTATCCCTCTCGACGCACGCGTCATGGCCATAGCTGACGCGTATGCCGCCATGACCTCGGTCCGCCCCTACCGAAAGGCGATGTCGCCCAAACAGGCGATTGAGGAACTGCGACGGGTTGCCGGAACACAGCTCGACCCGAAGCTCACCGACACTTTCATCAGCATCACCGAGGTATCCCTATCGCAGAAGGTCCAGACACAGTAGGTCACCACCCCTCCGCCCGGGGTCGGACGCCGTCCACCGCACTCCCCCCGACAGCAAAGGGGCCCTGAACAGCCTGCCACGCACCACCCCAACCCGGGTTCCGCTCCTACCCGCGACCACCCGGTTCATGCCGAGACCAAGTCTCCCGGCCACGACAGCTTGATGAGTGCTTTCGCCCCTCATATCGTCCGTGTTGCGTCAATAGAAAGTGTTACCGAACGGTGGTTGGTTGCCTCATAAATGAGGTTACCGAAGCCTCCTTTCCTTGGGCATGCTCAGCCATGGCCCATAGTGTTTCCAGTTGACGG
>JAXHUA010000150.1:0-6833 GCA_034189695.1 Chloroflexota bacterium | reverse complement strand
CACCAAAGGCATTCCCACCACGTGCTCGTCGAGGATGCTGGAGGGTTTCACGCCGCCCTACGACGCGACGGTGGTGGAGCGCCTGGAGGCAGAAGGCGCTGTCATCGTGGCGAAGGGCAACATGGACGAGTTCGCCATGGGCTCTTCCACCGAGCATTCCGTCTTCTTCCCGACCCACAACCCCTGGGACCTGAGCACGGTGCCAGGAGGTTCCAGCGGGGGGCCGGCCGTATCCGTGGCGACCGGCGAGGCAGTATACGCCCTCGGGTCGGACACGGGGGGCAGCATCCGCCAGCCAGCGGGGTTCTGTAGCATTGTCGGCCTCAAGCCAACATATGGCCGTGTATCCCGGTACGGCCTGGTGGCGTTCGCCAGCTCCCTCGACCAGATCGGCCCGATGACCAAGGACGTGACCGACTCGGCCCTGGTGCTGAATGTGATCGCCGGGCAAGACCCGAGGGACTCGACCTCAGTCGACTACCCGGTTCCGGACTATGCCCAGTCGCTCATTCCGGACCTCAAGGGTATCAAGCTTGGTGTGCCCAGGGAGTATTTCGTCGAGGGGATGCAGAAGGGCGTGCAGGAAGTGATGGACGCCGCCATCGTCAGGCTGGAGGAACTCGGGGCAACGATTGACCGGGAAGTGTCACTCCCCCACACAAAGTACGCTCTCGCCGCGTACTACATCATAGCGCCCTCGGAAGCGA
This sequence comes from Chloroflexota bacterium, assembly GCA_034189695.1. Classification (GTDB taxonomy): domain Bacteria; phylum Chloroflexota; class Dehalococcoidia; order E44-bin15; family E44-bin15; genus JAXHUA01. Next base: position 6,126 of record JAXHUA010000150.1, on the reverse strand, counting down.
TGGCGAATCTGGCCCGCTACGACGGGGTGAAGTACGGCTTCTCCTCCGACGGCGACAGCATGTGGGACGCTATGGAGAAGACGCGGCAGCACGGCTTTGGGCCCGAGGTGAAGCGACGCATCATCCTCGGAACCTACGCCCTGTCGGCTGGATACTACGATGCATACTATCTCAAGGCGCAGAGAGTGCGCACCCTGATCATGCGGGAGTTCCAGGAGGCGTTCGAACGGTATGACGCGCTGATAACACCCACCTCGCCGACGGTGCCGTTCAAGATCGGACAGAAGGTCGACGACCCGCTCCAGATGTACCTGAGCGACGTATGCACGTTGCCGATAAACATAGCGGGAATCCCGGGCCTCTCTGTCCCCGCCGGCTTCTGTGACGGGCTCCCCGTGGGCCTGCAGATACTGGGCAGACCATTCACGGAGGAGACCCTGTTCCGCATCGGCTTCGCTTACGAACAGGCGACGGACTGGAGGAAGTACCGACCGCGAGTCTAGAGCCACGCAGGCGCTGAGCGTGAGCCAGGCCGCGCTCGGGCTCATTCTCGCGGCAGCGCAGATGAGAATGACGGATGGAGCGTTATCGATGAGAGTGTCGAGAGTTGTGTTACTGTTGTTCCTGGGCATCCTGCTGCTGTCCTCCTGGGGATGTGTCGTCGACCAGAGCCCACCGGCGACGCCAACGCCGGAGGCGACGCCAACACCGCTGGCGACGGCCAGCATGAACTGTAGCCAGGCGAAGGTCGCCATCCAGGCCGCAATCGACGCCTATTCTGCCAAGTACGGGGCGTGGCCTACCGGGAATGGCACCGCTGCGGATATCGAGTGGAGCAAGCTTGTGCCCGAGTTCATGGGAGCCGTGCCGGGGAACGACTCGAAGTGCGACTGGCAGGTGAACAGCAACCCCGAGGGAGAGGTATGCGTTGTGCACCATTGCTGAGGGTGCACATGTGGCACGTTGTGCTCACAGGAATAGGACGGCCCGACAGGGCTCAATCGGTTCATGCCAGCGGAAGCAGTCACCTTTGAGGTGAAAGCAGTGACCACCCCGAAGGGTGGCACTACGGAGCGTGAATGAGACTACTTGTCGCGTTCATAATTATTCTTATAATCGCCATTGCGGTCATAACGGGGATCGGCGTGTCAGGCGGGTTTGAGCCGGGGACGGACCCCACACCCGTACCGACACCAACGCCGACGGCTCTGCCCTCGCCCACACCTACACCCACACCTACACCTACACCTACACCCACGGCCACGCCCACACCCACGGCCACGCCGTTGCCGACTCCTACGCCGACGTCGTTGCCGACGACGCCGATGGACTGCGCTGAGGCAGAGACAGCCATTAACGACGCACTCGATGCCTACCACGCTCAGCACGGAGCGTGGCCCACCGCCGACGGCGGGCCCGGCGACATCGAGTGGGAGAAGCTCGTGCCCGCCTTCATGGAAGCTCTCCCGTCGAACGATGGCAAGTGCAACTGGCAGGTGAACAGCGAGCCCGAAGGTGAGGCGTGCGTTCCGCACGGCTGCTGAGGGTGCCCATGTGACACGTTGTGTTCACAGGAATAGGGCAGCAAGAGGCGGCAACGCATCGCCTGCCTGAGAGCGGGCCAGGGAAGGCAACAAGAGAGCGGGGTATCTCGACTCAGTACCATGATGAACAATGAAAGCGTCTCCGTTACCTGCTACTCCGGCCGGGATTACCCCGACCGGCCTACCTCCTTCGTCTGGCGGGGCAGGAAGTACGAGGTGAAGCTGGTGGAGAAGGAGTGGCTGGAGCCGGGAGAGAGGCACTTCACCGTAAGGACCAGGGACGACAGGACCTTCATGATCTCGTACCGCAGGAAGGAAGACCGGTGGTCACTGGTCGAAATCGAGGCCTAGCTCACTCGATCCACCTGCTGCATGAGAGGCCCGCTCTGAAGCAATGCGGTCTCCCTTGACTCGTCGCGAGCCGGATGACCGAACGAACGACGTGAGGGTGCCTGCTCGCCCCGCTCGACATCGTGGCCCCGGTTCCATTATCCTTAGTGGTCATCGGGGCACCAGCATTAACTGCGAGTATGGAGGGAAGCCATGAACGACGTCTTCAGGATTCTGGAGCAAGACGCCCGAAAGACACCCGAGCAGATCGCTACCATGACCGGCATTCCGGTATCCCGAGTTGAGGAGGCGATCAAGAAGGCGGAGCGCGACCGCACCATACTGAAGTACAAGACCATGCTCAACTGGGACAAGCTTGGTGAGAAGCAGGTGTGGGCGCTGGTCGAGGTGCGGGTCGTGCCACAACGCGACGTCGGCTTCGATGCCATCGCTGAGCGCATATACCGCTTCCCCGAGGCCCGAACGGTGTACCTCGTGTCCGGAGCCTATGACCTCTGTGTCCTCGTTGCGGGAAAGACGATGCACGAGGTGGCCGCCTTCATCTCTGAGAAGCTGGCCCCGCTTGAGGGGGTGCAGGGCACCGTAACGCATTTCCTGCTGAAGACGTACAAAGAAGACGGTGAGGTTATCGACGGCGAAGAAGGGCCCAGGCGCGTGCCCATCATGCCTTGAGGAGAAGACCATGAAGACGCGCACAGCAATATCCAAGCGAGTGAGGGACATCCCCCCGTCGGGCATCCGGCGCTTCTTCGACATCATCGCTTCCATGGAGGGCGTCATCTCTCTCGGTGTCGGAGAGCCCGACTTCGTCACCCCCTGGCATATTCGAGAAGCCGGGATATACGCTCTCGAAAAGGGCTACACCTCTTACACGTCAAACTACGGCGTCCTCGAGCTGCGCGAGGAGTTGGCGCGGCACATTCATCGACACCACGGCCTGGAGTACGACCCGGGATGCCAGCTTCTGGTGACCGTCGGGGTGAGCGAGGGAGTCGACCTGGCGCTGCGGGCCATCCTCGACCCGGGTGACGAAGTGATTATCACTGACCCGACCTATGTCTCATACAGAGCATGCGTCGCACTGGCGGGCGGCGAGTCTGTCTCCGTGCCAACCAGCGTGGATCATGAGTTCAGGGTGCAGGCCGAGGATATCGAGAAGAGAATCACGCCTAGAACCAGGGCCTTGCTCATCGGCTATCCCAGCAACCCCACGGGCGCCGTTCTCGACCACGAGGAACTGCTGCGCATAGCGGACGTCGTGCAACGGCATGACCTGCTGGTAATCTCAGACGAGGTATACGGGCGGCTGGTGTACGGCGTGGAGCATACCTGTTTCGCCACGCTGCCAGGCATGAAGGAGCGCACCATCTACCTGAACGGCTTCTCGAAGGCCTTCGCCATGACCGGCTGGAGGCTGGGCTATGCCGCAGCGACCGAGGAGATAGTCGAGGCGATGATGAAAGTCCACCAGTACACCATGATGTGCGCCTCGACGATGGCCCAGATGGCAGCCATACAGGCGCTGCGGGAGGGTGAGCCGCATGTACAGCAGATGGTGGCCGAATACGATCAGCGCCGCCGTGTGATGGTGAAGGGCTTCAATGAAATGGGTCTGAAATGCTTCGAGCCCAAGGGCGCCTTCTATGCCTTCCCATCGATCGAGAGCACGGGAATGACCTCGGACGAATTCGCCGAGAGGCTTCTCCTTGAGGAGCGGGTGGCCGTGATCCCTGGCTCCACCTTCGGCGAATGCGGCGAGGGATACGTGCGCTGCTGCTATGCCACCTCGATGCCCGAAATCGAGGAGGCGCTGGAACGAATGGCCCGCTTCGCCAGGAGGCATCAGGTTCGATGAGCCAGGCGCGACAAGCGGCCGTGTCCTGGAGCGGCGGCAAGGACAGTTGCCTTTCGCTCTACCGTGCCGTACGTAGCGGAGTGCACGCTCGATTCCTGCTCAACATGGTGAATCGCGACGCAAGCCGCAGCATGTCCCACGGCCTCACTCCCCTGCTGCTGTCGGCGCAGGCTGAGGCTATCCAGATACCGATAGTCCAGCGGGAGACGACGTGGGAGACCTACGAACGGGACTTCAAGGCGGCGGTGACCGAGCTACGCCGGGAAGGGGCTGAGGCCATGGTATTCGGCGACATCGACCTTGTCGAGCACCAGGAATGGGTGGAGCGTGTGTCCCATGAAGTAGGTGTTGAGGCGATGCTTCCGCTCTGGGGATGCGACTCAGAACGACTGCTCAACGAGTTCGTGGAAAGCGGCTTCGAGGCCGTTGTGGTGGCGGCCAACGCCGAGTTCTTCGGCGAGGACTGGCTGGGGAAGCGGCTGGACCGCCGGTTTGTGGCCGATGTTGCCCGGCTGGCCGGGGAAGCGGGATTCCACCCACTGGGCGAGAAGGGCGAGTACCACACCTTCGTCGTCGACGGCCCGCTTTTCAAGAGACGGATCAGGATAGGTGACGCCCACAAGGTGTTGAGAGAGGGATACAGGTTTCTGGATATCGTCACCTACGACGTTCAGGACAAGTAGTGCAGCATCTCACCCTACAGGGCTACCAAACCAGTGAGTCCTCCGGCAATAGCGCTGGCGTGACCCTGAACACATCACGGGGCGACATCTCCTGCGTCTTCCATCACCGCCAGGGCAACCGTGGAGGCGTCATCTGGGTCTGCGGGGCGCTGGGCGGCCTCGACGGGCCATCCTTCGGCATATTCGCCACGCTGAGCGACGAGCTGGTTGAGCACGGCGTAAGCTGCCTGCGACTGCACTATCGATACCCCGGCGACCTGCGCAACTGCGTGCGCGATGTCCTGCTGGGCGTCGACTTCCTCAAGACCCAGGGCATAGAGCGCGTCGTTCTCGCCGGGCACTCCTTTGGCGGGGCGGTGGTTATTACAGCAGCGGCCACAAGCCCGGACGTGGTAGGTGTGGTGACGCTGTCGAGCCAGACCTACGGGGCGGACGGCGTGGCCGGCGTCGCCCCACGACCGCTCCTGTTGATTCACGGCAGCCGGGACCGCAACCTGCCGGTGGAGTGCTCCGAGCTGCTCTACGAGTGGGCCAGGGAGCCCAAGGAACTGGTCATCTACCAGGGCTCGGGGCATTTCCTCAGGGAGTGCCACGACGAGCTGCACAACCTGCTCAAGGATTGGCTGGTGGACAAGACAGGTTAGCGCGAAAACCGATAGAGACCGAACACTACTCGCGATTCCAGCGCGAAGCGAGCCAGCTCAAGGTCGCACCAGATGGCCCCCTATCCGGCCTTCTCTCTCCTGCTCACAAAATCGGCGTGGATAGAGCGGTTGGCGGCTACGATGCTTCTGCTCCGCAGGCCCGCCGCCGTGCCGCCGGGTTCGGTGACCAGGCCGCCAGCCTCACGCACCAGCAGAATACCGGCAGCAAGGTCCCATGCCGACAGGGAGAGGTTGACGTAGAGGTCCAGTCTGCCACATGCCGTGTAGGCCAGCCCAAGCGCGGCGGAGCCCATGACCCTCACGCTTTGCACGCCGGGCCACAGCGCGCCCGCCACCTTCAGCATCTCACGGCCCCGCTCGGCGCTGTAGCCCATGTCGAAGCCCACCAACGAGTCTTCAAGCGACGTCCGTTCAGAGATGGCAACAGCAGCGCCGTTCAACAGCGGCCCCCGTCCCTTCTCACCCGTGAACGTCTCACCCCTCACCGGGTCGTGGATGACGCCCAGCACCACGTCACTGGCATCGCTCAACGCTATGGAGACGCAGAAATGGGGAATACCGTGCGCGTAGTTGCGCGTGCCATCGATGGGGTCGATGACCCACCTGTACGGTGACTCAGGGGCGATTTCGTCCGATTCCTCAGCAATCACGCCGAAATCGGGGTACTCGTCTTGAAGCAGCCCTATGATTGTCTCTTCAGAGAGCACATCGACGTCAGTGACGATGTTGCTTCTGCCCGGCTTGTAGGAGATGCGCATCTCACCATGGAAGTGCTCCATGATGAGCTTCCCGGCCGCCGTGGCCGCCTGAGTCGCTACTTCGAGAGCCCCTCTCCCACTCCTCGACGGCGGCATTCGCATTTCCACGCCTACAGGAGCCCCATCCGTTCCTTGACCTCTCGAAGTGTCTCCACCGCGATGGAACGGGCTCGCTCGGCGCCGTCGGTGACCACCTCTCTGACGTACTCCGGCCTCGCCGCGAACCCGGCCCGCCTCTCCCGATAAGGGGCCAGGGCGTGGTTCACGCCC
>JAXHUA010000015.1:0-3031 GCA_034189695.1 Chloroflexota bacterium | reverse complement strand
ACCGTCAACTGGAAACACTATGGGCCATGGCTGAGCATGCCCAAGGAAAGGAGGCTTCGGTAACCTCATTTATGAGGCAACCAACCACCGTTCGGTAACACTTTCTATTGACGCAACACGCCCCCCGAGCAAACGGCACTGCGCAGTTGGCGTCGCGAGCCAGATACCCCAATAACATGACAAGGCACCCATCCTATATAATGATGGGCGCCTTGTCTAAACTAACCTAACTGAGCCACGAGGTTATCTCGGACTCTGTATGTATGTATAGCATAGTAGAAAGCAACTTGTCAATACGTGTTGCTTCCAGCATCAATTGGATGGAAACCCTCGGACCATTCCCGCTGCCCATAGCGGTGCGTCCCCTTGTCAACACTTAGACCCGGCTCACGGTGACTCGCGTGAACCTTCGCCAGCCGCGGTTTGACTCGAGAGTGTGGACTTGACGAACTCGTGGTCGCGATTAAGGCGAACCGCTGCAGTTTGCGTTCCTGCCACTCGCGGGTTCGGGACATAGTACAGGTCAACCATACCTGCGACGACAGCTTCCCCAACGACGTTCTCCCTACCCTCCTTGGTGTCGAATCTCCCCACGACCGCAGATGGCAACTCCCTGGCAAACAGCTTCCTGCCTATGAATGGCATGGAGCCCCTCTCACGCCTGTCCAAGTACGAAACAAAGGCATACCAATCCACTGTGGCGAGTTTCGGCACGTTCAATGCTCTCAGGCCCAGCAACTCATCAACGGAGACAAAGTCATCACCCGCGAGGTCTCTCAGGTCTCGGCTCGTACGCTTCTCTATGCCGCAAACGCAGACACGCTTAGAGTGCTGGTGAAGCCTGATGACCAGAGGCACGAAATCGTAGTCTCCCGATACCAAGATGTAGTTGCTGATGTTCGGCCTCGAGAACAACAACTCCTGGGCGTCAAGTGCCAACTGAATGTCAGCAGCGTTCTTTGCGACACCTGGCCTGACTGTAGCATCACTTGGGAAGAGCCTTTTCGCCCCGATGTAGACCGGTTCCACCTGCTCGCGCTGAAACGCAGCGGGCACTCCCATGAATCGTTCCCAATCACCGTACGCCTTCCCGATTATGATGCTCCCGTATCGGGAGAAGTGGTCTTGGATAGCCCGCACAAGGACGCGGACATCGGGCGCGGCCCCGAACGTCGTTTCCATGCCAATGTGGATGTTCTCATAGTCCAGAAAAAGAGCCATCTCCTGTACGACCATCTCAGCCCACCTCCGAGTTGCGGTGACATCTTGATTGAAGCGCATGGGAAGCGCAAGGTGCCAGGCGACCACAGGCGTATTCGGTCAGTCCTTGAGCCCGATGCGTCGCACGACGCCGGGAAGGCACCGGGAGTGAGGCGGTGACTCCCGGGGGAAATACTTGACAAGCACCAGTCGTTGCACTATGGTACCAGGACTCCAAAAAGGGCAGAGGACGATGAGCGGGAAGGGAGCGAAGCGAGGCCCCGGAGAGGCTCGCCCATCCGTGCAGCTTCAGGACCTGGCTGACAGCGTTGAGGACGAGCTTCTGGTCGTTGACGGCGAGTACCGCATTCGGCTCGCCAACTCCGCAGTACGTGCTGCATCAGCCCAGGTCGGCGCCTCACCCGCGGGCCTGCTGTGCTATGAGGCCCTGCACCAGCGCGACAGGCCGTGCGGGCCGCCTCTGTGGGAATGCCCGGTGCCCCATGTCCTTCGTAGTGGCGAGGCTTCAACCGGCGTGTACCAGATACACGTCCGGGGAAGCGACAGATATGTCAAGCTGACGATGTACCCGCTCCGCGACAGCAGCGGCGCCATCCAGGCGCTGGTTGAACTCAGAAAAGACGTGACTGCGGAACGGGAACTGGAAACCCAGATACTGAGGCGCCACCATCAGCTTCGCACGCTGAGCCGGATCTCGAGCGCCGTGAGCGGGCTGCACGACCTGGATGCCACCTTGAGAATCGCGCTGGACAGCGTCCTGGAGGTTGTCAACGGCGCCGTGGGCGGGATTCTGCTCCTCGACGAAGACACCCACATGCTTTCCTACCGGATACAGCGTGGGCTTTCGGCCAGGCACTCTGAGGAGATGCGCATGTCAATCGGCGAGGGCATAGCCGGCAGAGTCGCCGAGACCGGCGAGTCCATACTGTTGGACGACGTCTCTCAGGACACCCGTGCCATCCGGCCTGACCTGTTGAGCGCAAACGGCATACGGGGCCTGGTCAGCATTCCACTCAAGGTCAAAGACCGCGTCGTCGGCGTCATGAACGTCGCCAGCAATGTCGCCGGAACGTTTGGGGCGGACGACGTCTCACTGCTCAACTCCATCGGTGATTACCTGGGCACCACAATCGAGCAGACCAGGTTGTACGAACGTCTGGCGAAGGCCGGTGAGCGATACCAGGCGCTCTTGCAGCACGCGCTCAAGGCGCAGGAGGACGAACGCAAGCGCATCGCGCGGGAGCTGCACGACGAGACCAGCCAGGCCATCACCAGCCTGACCCTGAGCCTCCAGGCGATGATAGGAATGGCGGAGATCAAGGGTATCGAAGACGAGGAACTCATTGACATGCTCCGTAAGACCCAGTCCCAGGCGGTATACGCCGGCAATGAGATAGTCAAGTTGATGAAGGAACTGCGTCCCACCCTCCTCGATGAGCTGGGGATGTACGCCGCCATACATCGCTACGCCAAGGACACCCTGCAAGCCCAGGGAATCGAGGTAGACGCGGAGTTCATGGGCACCGACGAGCTTTTGCCCATGGAGGTGGAGGTCACTCTGTTCCGCGTCGCCCAGGGGGCAATAGGCAACATCCTGGAGCACTCAGACGCGAAGCATGCCACGATCAACCTCGATTGCAGTGACAGGGAGTGCAGCCTGCACATTCAGGACGACGGCAAGGGCTTCGACGTCGGCAAGCTTACCCGGGTGGAGTCGAGCGGCCGGGGGGCGGGACTGTTCACCATGAAGGAAAGGGTCAAACTGGTTGGCGGCGAATGCAAAGTCGAGTCCGACCTGGGGCGAGGCACC
>JAXHUA010000149.1:0-5873 GCA_034189695.1 Chloroflexota bacterium | reverse complement strand
CGTCAACTGGAAACACTATGGGCCATGGCTGAGCATGCCCAAGGAAAGGAGGCTTCGGTAACCTCATTTATGAGGCAACCAACCACCGTTCGGTAACACTTTCTATTGACGCAACACGGCCTCGCAGTGGCTGACCCTTCTCGCGAGGCCAGCACCCCCGGTTGACGGCAATCTAGTGTCAAGCTGTAGGGCTAGACGGGCCCTGGGAAGGGGAGCTCCCGCTCGATTCCAAGGTCCTCAATGGCTCTGTCTCGCAGCCTGGTGAGGTACTCCGCGAGTTTCCGTCGGTCGTCCTCTGTGAGAGAAGAGAGTATGCGGTCGATAACCTTCATCTCGGCATAGGTGTTGTAGAACTGCCGTGACTTGTCGGTAAGCGAAATCCTTACGAGGTTCCTTCTCTCCAGGTCCTTGGACCGCTTCACCAGCCCCTTCTTCTCCATCCTGTCGAGCAGGCCGGACACGGAGTGAGACTCTCGGAACAGCCATCGGGATATCTCGGCGGGTGTTGCACGCTCGCCGATGGCGTGGACGGCAAATAGCAGGCTGGCTTCCATCGGTGATAGGCCAAACTGCCTCAGTTCCTTCTCAGCCGCCTTGTGTACTGCGTCGCGTGTCTGATGCAACAAAACCCACAGCTTGAAGTCTCGATCCACAGACGTCAGGTCAATCATGATCCCTCCCCTATAGCATCGCTGGCGAGCGCTGCTGACTGCACTCAACTGGCATACGTAACCTCGAAAGTCACTTGAACGGACTACCAGACCGACAGAGGCAGACAGCGAACGCACTCGGTAGTGTAATAGTACATTATAGCACGAAAGTCGTATCCATGCACTACGCGGTCACTACGCGCCCGAGAAACGCAGTGCGACCGCCACGTGGCAAACGGTGGCTTGGGATGTGCTCCTGGCAGCGACTTCATCTGCCCCTTCCAGGGAGGTTGGCGGAGCAGATCGGGCGCAGGCAATTCGCTGTGGGCATGGGCGATCGCTTGTGTGGCCACCTGCCTTGCTCCAGGCCAATCTGATGGGTTTGTGAGTGCCGCAGCGAGCGGCTCCAGTAGCGCGCATCTCCAATTGACAACCCATATTGGCGTCAGTACAATTCCGCTGACAAACGGAGGTGGGGCCCATGGACAACAAAGGCTACGAGCCCATACGGCCTCTGCGGCCCGGAGACAAGGTGCTGCGGCGGAGGATGCCTTCCAGGAGAAAGCAGAGGCTCTTGCCTAACCTGTTTGGATTGCCTCGCGCTTTCAGGGACTTCGCCATTCGGACGCCGTTTGTTCCCATGCTCCCGGTGATCGTCTTGTTCTGGCTGGTGTTTTCGACCGGGTTCTACTTCGCCGAGGTTGGGGCGCCCGGGACGGGAATCGACAGCTATGGCGAGGCGCTGTGGGCTGGGGTGGTGCTGATGACTACCGCCGGGACGCTGGCTGAGCCCGTGACAACGGCGGGCTATGTCGTCGGTGCGCTGTGGACGGTGATAGGCTGTTTGCTTTTCTACGGAACGATCATCGCCAGCGCAAGTGCTTACTTCCTGCTCCCGCTGAGTTCGTACTTCCTGCTGTCTCGAAGGAGGCCAAGCGGTCAACTGGTGGGAACGATACAGTACAACTTCGACAGGCTGGAGGAGCTGTCGCCTGAGGACCTTGAGGCCCTCCGTGAGACGGTCCATGCGGTGATCGACGCCGAACTGGCGCGTCGCAAGAGACGAGGGAGTGTGTCGGCCTGACGGAAAGCGGGCGGTTCATTGCGACAGAGGCCGCCGGCTTCGGTCTGGAAATCGTGGCACACGCATTGCAGCAGGCTGGATTGTGGTCCGGGGGCAACCCGATTGCATGTTGGAACGGTACGGATTATAATGTTGCGACTCTGAGGAAAGGGACACAATTGAGAGCATGGAATTCGCTAGTTGTCTGGTGCCGGTGAGCGGCGAGAAGGTAGACGACGATGTGATTAGACTTGCGTGCAGTCTTTCACAGAAAGGGAAGGTGAAGGGCAGAGTATACATCGTGTACGTTATTGAAATGAAACGGCTGTTGCCACTGGATGCCGAGAATGAGCCCGACATGGAGAGGGGCGAGAAGGTACTGGCACACGCGGAGGATACTGCGCGGGCGATGGACTTCGAGGTGGAGACGGAGATGCTTCAGGCACGTGAGGTCGGGCCAGCTATCGTCGATGAAGCGGTGGAACGGGGCGTCGACGTGATTGTGATGGGGACCAATTACAGGAGGCGCTTCGGCGAGTTCGACATGGGAAGCACTGTTCCCTACGTGTTCAAGAACGCTCCGTGCCGGGTCCTGCTGTGGCGGGAGTCGGTCGATCGGGGAGAGACATGAATGCCATCATCATGGGCTGTGGTAGGGTAGGGGCACATCTGGCTCAACTGTTGTGCGACGACGGCCACGACGTGCTCGTTCTTGATGTTGACCCCTACAGCTTCAGGAGACTTCCTGAAGGCTTCAAGGGGCGTTCGCTGGTGGGCGATGGCACCGACGAGAACTCGCTGGTCAAGGCGGGGATAGAGCAGGCGGATGCCTTTGTCGCTGTGACGCAGGGTGACAACCGCAACGTGATGGCGGCACAGATAGCCAAGCACGTCTTCGATGTCCCCCGGGTAGCCTGCCGCATCTATGACCCGCTGCGGGAGCAGTTGTACAGCACGCTCGGACTGGCGACGATCAGCCCGACTGTGATGGGGGCGGAGCGTCTCAGGGCGATAGTCGAGGAGTAAGGAGGATTCGATGTATATCATCGTGGTTGGGGGGGGGAAGATAGGGTTCTACCTCGCCAGTGCGCTCCTTGGCGAAGGGCATGAGGTTCTCGTGCTTGAGAAGGATTCACAAAGGTGCGGCTTCATCGGCGACCAGCTTGGCAGCGTCGCCTGCCGCGGTGACGGGTGCGAAGCGCGTACGCTTGCCGAGGTTGGGACGGAGAGGGCGGACGTGTTCGTCGCGGTGACGGACGAGGACGAGGACAACCTGGTGGCATGTCAGGTGGCGAAACACAAGTTCAAGGTGGGACGCACCATCGCCCGCATCAACAACCCGAACAATAAGAAGCTGTTCAAGACGCTGGGTATAGACGTCACCGTGAGCAGCACTGACCTCATCATGGAGCACATCGAAGAGGAAGTGCCCACACATTCGCTCGTTCACTTGATGACCCTCGAGGAGGGTGTGCTTGAGCTCGTCGAGTTGAAGGTGCCGGAGGATTCCAGCGCTGTGGGGAAGAGGGTGGGGGACCTGCCGATACCGTGTGGCACCAGGATAAGCCTGGTGGTTGGACGGGAGGGGCCGCAGGTCCCTTCGGAGGATACGGTGATAGAGGCGGGGGCGCGGCTGGTCGCGGTGGTGAGGCGCGAGGATGAGAGGGGTTTGAAAGCGGCGGTGAAATGAGGCTTACTGCTGCGGGATCGGGGCTTGACAAGGCTGAGAGCGGGGTGTTATCATACTGCTGGCAGCAGGGGAGTGTGAAACTGAAAAGGCGGTTTGAACTACCCCGGCACAGGAGTGCCAGAATCGAATAGGTGACACAAAGGCTCCTGTAAGTCGAAGGGCGGCTTGCATAGGCCGTCCTTAATTGTACCTTAAAAACCGAATAGTGGTTATGCCCGCATCTTAATGTAGGTCAAGCAAGAAAGGGTGCATGGTGGATGCCTTGGCGTCAAGGGCCGATGAAGGGCGCGGCAAGACTGCGATAAGCCTCGGTGAGCTGTCTAGCGAGCTAAACCGGGGATTCCCGAATGGGGCAACCCATCCGAGCAAAACTCGGATACTCCTAGCTGAACACATAGGCTAGGAAGGGGTAACCGGGGGAACTGAAACATCTAAGTACCCTGAGGAAAAGAGATTATTCCCTTAGTAGTGGCGAACGAACGGGGAGAAGCCCAAACCGGGTGTGCTGAGTGGCCTCGGGGCCTATGTACACTCGGGGTTGTAAGGCACGGTGGCCTCGACCCGAGTAGAGGCAAGGAGTTACAAACCAAACCCTAGCCGAAGGAACCTGGAAAGGTCAACCACAGAGGGTGACAGTCCCGTAGGCGAAAGGGGGAGGCTCCTACCGTGTTCTTGAGTACCACGGGACACGAGGAATCCTGTGGGAAGCTGGGGTGACCACATCCCAAGGCTAAATACCCTTGACGACCGATAGTGGACTAGTACCGTGAGGGAAAGGTGAAAAGAACCCCGGGAGGGGAGTGAAATAGAACCTGAAACCATGTACCTACAAGCGGTCAGAGGTTCGATTCGTCGGACTGATGGCGTGCCTATTGAAGAATGAGCCGGCGAGTTAATCGGTGTAGCGAGGTTAAGTCGTTGGAACGATGGAGCCGTAGCGAAAGCGAGTCTGAATAGGGCGAAGAGTTGCATTGATTAGACCCGAAACCGGGTGAGCTATCCATGGTCAGAGTGAAGCTCAGGTAACTCCTGAGTGGAGGCTCGAACCCACCAGTGATGCAAAACTGGGGGATGAACTGTGGATAGAGGTGAAATGCCAAACGAACCCGGAGATAGCTGGTTCTCCCCGAAATGCATTTAGGTGCAGCCTCAGGTGGTCAGCTGTGGAGGTAGGGCTCTGGATGGGCTAGGGGGCGAGAAGCTTACCAAACTCAGCCAAACCGCAAATGCCACAGTTCAAAGCCTGGGAGTGAGACTGTGGGGGATAAGCTCCGCGGTCGAGAGGGAAACAGCCCAGACCATCAGCTAAGGTCCCTAAGGCGGGCTAAGTGGTAAAGGAAGTGGCGTTGCCCAGACAGCCAGGATGTTGGCTTAGAGGCAGTCATCATTTAAAGAGTGCGTAATAGCTCACTGGTCGAGTGGTGCTGCGCCGACAATCCAACGGGGCTCAAGCCCGCCACCGAAGCTATGGATCCTCCGCTCGTCGGAGGAAGGTAGGGGAGCGTTGCGTTTGCTTTGAAGCTCAGATGTGAGTCTGGGTGGAGCATACGGAAGAGAGAATGCCGGCATGAGTAGCGTAAGGCGTGTGAGAACCACGCCCACCGAAAACCTAAGGTTTCCTACGGAAGGTCAGTCCACGTAGGGTTAGTCGGGCCTAAGCCGAGGCCGACAGGCGTAGGCGATGGACAGCTGGTTATCATTCCAGCACCGTACAGTCTCTCACGGCAGAGGGGGACACAGACAGGTAGGCGGAGCGTGCCTATTGGACATGGTGCGTCCCCGTTTGTAGCTCCGATTCGTCAGAGTGAGAAACGGGGAGAGTTGAGGGGAGACCTGACGCGATTCCGCTGAACCTAAGCTGTCAAGAAAAGCCCTTTTGCTGAGGCTGTGCGCCCGTACCGTAAACCGACACTGGTGGGTGGGGGCAAGAGCCCTCAGGTGAACGAGAGAACCCTCGTTAAGGAATTCGGCAAAATGACCCCGTAACTTCGGGAGAAGGGGTCCCCGACTCTGTCGGGGCGCAGTGAGCGGGCCCAGGCGACTGTTTAACAAAAACACAGGTCTCTGCTAACTCGTAAGAGGATGTATAGGGGCTGACACCTGCCCAGTGCCGGAAGGTTAAGGGGAGGGGTTACCCCGACTTCGGTTGGGGGAAGCCTTGAACCGAAGCCCCGGTGAACGGCGGCCGTAACTATAACGGTCCTAAGGTAGCGAAATCCCTTGTCGGGTAAGTTCCGACCCGCACGAATGGTGTAACGACCTGGGCGCTGTCTCAACGAGGGACTCGGCGAAATTGCGATACCCGTGAAGACGCGGGTTACCCGCGGCAGGACAAAAAGACCCCGTGGAGCTTTACTACAGCTTGGCATTGGTTTGAGGTTTCGGATGTGTAGGATAGGTGGGAGGCTGGGAAGTCTCTGCGTTAGCTGAGGCGGAGCCAACGGTGAAATACCACTCTTCCTTGGTCTTG
>JAXHUA010000148.1:0-24206 GCA_034189695.1 Chloroflexota bacterium | reverse complement strand
GACGCAATCCCGGGAGGGTGGTGGGGTTAGAACGAGGCGCGGCACATGACGAAGCGTTTCACCCTCTCCCTTACCCTCTCCCCTCAAGGGAGAGGGTTTTTTCGTTCCTGCTGCCGCACGTGACAGGCTGGCACCCGTGGGAGAAGTTGTGAGTGCTCTCTCTCCTCTCATCCCGGGTAGCCTGGAGCATCCGCTCCAGGCCCCGGCGGAGCAGATGCTCCGCCCTACCCACATATGCTGCCGCTGCTGCGGGGCTTCGACGCGGCGACCGCAGGCAGGTGTTCAATGCTATAATGCGGCGGGACCGCGGCGACCCATCGCTGTCGTCGAGACTGCTCTGGACCTGGAGTGCGCATCAAGTGAAAAGGGTCCTCGTCAGGATACTCAAACGGGTCAGGCTGTTACGTGCGGCGAGGCGGTTGTGGTTCAGGTGGAATGCAATTCAGCCATGGGGTGAACCACGTCGCCGCAGACGGGCGATGCTGCCGTTCTACTCTCAGTTCATCGGAGAACACGACCTGTGCTTCGACGTAGGCGCCAACATGGGAGACAGGACTGAGGTGTTCGTCAAGCTCGGCGGCAGAGTGGTCGCGGTTGAGCCCCAGGACGTCTGCGTGGGGCGGCTGAGGAAGAAGTACGGGGAGAACGCTAGCGTCAGGATAGTACCCAAGGCGCTTGGCGAGAAAGAAGGAGAGGCGGAAATGATGCTGAGCAAAGCCCACGCGGTTTCGTCTCTCAGCAAGGAGTGGATCGAGAGCGTCAAGGCAAGCGGCAGGCTCAGTGATTACAGGTGGGAGGGGAGCGTGATGGTCCCGGTGACTACTCTGGACAGGCTCATCGAGGAGTACGGTCAGCCGGACTTCTGCAAGGTCGACGTCGAGGGGTTCGAGTTCGAGGTGGTGAAAGGGCTTTCTCAGCCGATCAGGGCCATGTCTCTTGAATACAATCCCGACTTCATTGGCGCGGCTATCGAGTCGGTGAGACGCCTTGCAGGCCTGGGCATGCGCTGGTTCAACTACTCTGAGGGGGAGTCGATGCGTCTCAGTCTGGCGGAGTACGTGGAAGCTGAGGAGATGTGCGATATCCTTGCGGGCCTGCCCGACGAGGCCAGCCACGGGGACGTCTATGCCACCTGTGACCCCAGCCTCGCTCGCGTCACGTCGTAGGGCTTCACCATCGTCCGGCTCAGGGCGCCCGCGACGGTCAGCGACCCCAACGGAGAAGGCCGCTGCCTCAGAGTGCTGTGGTGGAAATCGTGGAAAGAGAGGCCGCTGCCCCAGCGTGAGGCGCACTGGTCATAGTCTGTGCGGCGCCGTCTGTGACGGCTTGCCCGAAAACGTGGGCCCGGGAGGTCCTTCGGAGCCGTTCTGAGGTGGGGTGGGCTACTGTGGGGAAGCGCTGTGCCTGGCGACGTACTCCTGCCAGCGACGGCCGGCCCACCGTTGTAGCTCATCGATTTGTCTGTCGGTTATCCTGCCGAACCTTCCCTGGCGCTCGACGTACTCGCGCACGGGCTTCAGGGCGCCCTTTGAGGCCAGCCTCTCGCTGGCGCCGGTGAGGCGGAAGACGCCGTCCTCGATCTCGTAGAGCACGACCATGCCGGTCTCCACCGCCAGCCTGCCCATGCTCACCGTGTCCTGTGGCGGGAAGAGCCACCCCGGGGGGCAGGGCGTGGAGATGTAAAGGAAGCGCGTACCGTGGATGTCTTTCGCCTTCTTCACCTTCTCGTAGAGGTCAAGCGGGTAGGAAGACGAAGCGGTGGCTACGTACGGGATGCGGTGCGCCGCCATGATGGCCGGCATATCCTTCTGGTGCTGCCCCTTGCCGAGCACCGGCGTTGTGGTCGTGGTCACGCCCAGCGGCGTGGAGCTGGAACGCTGGCCGCCGGTGTTCATGTAAGCTTCGTTGTCGTAGCAGATGTAGATGAAATCGGTGTTCCTCTCGGCGGCACCACTCAGGGCCTGGATGCCTATGTCGTGCGTACCGCCATCGCCGGCGATGCCGACGACGGTGATGCCGGTCTTCCCCAGTGCCTTCAGGCCGGCGACCAGGCCGCTCGCCGCCCCAGCCGTGCTGGGAAAAGTGACGTTGAGGCAGGGGATGTTCACCGAGGTGATGGGGTACATGCCGTGGAGAACAGTGAGACAGCTCGCCGGCACGGCGACGATGGTATTCTCCCCCAGGGCCTTGAGGACGTGACGGTAGGCGACGGACAGGCCGCACCCGGCACAGGTCCGGTTGCCGGGGAGCAGGTACTCCTTCTCGGGCAAGCTCAGTACAGTCTCGGCCATAACCTCATCCTCGGACGGTTGAATCTCAGATGTGGCAGTTGAGCCACTCAGCCGGCTTCTCCAGGCGGCCCTCCTCGACCCATCGCGCCGACCTCTGGGCCGCGTCGACCAGCTCTCTGGCCTTCACGTCTCTGCCGCCGAGGCCGACGATGTAGTTGTGCACCGGCAGTCGCACGCCCTGCGTGTACAGCGCCGCCTTGAGATCGGAGCAGGTGGCCCCCTCGTAGCCGTAGCTCACGTTCTTGTCAAAGACGACGACCAGCCGGGCATGCTGCAGCGCCTCGACGAGCTGCCGCCTGGGGAACGGGCGGTACACGCGGAGCCCGAGGACGCCGGCTCTGTGTCCTTCCTCGCGAAGGCGGTCAGCGGCGACGGTGGCCTCGCTGGCCAGGCTGCCCATGGCCATGAGCACCACTTCGGCGTCTTCCAGGCAGTAGCCCCAGTGGGTCCCGCCGTAGGAGCGGCCAAAGATGTCGCCGAACTCCCGGTCGACTTGGACAATGGTGTCGAGCGAGTTCTCCAGCGCCTCGTGGAGCAGGTACCTCAGCTCCATGTACGCGTGGCACAGCACGCCCTGTGCGTCCTCCCTGGGATTCGACAGGGTGACCAGGTTCAGGTTGCACGGCGCGGCCGGGTCGAGGCTGGTGTGGGGCTTGTATGACGGGAGAAAGCGGTCCACATCCTTCTGGCAGGGGACCTCCACCGGCATGACGGTGTGCGACAGGATGTACCCATCGTAGCACACCATCGTCGGCGCGTAGACGGCCTCGGCGATGCGGTACGCCTGGATGATGGTGTCCAGTATCTCCTGGCTGTCCCGGGCATAGAGCTGGATCCAGCCGGTGTCCCTCTGGGAAACGGAGTCATGCTGGTCGTTGAGGACGCTCCACGGCGCGCCGACCGCCCGGTTGACGCAGGCGAGTACGATGGGCAGCCGCGCTCCCGCGGCCCAGTGGATCTGCTCATGCATATAGGCCAGCCCGTTGGCGCTGCTGGCGGTGAAGGTGCGGGCGCCGACGGTCGAGGCTGCTATGCAGACCGCCAGCGCGCTGTGCTCGCTCTCCACTCTGACGTACTCGGCATTGAGCGCGCCGCTCTCCACGAAGCGCGCCAGGGCCTCGGTGGCCGGCGATTGTGGGGTGATGGGATAGGCGGCGACGACCTGGACGCGGCTGAGCATGGCTGCCAGCGCGGCGGCGTAGTTTCCGGTGATTATCTGCATGTGACCTGGCGTCTTGCTTGTCATCTACTGCGTTTCCTTTCCCGGCTGCGCGAGACTGCTCTCATCCACCATCGTGATCGCCCCCGCCGGGCACACCTCGGCGCAGATGCCGCACCCCTTGCAGTACTCGAGGTCGATAGCCACGGGGATGGTGCGCTTGATGACTGCCTCGGGGCAGTACAGCCAGCATTGGAAACAGGACGGCCTGCCTCTCCTCACTGGTATGCACTTCTCGGAGTCGATGACCGGCCTGGCGGTGCGCCAGTCGCCGGTCCGTCCCGCCTCGCCAATGCTTGGGAACGAGACGCCTGATATGTGGTCGCAGTCCCGCGTATGCATCGAAGTTCAACCTGCCACCAGCGCACGATGGCCACCGCTGTGGGGCCTTCGCGCCGCCTCGGCCTAGTCCAGCAGCGTTCTCTCGAAGGTGAGCTGCGCCGCCTGGTAATTCCGCTCGGCGTCGGCGTCGGAGAACTTGCCCCGTATCGCCTGCCGTATGGTCTCAAGAGGCAATAACCCGGTGGCTCGTACGAAGGCGCCTAGAATAGCCGTGTTCACCACGTAGACGCCGGCGACAGCCAGACCGAGCTCGTGGGCGATTTGCGTTGCGTTGGCCGTGGCAATGGCGAACCGGCCGTCGACGCCGATCTCACCAGGGCTCCTGGACGTGTTGACGATGAGGCATCCGTCCTGCTTGAGACCGGAGGCCACGTCGTTGGACCTGAGAAGGCTCTCGTCGAGCACCACCACCACGTCGGGGGTCTCAATCTCCGAATAGACACGGATGGGGTCGGGGGAGAAACGTGTCGTCGCGGAAACGGGTGCCCCTCTTCTTTCGGCACCAAAATAGGGGGCCGATGTCACCCCCCGGTATCCGGCGTGATACGCCGCTTCTGCCAGTATCTGCGCGCTGGTGACCGCTCCCTGTCCGCCCCTCCCATGCCATCTGATCTCGCAAATGCCACTATCGGGTGTGGTAATACCACTCACTCTGCCACTCTACGGGACCAGGGCGTCGCCCTGGCCACCCTTCCTGATTTCTATGCTACCTTTTGGGTACTTCGTTGTCAATTGCGAGGCGGGGCGAAGGTGTCACCCTCACCCTTCGACAGGCTCAGGGCAAGCCTTTACCCTCTCGCGCCAAGGTTTTTTCGTACTTGCTGCCGCCTTACATGTCATTGCGAGGAGCACGAGCGACGAAGCAATCCCGGTAGGGTGGTGCGGGGAGACCGAGGCGCGGCATGAGATGAAGCGTTTCACCCTGCCCTTATCCTCTCCCGTCGAAAGAGAGGGTCATTTCGCCCTTGCTGCCGCGCATGAGGCGTAGCGCGCGTGGGGGGCAGGCTTGACGAGTACGCAGCCCGCGAAATATTATTGGTGCTACTTCGATACCAGGGCCGACTGCCGTGTTTCCTGCCATGAGTCCGTCACAGAGATACGTACCGCTCAATGACCTCATCAGCCTCACGGGAAGAGGGGCCATCGTCACAGGCGCTGCCGTGGGCATCGGGTTCGCCATCTCGTACCGGCTGGCGGAGGCCGGAGCGAGCGTTGCCGTTGTGGACCAGGATGGGGAGGGGGCTGAGCGGGCGAGTGACGAGCTGCGGCGCCTCGGCTATCAGGCACACCACGTGGCGTGCGACGTGAGCCGGGAAGATGACGTGGAGGACATGGTCCGCAGCGCCGCCGGGTTGCTGGGGCATATCGATATCCTGGTGAACAACGCCGGAGTTTATCCCAGGGCGCCTCTGGGCGCGACGAGTGGCGACGACTTCGAGCAGGTGCTGGCGGTGAACCTCAAGGGGACATTCCTTTGCGGCCGCGAGGCGAGCCGGCACATGATCGAGGCCAGGCGGGGAGGCTGCATCATCAACATCGCCTCCATTGACGCGGTGCACCCATCGTCCAAAGGGCTCACGGCCTATGATGCCTCCAAAGGCGGCGTGCTGTCGCTGACCAAGAGCATGGCGCTGGAGCTGGGGCAGCATGATATACGCGTGAACGCCATCGCCCCCGGCGGTGTCCTGACGGAGAGTATGCTGTCTCACGTCACCGGGAGCGAAACGGCGCAGGGCAGGTCGGAGCTGAAGAAGTTCATGGCCCGTATGGCGCTGGGGCGCATGGGCGAGGCCGATGATGTGGGGCGGGCCGCCCTCTTCCTTGCTTCGGACCTGGCGAGCTACATGACCGGCAGCCTGGTCGTCGTCGATGGCGGGTATCTCATCTCGTGAAGGAAGCGGTCTACGCCGAATGGGGCGTGGTGTGATGCAAAGGGCGAAGTCAAACGAGGAGGTGGCAGGTGCCTAACGTACGTGTGATGACGGACAACGTGGCATGCATTCCGCGTGAGCTTGCGGAGGAGCACAGGATTGCGATTGTTCCCACGGCGCACATAGTCTTCGATGGCCACACATACACGGAGGGCGTAAGCATCACGGCCATGGAAGCCTATGACCTCATCAAGAAGGACGCGGACAGGTTTGAGACCTCGGCGCTCGCCCCCGGCCTGCTGGTCGATGAGCTACGGAAGGTCGGGGCGGAGACGGACCAGATTCTGCTTATCACACTCTCATCCAGGCTGAGCGCCTTCTTCAACACGGGGAATCTGGCGGCGGAGGAGTTCCGCAGGCAATCGCCGGACACTTCGGTACGGGTCTTTGACTCGAAGACGGTGGCGGGCTCCCAGGGCCTGATTGCCCTGGCTGCGGCCAGAGCGGCGGCGCGGGGAGCAGGGCTTGATGACCTGGTTGACTTCACCGAGCGGGTGCGGCAGAAGACACGGGGGCTGATGCTGCTTGACACCCTGAAGTACATCTACCGCACCGGCCGCATGACCAAGGATGAAGCGCGGGAGGCTGCCAAGCTGAAGATCAAGCCGTTGAACCGGATGATGGACGACGGGACGATAGAGCCGGCCGATATCGTGAGGAAGCGGAGCGACGGGTACAGCAAGATAGTCGAAATTGTCAAGACGGAGGCGGAGACCGACGCGCTGCACTTCATCGTATCGCATGCTGCTGCGCCGCAATACGCGGACGCGCTTGCCCGGCGATTGGAGCGGGAGTTCAACCCGCTGAGCATGGTCATCAGTGACTACAGCCCGGTGATGGGCTATGGGGCTGGGCCCGGTGCTCTGTTCGTCGGTTTCCAGCCGCAGGTCGATTTCCCCGGGTAGCCGTGGGTGGCGGGAGGAGAACGCAGGAAGAGACATGCTGGAACGCTTTCGGGAGTTCAACAACACCTTTCCGCATGCCAGGGAGCTCGTCGAGTACAAGGAGCGAGGCGGGAAGGTGTTTGGCTGGCTGTGCACCTACGTTCCGGAAGAGGTGCTGCACGCCGCCGGCGTGCTGCCGCTGAGGATAACGGGCTATCCGGAGGAAGTGGAACTCGACGACGGCACGGCGTACATGTACGTCAACAACTGCTCCTACTCGCGAAGCTGCCTGCAAATGGGGCTCAGGGGCGAGTATGATTTCCTTGATGGCGTCGTCGGCGGCTCCACGTGTGACGGGGCGCGCCGGCTGTTTGACCTGTGGCGTAAGTACATCGGGACGCCGTTCCACCACGTGCTGACGGTGCCGCGCAAGTACGGGGAGAGAGCGCATCACCTGTACCTCGACCAGGTGACGAAGCTCAAGGCCCATCTGGAGGAGCACGTTGGGGTTAACATAACCGATGAGGCGCTGCGCCATTCGATCGACGTGTACAACGAGTCAAGGTCGCTCCTCAGAGAGCTGTACGAGCTGCGCAAGCTGGATGAGCCACCCATAACCGGCGCTGAGACGATGGAGGTGCTGAACGCCAGCTTCCACATGCCCAAGGAGCTGTTCAACGAACGGCTCAGGGGGCTGCTGGCGGAGCTGTCGTCGCGCGGGAAGGGCCACCAGGGGCGGGCGCGGCTGATGATAGTCGGGAGTGTCATGGAGAACCCCGAGTTCATCAGGACGATTGAGAGCGAAGGCGCTCTGGTGG
Source organism: Chloroflexota bacterium (assembly GCA_034189695.1). GTDB lineage: Bacteria > Chloroflexota > Dehalococcoidia > E44-bin15 > E44-bin15 > JAXHUA01. Next base: position 16,721 of record JAXHUA010000148.1, on the reverse strand, counting down.
TCACCGACGAACTGTGCACCAGCACCAGGTACTGGTCCGACCCGGTGGTTCTGGATGGCGCGGGAACGCCCCTGGAGGCCATCGCACGGCGTTACCTGAACAACTTCCCTTGCGCCCGCATGTTCCCGTCGGACGAGCGCTTCAACCGCATCCTCGACCTGGCGAAAGGCTTCAGGGTGGATGGTGCGGTCAGCGAGGTCATCAGGTACTGCGTACCGTACGCTCACGACCTGCCGCTTCTGAGAGAGAGACTCGAGGCCCAGGGGGTGCCGGTGCTGGCCCTGGACGTGGAGTTCGGGACATCGGGGTCGGGGCAGATCAGGACCAGGGTGCAGGCCTTCCTGGAGATGCTGGAGGCGAACAAGAGATGACGGACGCGCAGGGGAGCAGCTACGGTGTCAAGACCATCATCCGCGCCTGCCGCCTGGTCAACAAGATGAACCAGGCGCGGCCGGAGACGCCCCGCAGCGATACGATGTACTACCAGATGCTGGCCGACTACTACACCCGGCTCCTCAATGCAAAAGAGACGGGCGACTTTGTCGCCGCCCACACCGTGTTCTTCCCGGCTGAGATAATGTATGCCATGGACATCCTGCCGATGCACACCGAGACCACCACGTGGATGATAGCCCTGTTCTCGGGTGAGACGGCGGACCTGGTCACAGCGGGTGCGGACCTGGGGCTGGCCTCGGAGATATGCACGCCACACCGCGGCCTGGCGGGTGCCTTCGCCATCGGGGCGTTGCCCCGGCCGGACGTGATGTTGTGGTCAAACCTGGTGTGCGACAATACGGCCAAGAGCGGCGAGCTGCTGATGGAGATCAACCGGTGCCCCGGCTTCTTCATCGACCACCCGTTCCACGACAGCGAGGAGGAACTGAGATACCTGGAGGGGGAGCTGAAGGACATGGTGCTCTTTCTCGAAGAGCACTCGGGCCGCAGGATGGACTGGGACCGGCTCGGCGAGGTCGTGGCCGAGATGGACCGGCAGATACAGCTCATCCGCGACATCAACGAGCTGCGCAAGGCGGTCCCGACGCCGTTTCACTCTCAGGGCTTCCTGCAACTGCTGTCGGTGGACTACCTGTTCGCCGGCCGTCCTGAAGCGACGGAGTACCTCGAGACGCTTCGGCAGGAGCTTGCCGACATGGTCGCGGCGGGCAAAGGGGCGGTACCTCAGGAGCGCTTCCGCCTTATGAGCTTCTTCATCCCGCCGATGTACCTCATGGGTTTCCTGGAAAGGGTGTCCCAGGAATACGGAGCGGTGAGCGTGACCGAGCCGTTCTTCACCTTCTGGGGAGAGGGCAGGCTTGACCCGGGCAAGCCGTTGGAGAGTGTGGCGAGGAAATCGTATATGATACCCGAGATGCGCATGTACGGGCCACTGGACGAGCGGGCGCTGGGCAGCGTTGCTGCGTGTGCTCGTGACTACAAGGTGGACGGCGCCATCTACTATGCCGACGTCGGGTGCCGCCACACATGCGCCACGGTGAAGGTGTTCAAGGACATACTCAACGACATGGACGTGCCGGTCCTGACGATGGACTGCGATGTCGTCGACCCGACGGTCACGTCCCAGGAAGAGTTTGGAGAGAAGCTGGAGCAGTTCTTCGAGCTGCTGGAGGACCGCTGACGCGTCTATCGGCCATGAAAGCGCTCGGAATCGACGTGGGGAGCCTGACTACCAAGGCCGTGGTCCTGGGTGGGGATGGCATTGTGGCATCGACTGTGAGTATGTCGAGCGACGAGGCCGAGGACAGCGCGCGGTCGGCCCTGGAACAGGTCTTGAACCGTGCCGGCATAGGCATGGCGGACGACCTGTGCATTGTGGCGACCGGTGTGGGCCGGAAAGCGGTCTCGTTCAGCCAGCAGCAGAAGGCGACAACCACATGCCTGGCCCGCGGCACGCACTTCCTCTTCCCCACGGCACGAATGGTGATAGACATGGGCGCCGAGACCAGCACGGTGCTCAAGATGAACCAGCGTGGACGCGTCGAGGACTGGGCCGGGCAGGACAAATGCGCCGCGGGAAGCGGCATCTTCCTGCAGCAGATGGCCAGGCTGATGCAGATGTCGCTGGAGGAGATGTCGGAGCTGTCCCTGCAGGCTACGTCCCGGGCCAGTATTACCAGCACCTGTGCCGTGTTTGCCGAGTCCGAGGTGATATCCCACGTGCACCGTGAGCCGCCAACCCCCAGGGAGGAGATCATCGCCGGGATATACTACTCGGTGGTGAGCCGTATCATGGCTTTGTGCAAGAGGGTTGGTGTTGAAAAGGACGTCGCCGTTGCCGGGGGCGTGAGCCTGAGCAATGGTGTGGTGCGGACGCTGGAGACGGAGCTTGGATTCGGCGCGCTGGTGCCTGAGCAGCCGCAGATTGTATCGGCCCTGGGCGCGGCGGTTCTCGCCGGTGAGATGGCCGGACAGGTTGTGAAGTAGATGATATTCGCGGGCATTGATATCGGGTCCCGGGCGGCCAAGGCGGTCGTAATGGAGAACGGGACCGTAGTCTCGTCGGTGATTTGCGATACCGGCCCCGAGAGCGTGAAGACGTCCTACATGGCCATCGAGCAGGCGCTCGAAGGGACTGGCCTGTCGCTGGAAGACATCGCCTATACCGTCGCCACCGGCTACGGAAGGGTGCTGGTGCCTTTCGCCAACGAGAACATCTCTGAGATAAGCTGCCACGCACGGGGAATCAACTGGTACTTCCCGTCGGTGCGGACGATTCTCGACATGGGTGGCCAGGACTGCAAGGGGATTAGCTGCGACGGGGGCGGCCGGGTGGTCAATTTCGTGATGAATGACAAGTGCGCCGGCGGCACCGGCAGGTTCCTCGAAATGATCGCCGAAGTCCTGGGGCTTTCGCTGGAGGAGATAGGCGAGCTGTCGCTGTCGTCGGAGAAGGCTGTTCCCTTCAATACCATATGCGCCGTGTTCGCCCGCTCTGAGGCCATCACGTATCTCAAGAAGGGCATGGCCAAGAGGGACATCCTGGCCGGTCTTCACGAGGCCATCGCCACCCGGTCGGTCCAGTTGCTGAAGCGGGTGTCGATACGGGAGGAGTTCAGCATCACCGGCGGCATCGCGAAGAACAGGGGCATGGTGGCCAAGCTGCGGGAGAAAGTTGGCCTCGAGCCCCTTCTCTGTGAAGACCCGCAGATAGTAGGGGCGCTGGGGGCCGCGCTGTTCGCGGCGGAGCGGGGTGGCGGCGCAGGCGGGAAAGAAGCGAAGGTGCAGTACGGGTACAGCGATGGTACCGGCGAGTACTTCGTCACCATCGACAACGGGCGGTGCGATGGCTGCGGCGAGTGTGTGGCGGCGTGCCCGCACGGGGTACTGGAGATGGCCGAGGACGGCTCGGGAGGGCTCAAGGCCAGGGTGAAGGACGAAGTGAGGAAAAGGTTGGCGCTGGTGTGTCCTGGCTTCGAGTCTTGCGGCAGGAATGAGGTGAACTGCCACAGCGCGTGCCACCAGGACGCGATAGGGCACACGTGGTAGCGAACGCCGCAGCGTCAAAGTGTATGTTCCAGGAGGGGATGCCATGGCCGAGTCAGGCGAGGGGAAGCGAACGAGAATAGCGATTGACGCCATGGGCGGCGACTACGCCCCGGGAGAGGTGGTCAGGGGGGCTGTCGATGCGGCGAGGGAGCTGGAGGTGGATGTACTCCTGGTTGGCGTGAAGGGCGACATTGAGCGGGAGCTTGGCGGGCTTGACGTGTCCGGGCTGCCGGTGAGCGTTGTGGAGGCCACAGACCTGATACGAGATGGAGAGGAACCGGCCTTCGCCGTTCTGCGCAAGCCCAATAGCCCGGTGGCGGTGGCCGCCAGGCTGGTGAAGGAGGGTGAGGCGGATGCTATGGTGAGCGCCGGCTCCACGGGCGCCTGCATGGTGGCGGCATTGCGGTACCTCGGCACACTCCCGGGGATAGACCGGCCTATGGCGGGTGGGGCGTTCCTGGGCCTGGCGCCGAACACGGTCGTGCTGGACCTGGGGGCCAACGTTGGCTGCCAGCCGTACCACATGGTCAATTTCGCCGCGGCGGGCACCGTGTTTGCCAGGGTTTTCCTCGGAATCGAGAGTCCAACCGTTGGGCTGCTGAACGTAGGGGTGGAAGAGGGCAAGGGGAACGAACAGGCCAAAGAGGCGTACTCACTGCTGAAGAACAGCGGCCTGAACTTCATCGGCAACGTCGAGGGAATGGACATACCGGCGGGAAAGGCGAATGTCGTGGTCTGCGACGGGTATGTGGGTAACATAGTGGTGAAGTTCTGCGAGGGCATGGCCCGGACACTTGCCGGATGGCTCGGCGACGAGCTCAAGGATGCGGTGCCGAAAGAGCAGGTCGATGCGGTGACCGGCAAGCTCGTGAGGCTGATGAGTCCGGGCACTGTGATGGGGGGAGGCCCTCTCTGGGGGGTGAACGGCGTTGCGTGTGTGGCCCACGGCGCCTCGCGAGCGCCTCAGATCGTGGGCACCGTCGGGCAAGCGAAGCGGGCTCTGGAGAGCGGCTTCGTCGACAGGCTGCGCAGCGAACTGGAGAGGGCTCAGGCGAGCATGTCCTCACAGCAGTGAGCCTGCGGCGCCGTCTGACTGCGTAAGGGAGACTTGTGCAATGGCGACCTTGAACGAAGTGAAGAGAGTGATAGCCAGGATCACCCGCTGCGGTGAGGACGAGGTAGTCCCTGACCTGCAGCTCAAGGATGTCAAGGCGGACTCCCTGCACTGGGTACAGATAATAGTGGGTGTGGAGAATGCGCTCGATGTCGAGATCGACGTTGACCGCATGAGGGAGTTCACCACGATTGGCGACTTTGTGGAGTATCTCGATAGCTGTGTGAATTGAGCGCCTGTCCGGGAACCGTCACGGCCAGAGCGTGCCGGGTGGTGAGTGGCAGGCTACAGGTATCAGTAAATGGAGCAAGCGTTCACTGACGTACGGGTTGTCGACCTGACCCACTACGTCGCCGGCCCGTACTGTACGAAGCTGCTGGCTGACTACGGCGCTGAGGTAGTCAAGGTCGAGCGGCCCGGCACCGGCGATGGCGCCAGGCGGATGTTCCCCTTCTGGGGCGATGATCCCCATCCAGAGAAGAGCGGGCTGTTTCTCCATCTCAACACCAACAAGAAAGGCGTTACTCTCGACCTCAAGACCCCGACCGGCGTGGAGATCCTGAAGCAGCTCGTGAAAGACGCCGACATACTGGTGGAGAACTTCGAGCCGCGCGTCATGCCCGGCCTGGGTCTGGACTATGACACGCTTGCCACGGTCAACCCCCGTCTGGTGATGACCTCCATCTCCAACTTCGGCCAAACGGGACCGTACCGGGACTTGAAGGCAGGGGAGCTTGTCATCTTCGGCATGGGGCCGCATATGTTCGTCGAGGGGGAGCCGGAGCGGGAGCCGCTGAAGTACCCGGGCTACAAAGCGCAGTATCTGACGGGCACGAACGCCGCCGTGGCCGCGATAGCGGCACTCTGCGGCAGCAGCGCCGCCGGGGAAGGACAGCACGTTGACGTGTCCATCATGGAGTCGCTGTGCGGCCCACCTGAGGGGGCGGCGGCTCTCATGAGCTATGCCTTCTCGGGGCGCGACCCGGAGCGGCCGGGCTACCGGAGGGCGGGCGGTTCTCCCTGGGGCGTGTACCGCTGCAAGGATGGGTATGCCTTCATATGGGGAATGGTGCCGATGTTCTGGCGGCGGACAGTGCGATTCCTGGGCATGCCGGAGCTTCTCGATGACCCCAGGTTCGCCACCCCGGGGGCGCGCCGGGAGAACCAGGACGACTTCGAGGCCATTCTTCTCCCCTGGCTCACGGAGCGCACCGTCGAGGAGGTGGTGAGCCTGGCCCAGGCCCAGAGGTTGCCGGCCACGCCGGTGTACACGATAGACGAAGTGGTGCACGACCGGCACTTCAACGCCAGAGGCTTCTTCGACGAGATTGAGCACCCCGTGGTGGGCCGGCTTACCTATCCCGGGCTCCCGTTCAGACTTCCTGAGACGCCATCACAGCCGCAGCGCCCCGCGCCGCTGCTGGGCCAGCACAACCGCGAGGTGTACTGCGGGCGGTTGGGGTACAGCGTAGAAGACCTGGTGAAGCTCCGCGCAAGTGGGGTGATATGAAACTCCATCCTGTCAATGGGGGACGCCACGATGACTAGACCGCCGCTGGGCAGCGTGCGGGTGATCTCGCACGGCACTGTGTACACAGGGAGCGCGGCGACGACCATGCTGGCCGACATGGGCGCCGAGGTCATCCGCGTGGAGTCCATCCAGCGCTTTCCGGCGTGGACCAGGGGTGCGGTGGCCAGGCCGCCGAGGGGGACCGCGCCGGCGTGGGGGTATGCCGACAACGACGTTGGGGAGAGGCCGTGGGAGCGGTTCTACTCCTTCCACGGCATGAACCGGAACCAGTACGGCGTGACCCTTGACCTCAATCGTCCCGAGGGGGTCGAGATATACAAGAAGCTGGTCGCGCTGAGTGACATCATCCTGGAGAACTTCGCTCACGGGGTGATGGACCGTATGGGGATCGGGTATGCGGTGCTCAGGGAGGTGAAGCCGGACATCATCATGGTGTCGGCATCCGGGCTGGGGGCTGAAGGCCCGTACAAGGACCATAGCATGTTCGGCACGAACGTCGAAGCGATATCGGGGATGATGGCGCTGAGAGGCTACGCCGGGGACGACATGATGGTGCGGAACCCGGCGCCGGTGTGGACCGACAACATCGCCGGCAGCGCCTTCGCGTTTGCCGCTCTGGCCGCCCTTCACTACCGTCAGAGAACGGGGGTGGGACAGCACGTTGACCTGTCTCAGGTGGAGACGGTGATACCCCACCTTGGCGAGGCGGTGATGGACTACTGCATGAACGGGCGCGTGGCGGAGTCGATGGGCAACCGTGACCCGTCTGTGGCGCCGCACGGCTGCTATCGCTGCAAGGGAGAAGACAGGTGGGTGACCATCGCCGTCGGCACTGAAGAAGAGTGGGACGCCTTTCGCCGGGCATTGGGGAGCCCTGGGTGGGCGGGAGAAGAGCGCTTCAGCAGCATGTTTGGCCGCCTGGCTAATCAGGACGAGCTTGACGCGCTCATCGAGCAGTGGACGGTGGAGCGCGAGCCGTATGAAGTAATGCGTCTCCTTCAGGAGGTGGGGGTAGCCGCGGGGCCGGTGGTCGTCCCGTCGGATTTGTACCGGGACCCTCATCTTCAGGAGCGGGGCTTCTTCACTGAGGTGACTCACCGCGAGGCCGGGACGCACCTGTACCCGGGCATGTGTTTCAGGTTCTCGAAGACCCCGGTGGGGACGCGCGTCCCGCCCAACTGCCTCGGGGAGCACAATCGCTACGTCTACGGCGAGATACTGGGCATGTCCGACGAAGAGATGGGCCGGCTCGAGGATGAGCACCTGATCGGCGAGGAGTACCTGCCCGAGGTCCCGTAGGACTGGTGGAGGCGGGCGCTAGGAGCCGACCATTGCCCTCTTGATGACCAGGTCCTGCATGCTGTCCGATAGCTCGACGAAGCGGGCGCTGAATCCCGCCACCCTCACCAGCAGGTCACGATACTTCTCGGGGTGTGCTCTGGCGTCGCGGAGGGTGTCGGGCGAGACCAGGTTGCCCATGAGGTGAGTGCCTCCCATGTCGGTGAGATAGGTCTTCGCCAGCGTGGCTACGACCTCTGTCTTCTCATTGAGGGTGAGGGTGAGCGAACCGGTCCATGCCCTGGCGTGGTCGACCTTCGCCGCCGAGGCGAACACGGCGGTGGGTCCCCCCTTGTACGTGCCGATAGCGGGGGCTATGCCGTCGCTGAGGGGCTCGCCGGCCTTCCGCCCGTCCGCTGTCGCGGCGGTGGCCTCGCCGAAGTTGAGATTGAAGGTCAGCGAGTGGAAGCCGGGTATCGTCGGCCCGAATTGGTGCGGGTCGGTATGGCAGGTGTGCCTGTCGCACTCGTCGAGCCACATATTGGCCACTTGCGCGCCGAGCGAGTCGACATAATCATCGTCGTTTCCCCATTTGGGCGCATGCAGCAGCATTTGTTGCAGCAACACATGGCCTTCGAAGTCCCTGTCCAGGGCGTCCATGAGCTCGGGCATGGTGGCCTTCCCCTCATCGAAGACCACCTTCCTGATCGCCGCAAGCGAGTTGGCCACGGTGGCCAACCCCACGGCGTGCATGCCGGTCCAGTTGAAGCGGCCGCCACCGGCGAGAACGTCGATGCCTCTCTCCATGCAGCCACGGACCTGTGTCGAGGCATAGGGCAGGCACATGTCGCCCTTGAGCGAGGCGTCAACCATCTCGCTCTCAGTGTTGAGCATGGTGACGCCGTGCTCGAGCTGGTCTCTGAAGGCGTCCATCACCTGGTCGAAGGAAGTGAAGGTGCGCGGGTCTCCCCTCGGGATGCCGAGTCTCTCGCCGCTGGCGCGGTCAACGCCGTTGTTGAGCGCCAGGTCAAGGGTCTTGGCCAGGTTGTACCAGGCGCTGTGGTCCTTTCTGGAGTAGGTGGTGAAGTGCTGGCAGCCGTCCACTGAGTAGTCGCGCGCCTCCTTGATGGGCACGCCGCGCCTGAGCAGCGCCGGGATGATGGCGTCGTCGTTGTTGAGCTGGGGTCTGCCGCCGCTGACCCTCATGACGTCGACGGCCCGCATCAGGAGCTCCCTGGGTGTGCGCCTGTTGACCCTCAGGCCGAACTGCGGCTTGGGCAGGCGTACGTGCTCCAGTGCGTCGAGCAGCATGTAGGTCATGTCGTTGGTGGCGTCCTGCCCGTACTCCGTCTGGCGCCCGATGGTGACCGAGTTGACGTGGGAATCGAGGTCGATGCCGGGTGTGGAGTTCTCGCCGAACTTGAACAGGAACGAGTCGACCAGCTCCTGCGCCCTCTCCCTGGTGAGCCGCCCCTGCTCGATGTCGGTCTTGAGAAAGGGATAGAGGACGTAGTCCAGCCCTCCGGGCGATATGGAGTCGCCCCCTGCTTCCAGGCTGCCGACCATGAAGGCGAACCAGGCCGACTGGAGCGCCTCCCACAGGTTGCGGGCCGGGTTGGCCGGCACGCGCTTGCAGATTGCGGCCAGCTCCTCCATCTCCCGTTTGCGGTCGCCGCTGGCCTCGTCCGCTGCCTGACTCGCCTTCGCGGCGTACCTCCTGGCCAGGGCGTTCACCGCGTCGCAGACAATGATGATGGCCCGGTAGAATGACTGCCTGTCGCTGGCGCTGACGTCTTCGGGGTCGGTCTGGTTGAGCCGGCGGCGGGCATCCCTCTTGATGCCGCTGAACCCCCTGCCGAGCACCGTGGGCAGGTCTATCAGGTAGCGCCCGCCCCTGTTGCGCACCACGCCGAGGTGCCAGTACCACAGGGAGGCCTCTCTCGCCGCCTTGACGTATTGTGGGAGAAGGGCGCACGCGCGATCGGTGGGGTTCCTGCCCTGCCAGTATGAGATGAGCTCCTGAAGCTCCTGCTGCGCCTTGTCGTCGATCGCCGGCGCCAGTGGATTGTGGCCGGCATGAATGAAGCCCAGTTGCGGCGGGTGGGCGCCCAGCTCGGGCCATACCGGCACCCCGCGGAACGTGCTGGCCCAGTGGCCCAGGATGAGCTCGTCGTCGAGAATCCATATGCTCATCCGGCGCAGCACGGCGTCCAGCGCCATCGCTGCCCTGATCGCCGGCGGCTCCGCTTCAGTCTTCCGGTATGACTCGGTCGCTATGCGCGCCCGCTCAGTGCATATCGCCGGCCTGGCATCGAGGTAGCGGTCGACGAGCGACTGGACGCGGCTCTGGGTCTGTACCACCATCTTGTCCTCCCTTCGGCGGGCTCGTGGGCCGCGTGAGGTGTGGCAACTCGGGCCCGATGCACGGCGTCGTGAGGATGGCGACGCACGTACTCTATAGCACATCGCTTCTGACGCGTCAATTCGACGACGTGCGAATGCATTCTGAACGCACGTTACTATCTTAGTGGGGAACGTAATGAGAAGCAGAAGACACCGTACCCGAATTGCTGTTTGTGGCAGGAAAGTGTAGGATGCTCGGAAGTGGCTTTCTGGGGGGGGGCATAGAGACTACGCTGTCTTATTAAGTGACGTTTCTCTGAGACCTCGGTGACCCAAGCGTAGTGCGGAGAGCAGCAAAATGCATTTTCACCTTGATGCAGTCCAGGACATTGTTGGTTTTGCGCCCACGAATGTACGGCCGGGTGAATTCTTCTGGGCCTTAGTCAGAGGTTTGGTTACTTCGGACGAACCCGAGTTCTACAAGTATGTCGAACAGATATCCAACCTGTTTCTCAATAGGTGCGGAGTTCTGCAGAACGCTGTCTATCAATTCCTGGTACTGATACACGGGGACTCAAGTGCTGAACTCTATGTGAACGATTTTGCGGTTGAGGTAGAAATTCTGGCTAAACGCGATATTGAGGCGCAGGAAGTAGCAACCGACGAAGATATTGCAGACATACGCAGATTGAAATTCCCGGGTATTCAAATCACTGATACGGACAAACTGATTTACTGCTTCAAAGTCGGTTGGAAGTTTGGGCTATTCCTTGATTTGGATTGTCAGGAAAGACTGGATGTAGACGCCGCATGGATGGCTTTGGGGAAGCTATATCGTGAACTGTCATTTCAGTATGTCTATGAAGTTTTGAGGAGCGGAACGCAATTTGAGGAAATGATGAAACATGGATGGTTTCCGTTCATAGCACTCCTTGGTTGGCGTTATAGGGCATTGTGCGAGGCCTACCCTGATGGATTCGACTTTGACAAAAGAATTGAAGGAGTTGTCGCGAGCTTCGATAGGGCGACAGTTGAACAGATAACAGCGCGGTGGTGGAGGAAAGCGGTCTTCCTGGAGAAGAGGGAACTCATTGAGGCTGGAACTAATGCTTTCCTACGTGGTGATGAAGAAGGTTACATAAACTGCATCAAGACGTTGTTGCCGGAAGCAGAGGGGATTCTCAGGATCCGGTACTTCGGCGATACTGGCAAAGGCAAAGACGTTAGCGTGCGAGATCTCGTGCAATCCATCAAAGAAATGGGTGAGGCAAAGTCTGGCTCTGGTTACTCCCTGCTACTACCGGTACCATTTCTTGACTATCTGCGGGACGTTGTCTTCGCACAATTCGACCTGGCAACTGGCCAAATTGACTTGTCGCGTCATAGCTCAAGCCACGGCGTTGCGCCAGCTAGTGCCTATACCAGGACAAGAGCCCTGCAGTCCATTCTAGTCCTCGACCAGATTTGCTACTATCTCTAGTCAAAGCGATCCTGCTCCACTCTCTGCAACGATCCACATACATCTCAAGATTGCACAGAAAGCCGCTATGTGCGGTCATGGTTCCGAAGGCCTGGACTGTGCAACGGCAGAAGTGCAAATCGATGGTGGTCTGTAGACATCGCTTCTGACGCGTCAACGCACTGAAGGACTGGTGGACGCTGTGCTATACTCCCTGCAGACGCTGAGACGTGGAATGGGCGCACAGTTGAGACGAGGCGCAGGTGAAGCGGATGGGGTCTGAGGAGAAGTCAAGCCTGGAGCAGTGGGTCGAGCGAGGGTGGAGGGAGCCGGAGGCCGGCGAGCACGCTCTCCATGTCGTTGGCGGGCGTGAGGTCGACGGCGTCACCACGCGTGTGCTCATCGGGCCGAAGAACAGGTTCGGGGCGGTGTACTTCCAGGTATACCTTGTGGACGAACGAGGCGCGGTGAGTGACCGACCTGCCGTGCTCGGACTGCACAATGCGGGGCCGTACCCGAGCCAGAACTGGGTGGAGACCATGAGCGTGGCCGAGCAGGTGTCCTTCGGCGCTGGGGACAGCGGTCGGACGCTGCAAGTGGGCGGGACGGACCTCGAAAGGGCGCTGCTCAAGCTGCTCGCTGATGTCATTCCTCCCGGCGGTCACATGATGGTGGAGTACGACAGCGCCGGGCGTCGCGAGACGGCGCGCGGGCTTCACCTCGGCATACCGGCGGCGGCGACGCCGCTGGGGTACCTGCTGTACTCGGTCGGCTGTGGGACCAGCTTCAGGGACTGGTACTTCGCCGAGGGAGGGGTCGAGGGGCCGCGCAAGCTCCAGGGGTACAAGGCACTGAATGAGGAGCATGCCAGGGAGAGGGGCCGTGAGCTGGCGAGGGAGCTCCTTTCATTTGTCCAGAGCGTGAGGCGACCGGAGCACGGCGACATCGAGGGGCCGGCGCGAACGCGGGCCCTGGAGATACTCCGGCGCCTGGACGTCGACGACGCCGGGCTCAAGACGGAGATCGAGCGCCTCATTGCTTCAGGGTGACGCTGCTCCGCCGGCGGGTGAGGATGTCAGTTGCCCTTCAAGGGCTGCCGCGTCGGTGGTTGGCTGCTGGCAGGAGTAGCCGTAACAGACGTAGGCGGTGGGGCGCCCGTCGAGCATGGTCCTGTCCTGGAGGAGCGCTGCGGCTCCCGGCGCGGGAGACTCCGGGGGCTGGAGCCCGACCAGCACGCTGTTCGGCCTGTAGCGCCGGTGTACCACGTGCAACAGGGCCTGTGTCGCAGGGTCGCCGTATGGCCCGACGATGGCGATCTCGGTTGGGACGGACAGGTGGAAATCGAGGGCACAGAGCCAGTTCCCAAACCCCAGGGGGTGGTCGGCCATTTGGTCCGTCATGCGGGACAGCAGTGCCACGCCGTGCTCCTCGTGGGACTTGTCACCGGTGATTCTGGCCAGGCGCAGCAGGGCGCCGGCGGCGGCTGAGTTGCCGCAGGGCTTGACCGAGTCGACGACATCGCGGGGCCTGACAAACAGGGCATGGTGATCGCCGGCGGTGTCATAGAGAAGCCCGTCGCCGCTGGCGTCGGCGAAACGCTGCGTCATCCGGCCGGCCAGTTGCACCGCCTCCTCCAACCAGCGCTGCTCGAAAGTGGCCTCGTGTACCGCCAGCAGAGCGTCGACGAGGAGCGCATAGTCGTCGAGGTAGCCGGGTATCTTCGCCTGACCGTCCCTGTACGTGTGCAGTAGCAGGTCTCCCTGGCGTACCTCCCTGAGAAGGAAGGCGGCGCCGGCGATGGCCGCACGACGGTAGTCGTCACGGCCGAGGATGCCGGCGGCCTCGGCGAAGCCGTGCAGCATCATCGCGTTCCACGAGGTGAGGGCCTTCTCGTCGCGGTTGGGCCTGCCCCGCTGCTCCCTTGCCGCGAGAAGCCGTCTCTTCGACCTGTCGACCACTGCCGCAATCTCTTCAGCATCGGCGGCCAGGCTGGCGGAGAACACACTGAGGTCTGCGGGCACGTGGAGGACGTTCTTTCCTTCGAAGTTGCCTTCATCGGTGACGCCGAAGTACTGGAGCATGAGGCGGGCGTCTTCCTTGTCCAGCGCCTCGCTGAAGTCCCGGGCTGTCCAGACGTAGTACCTGCCTTCCTCGCCTTCGATGTCGGCATCCTGGGCCGAATGGAACTCTCCGGCCGGGCCGGTCATCTCCCTCAGCACGTAGTCCAGCGTCTCCTCGGCGACGCGGCGGTAGCGTGGGTTGCCGGTCACCTGGTAGGCGTGCAGGTAGAGCCGGCTGAGCAGGGCGTTGTCGTAGAGCATCTTCTCGAAATGGGGAACCAGCCAGCGGCCGTCGGTGGAGTAACGGTGGAAGCCGCCGCCCACCTGGTCGTATATGCCGCCGGACGCCATGCGGTCAAGGGTCGACTCCACCATCGACAGAGCTTGTGGCTCACCGGTGCGGTGATGCCAGCGCAGCAGGAACTCATGGGCCATTGGCTGCGGGAACTTGGGGGCCATGCCGAAGCCGCCGTTACTGGCATCGAAGGTCCCGGCGAGCGCCCGATAGGCGCTCTGCAGGATGTCGGCGTTCAGCGTCCGTCCTGCGGCGTCCGGCCCTGACACTTGACCGACGCTGGACAGCACCTGCTGGGCGGCGTCCATGACCAGCGGACGCCTGTTCCTGTAGGCGTCGGCCACGGTCTGTAATACGCGCCGGAAGCCGGGCAGGCCGTGGCTGTCATCCGGCGGGAAGTAGGTACCTCCGAAGAACGGGCGTCCGTCCGGTGTGAGGAACACCGTCAACGGCCAGCCGCCCCTGCCGGTCATAGCCTGCACTGCTTCCATGTACACACTGTCCACATCGGGATGCTCCTCCCGGTCCACCTTGACGCAGATAAAGTCCCGATTCATCAAACGGGCCGTGTCTTCGTTCTCGAAGGACTCGCGCTCCATAACGTGGCACCAGTGGCACGCGGAGTACCCTATACTCACCAGTAGCGGCCGGTCCTCCGCTCTGGCCCGCTGGAACGGCTCATCGCCCCATGGGTACCAGTCGACCGGGTTGTGGGCATGCTGAAGCAGATACGGGCTCGTCTCCTGTATAAGACGGTTTGCCATATCGAGCGACCTGTGGAAACTGTATGCAAACGCGGTCTAGTGCTCTTTCTCGGGCTCCGTGGGGGTCTCGCAGCAGCCACACTCGCAGGGTCCCGAGCCGGTCGCACAGGGCTCACAGCAGTAGGTCACGCCTCCGAGTTCGTAGCCATCCTGCCCGATAGGGCAGCCGCACCTGGGGCATAGTTGCTCTACCATCGCCTCCACCTCCTTTTGCGCTTTCTCAGCGCTCAAACCTCAGGCTACATGTCGTCTGGCCTTGCTGTATGTGACTCTGGTCTCAATCGCCGGAGGAACCCCGGCACGCAGAAGCTATGTCACCTTCACGCTGATGCCCATGCTGTCTATTGGGCCGATGCCTCTCAGTGAAGACACCATGCCGGTGAGCGTGCTGGCGAGGATCTCGTTGGGGAACAGGGTGACTTCGATGTCCTTGCCGTTGACGGTCACCGTTACATCCCCGTGCCTGACGGAAAGCTCCAGGCTCTCGATGTTCTCGGCGCCTCGAAGGGCCGACACGGCGCCAGCCGTTGTCCGCGCCACGAATTGCTCGATGAAGGGGTTGAGGTCGACCGGCTCCTTGTTGACTTCAAGCGTGGCCTGGTAGCGTTGTTCCATTAGTGCCTCCCTGTCTCTCTCTTGTGCAGTCCTGGAGAACGGTCCCCGGAGCGGCGGCCGGCCAGCCGTGCCTAGAGGAACTCTCCAAGCAACGCCTCCGCCTGCGCCGGGTCGATCGTGCGCCGCACCAAAGGGCCTCTCTTCAGGGCGGGAAGGCGGTCTTCGAAGGTTGGTGCCTCCACGCTGTAGAGCACGCCGATCGGTATCCGCTCCTCCCACTCCTGCGCCTTCTCGAAGGCGCCCAGTTTGTTTCCTGAATCGTAGCCGTTCTCCTCCAGCTTGTACACCCGTTCCCGGTACCAGGCGAATGTGTTGCGGTGATTGAACGAGGGACACGGCTGAAGGATGTCGATAAGTGCGAAGCCACGGTGCTGGATGCCCTGGACGATGAGGTGTGACAGATGCTGCACATCGCCCGCGAAGCCCCTGGCGACGAAGGTAGCGCCGGCGGCGATGGCCAGGGCGAGCGGGTTGAGCGGGACGTCAGCCCCCTGCGGCGTGGTCTTGGTCACGAAGCCGAAGTCGCTGGTGGGTGATGCCTGTCCCTTGGTGAGGCCGTAGACCTGGTTGTTATGCACCAGGTAGGTGATGTCGTTGTTGCGCCGCGCTGCACTGATGAAATGGTTGCCACCTTCACCGTAGGCGTCCCCGTCGCCTGAGATGGCGATTACGGCAAGCTCTGGATTGGCGATCTTGGCGCCGGTGGCAGGGGGCAGTGTGCGCCCGTGAAGGGAGTTGAATACGTTACCCTTCATGTAGTGGGGCAGCTTGCCGGCCTGCCCGATGCCGGATACCAGCAACACCTGGTAGGGCTCGATCTCCAGCGTCACCAGGGCTTGCTTGAGCGCGGTTAGAATCCCGAAGTTGCCGCATCCGGGACACCAGGTCGGCTTGAGTCCGGCGTAGTCGGCTATCGTCACCATGGTCACCTCACCTCCTTGTTGAAGTCGCGGACGATCAGTTCCGGGGTGAAGGGGCGCCCGTCGAACTTCAGAATGCGGGCATCGGCCTTGATGCCGGTTTCAGCCCGGATAAGGGTCGCCAGTTGCCCGGTGGCATTGTTCTCCACCACGATCTTGCGGTTAGCATAGACCAGCACGTCGAAAACCGGCTTGAACGGAAGTGGCCACAGCTCGGTCAGGTGGAGGAGATTCACGTCCACGTGCTGGCGGTGCAGGATGTCGACCGCTTCCCTGAGTGCTCCATAGGTGCTGCCCCAGCCGACGAGGGTGGCATCGGCCCTCTCCGGGCCGTACAGGCGTGGCCCGCCCATCTCCGCCTTGAGCCCCTCCAGCTTGCGCAGCCTCTTGTTCATCATATCCGTTCGGGTGGAGGCATCCTCGGTGAGGTGTCCCTCCTCGTCGTGCTCGTCCGAGTCGGTGACGACCAGGGCGCGGCTTTCAAGAGGCAGTGCCCGCGGGGATATC
The DNA here is from genome assembly GCA_034189695.1 of Chloroflexota bacterium. Classification (GTDB taxonomy): domain Bacteria; phylum Chloroflexota; class Dehalococcoidia; order E44-bin15; family E44-bin15; genus JAXHUA01. The sequence goes on along the minus strand of JAXHUA010000148.1, from coordinate 331 downwards.
CCTGAGGGGGTAACCTGGTGCCGCCTGTACGCGCCCATCCTCAGTATGTCTTCGTGCGACAGGAGAGCGCCCCTGTCTATGGTCACCCCGGAAAGGTCGAACGGGCTCACAGTGGAATACGACGAGGCCAGATAGTGGTCGGTCAGCACTATGACCGGCAACTGGTACTTCTCGGCGATATTGAACGCCTTGACCGTCAGCCAGAACGCGTCTTCGACGGTGCTCGGGGCCAGCACTAGGGAGCCGATGGGGTCATCATCTCTGGGTGCCATCCACCTGGAGACTGCCATTACGACAGCGGCAACTACAAGACCTTCCGGCGTATGCCGTT
>JAXHUA010000147.1:0-17976 GCA_034189695.1 Chloroflexota bacterium | reverse complement strand
CCGACGGCCGCACCGACACCCACGCCGACGGCCGCACCGACACCCACGCCGACGGTTGTGCCGACGCCGACACCCACACCGACGGCCACACCGACGGCCACACCGACGGCCACACCGACGGTTGTGCCAACGGCAACACCCACACCTGGTGCGACATCCACGCCGACACCGCCCGCTGGGGAAACCGCCACGCCGTCGCCGAGCGCGACCCCCACGACACAGCCGACCGGAACACCCGCACCTGGGGAGACACCAGGAGCCACTCCCGGGGCTACACCCGGTCCGGGCGAGACGCCGCAGGCGACGCCTACAACGACAGTGCCTACGCCTGGGGCGACACTGCCGCCGCCTGGTGCGGACTTCAGCGCGTGGAGCTCCGTACCGACCGGCGGTGGCCAGGTAACCACCGACGACGGCCGGGGCAGCTTTGAATTCGATGGCGGTTCGTTCAGCGGCGTTGCCGAGGTTATCATTGAGCGCATCCCGTGCGGGTCTGCTCCGGAGGGGTTCCGCATCGGTGGCACCTGCTTCCGTGTCACCGCCGTGGTCGATGGCGAAGAGGTGTCGGTGCTCACCGCCCCGCTGCAGGTCTGCATCCACTACTGCTCGGCGGACCTTGAGGCCGCCGGCGGTGAGCCCGGGGGGCTGACACTGGCGTATTACGATGAGCACGCCGGCGAGTGGCAGCTCCTGCCGACGATGGTGGACACGACAGAGGGGACGGTGTGCGCCGTGACCAGCCACCTGAGCAATTGGGCGGTGCTGGTCCGTGCCTCGGGCGACTCGTCGTCGTCATGGGTCTACCTCGTTGCTGGTGCGGGCGGTCTCCTTGTTCTCCTGCTGATCGTGTTCCTACTGTTGAGGCGGCGGCCGCGGAGTGCTGAAGCGGCCTCAATGGTTGACAAGGGATTCTCGTCCGACATAGAATAGCGCAAGCGAGGTTCTCGTAGGAAATCTGGCCTGTGCGAGGAGGGGAGGCTGGGCCTGAGCGGATGAGTGGTGGGAGTTTCTGGAGCAAGTAGCGAGTCCGACCTCAGGGTCGGTTTCGTTGTATGGGTCTGTAGAGCTTCGGTCGGCGATACAAGAATGAGTCCACCTCCCAGCTTTGTCGGATGTACCTTTGAGTGTGCCGGCTGAAGTTGGGATGATGGTCCCTTTCCCCTAAACTCCCTCCCTTCCTGGGAGGGAGTTTTTTGCCCTTTTGTCAGCGACGGATACTGACGCTATAATAGGTGACGCTCGCAAGCGGGTCCCAGGCGGGCAGACGTTGTTGTGGAAGGAGGCCAGGCGAGATGAGAATGGGAACGAAGGCTCTACTGCTCCTCCTTTTGCCTGTGCTGCTGGCGATACCGCTTCACGTGGCGGCTGCGCAGCCGCCCCCCCAACGCTTTCACGGCACCGTGAAGGTCCGCACCTCGCCCAGTGGAGTGAATGAGAACGCTCCCGCGGGGACGACGGTGAGCGCCGTAATCGGCGGCGTTGAGTGTGGTGCGCTCTATGTCACCGCGTCCGGGAGGTACGGCAATGCGGGGGCTGGAAGCTATCTGCTCGTCTGGTACGGTGGTGAGGACGGAGCCACCATTCAATTCTACGTGGACGGCAATGCGGCGGACCAGACGGCGCAGTTCCACAGCGGGCAGGTCAGTGAGCTGGACCTCACCGCGTATATCCCGAGCAGCGGAGATTTGGCGACACCGACGCCGGTGCCGCCCGCGCTCACCGGCAGCGGCACCGTGGCGCCGGCCGGGGGTGAGGTCACGACCTATGACGGGCGCTGCGATATCTACTTCTACCCGGGGGCATTCTCCAGCGACGCCGAGGTAACCATTGAGCCGGTGTCCTGCGCTGCTGCGCCTCAGGGCTTTGCGGTTGGGAGCACATGCTTCCGAATAACGGCCACCGTGGACGGGGTACCGGTGTTGCAGCTTGGGGCCGGCATGAGCATCGACGTTCGCTATCGGTCGGCCGACCTGGCGGCGGCTGGAGGCGACGCCGCGTCGTTGAGGCTGGCGCGCTACGACGAGGATAGCGACGCGTGGGAGTTGCTGGCGACCGGAGTGGACGCTTCCGCGTGGACCTTGAGCGCGACCACCGACCACCTCAGCGATTGGGTGGTGCTCGGCCGTGCTGACGGCGGCGGCGGCGGTGTGACCTGGTGGACCATCCTGGTAATCGCACTGGCGGCTGCGGTAATCGTGGCTCTCGTGGTGCTGGTCGTCGCGCGCCGGTCGAGGAGGCGCCCTCCGCCTCGCAGGCGCCCGCCTGCCCCGCGGCCGCGACCCGCATCGTAGCGGCTTTGCCTCCCATGCTCGCCATCCTGTGCTGCTGCGAGCGGGCGTGAGGCGAGGCATTCGCCGCGCTGGGCCGGATGGGGATAGTCTGGACGAGAAAGCAAGGAGGGCTGCCGCATGGCAGCCCTCCGAGACTGTCACTCAGGATCGCTGGGTGTTCTTACCACAGCTTGCCTTTGGTCTGATCACGCCACACGTCCCAGACCGGGACCTGGACGTCCTCCGGAACGTCGAAGATGCCGAGCGCCTTGCCCTGGGGCTTCTCGGGCTCGGGCCACTTCTCCATCGCCTGACATACCTTCTCCAGGTGGAAGTCCGTGTCGCCCAGGTATATCTTCTGGCACAGCCCCCTCTTGGTGTAGAGTGGCAGCACGCCGTCCTGGGTGGTAAAGCCGACGCCGGCGAGCACCTGGTGGGCTCGCCAGAAGGCTTCGCTTATCGCCTCGTTGGCGCGCGCCTTGGCCATGGACACCTCGAAGTCACACGGCATGCCCTCGCTGAGCATCCAGGCGGCCTCGAAGACAACGGTCCTGGTCCCCTCCACATTGGCGAAGCCCCAGACGCAGTGCTCCTGCACCCACTGGTTGATGCCGATGGGCATGTCGAACTGAATCCTGGTCTTGGCGTAGTCCACCGACATCTCGGTGGCGTGTTCGCCCGCTCCGACCATCTCGGCGGAGATGAGGATCATTCCCACCTTGAGGGCCTTGTAGAGCGGCGCCCAGCCGCCGTTGAGCGGTCCGACCATGTTCGCCTTCGGCACCTTCACCTTGTCGAAAACGACCTCCGCCTGCCGCTTGTCACCTACCGTCGTCCTCAGGACGGTGCAGCTCACCTTGGGGTCCTTGGCGTCGACGAGGAACAGGGTTATGCCGTCCTCGGCCGCCCCGCCGTCCTTGGTCCTGGCGACGACCAGGAACTGGTCGGCGGCGGTCGCGTCCCAGACGAACAGCTTGGTGCCGTCGATGACGTAGTTGTCCCCATCGGCAGTGGCCTTAACGGTTATGCCCTCGGCGTCCCAGCCCTTGCCGTCCCAGCACGCCTCCGGCTCGGTCATGGCCAGGGAGAGAATGAGGTCCCCGTTGACTATCTTGGGGAGCATGTCCTTCTTCTGTGCGTCGCTGCCGGCCTCCAGGATGGGAAGCCCGCACAGGACCACGGTGGACAGGAACGGGCAGGGGCACATGGCCCGGCCCAGCTCCTCGAACAGGACTGCCAGGTCCATGACACTGCCCTCGCTGCCGTCGTACTCCTCGGGATAGACGAGACCCAGCCACCCCAGGTCGGCTATCTTCTTCCACAGCTCGGGTGAGTAAGCCTTATCTTCGTCCTCGACCTTTCTCACGACGTCTTCGGGGCACTCAGTCTCGAGGAAGTCGCGGGCCGAGGTCTTCAACATTTGCTGCTCTTCGCTTAGAGAGAAATCCATGTTTGCTGCTCCTTTCAGTTGGATTCCAGACCCATCTGATCCACTACTTCTTCTCCTGCAGCGCCTGCATGATGGTCGGGTTCAGCTTGGCAGGTATCCTCGGCAAGCCAAGGACTCGGCCGGCAATCACGAGCTTCATCACCTCAGTGGTTCCGGCGTAGTGGTAGCTGCGCGTCATTCGCCACTGGCGGTCGAGCGAGCCCTTGAGCTTGGCCCACTTCGAGCCATGCCTGAGCTGGGCGTAGTCGCCGAGGAACTCCAGTTGCCACGTCGGGTGCGTCTCGGCGTTCGCTCTCACGAAGAAGCCGGTCAGGTCGAAGTCCAACGGGCCCAGTCTCTTTCTCTCTGCGAACCGCCAGCATGTGCGCCAGGCGGCGAGCCGCAGCACCTCTGTGTCTATGGCCATCAGGGCCAGCTTCTTTCGAATCTCGGGGTTCTCGATGAGCGGCTTCCCGTTCCGCTTCTCCTCCTTGCAGAACTTCACCAGCGACTGCAGGCGTCGCCTGGCGCTGACGGCCCCGCCGGTGTTGGACCGCTCGAACTCGAAGGTCTGCATCACGTGGTAGAAGCCCTGGTTCTCCTGGCCCACCATGGTGTCCTTGTGCACCCTCACGTCATCGAAGAAGACCTCGTTTGCGCGATACCCGCCCATGCAGGGGAGCGTCTTGATGCTCACGCCCGGCGTGTCGGCGGGGAAGGCGAACAGGGTCAGCCCGCGGTGCTTGGGAATGGTGTCGGCGGTTCGTGCCTCGACGTAGAGCCAGTCCGGCCTGAAGCCACCCGTGATGTAGATCTTCTGGCCGTTGAGAACATAATAGTCGCCGTCCTTCACCGCGCGGGTCTGCTGGTTGGCCTCATCGGTGCCGGCATCGGGCTCGGTGAAGCACTCGAACCACACGTTTCTCCCGCTCGATATCTCGGGCAGTAGCCGCTTTTTCTGCTCATCGGTGCCGAAGAGGTGGATGCCGGGTCCACATATGTGCAGCCCGATGGAGTCCGGCCAGCTCACGCCCCAGTAGGCGTTCACCTCGTTGGCGATCCCCACCTCGGTGTGGCTGTAGCCCAGGCCACCGCTCTCCTTCGGCCAGCCCGGCGCGAGGTACCCCTTGGCACCGGCCTTCTTCTGGATGTCGAGCCAGAAGTCCTGTAGCTCCTTGTTGACCGCGGGAACGCCGCCGTCGACGTCCTCGGGCAACTCCTTCCTGAAGAACTCCATGAGTTCTTCTCTGAGTTTCTCCTGTTCTTCGGTGAAACCGAACTCCATGTCAACTCCTCCTTTCAAGATGTTCCATACAGGTCTTGCGAATGGCACGTCTGGTGGCCCGCATCACCTCCTCACGCCGGTCTGCCCCTCGCGCTCGGGGAGGAGCTGTACTCGTCCCGCCCTCTTCCGGCCGCCGCCTCCGCTGGCGGGACATGTGCGGGCCGAGGATCCGATGCTCTGTGACTCCGGTCCGTCTACCATGTTCTGGGCATGCCGAGCCCGACGGTGCTCACGATGTTCCTCTGGATCTCGGACGAGCCGGCGAGGATGTTCGTTCCCGGGGCGGTCTGGTAGCCGCTCTGCCACCGCCCTTCCGCGACTGACCACGGGCCCTCAGCCACCTGGCTGACCAGACCGAATATCTGGCATGCTGTCGCCGAGGTGCGCTGCGCGAGCTCGGTTCCAAAGACCTTGGCCCCGGAAGCGAGGTGCGCCGCGGCGATGAACTCGCCCTTCTGCTGTGCCCAGGCTATCCTGTAGGCCAGCGCGTGGCCGGCCTCTATCTCTATGAGTATCTGGGCCAGCCTGTGGCGTACGAACGGGTCTTCGACGAGGCTCTTGCCACCGCGCTTCGTCTGCTTGCACAGGTCGATCATGTCGTCGAGGCTGCGCCTCGCCCCAGCTATGGAGCCGACGCCGGACCTCTCGAAGTTCATCGTCGCCCTGGTGACGGACCAACCCTGGTTCTCGTCGCCGACTCTGTTCTTCTCCGGAACGTGCACGTCATCGAAATAGACCTCGTTGAACAGGTGTGAGTTCTCCATGCTGAGGAGTGGGCGCACCGTGATGCCGGGGGTCTTCATGTCCACCAGCAGGTAGGTCAGGCCGCGGCTCCGCTTCTCCTCGGGATTCGTCCTGGCCAGCATGAAGCACCAGTCGGCGTTGTGAGCGTTGCTGGTCCAGGTCTTCTGGCCATTGACGACGTACTCATCGCCGACTTTCACTGCGCGTGTGGTGAGTGATGCCAGGTCGGAGCCCGCGTTGGGTTCGCTCCATCCCTGGCACCAGTACCGCTCAGCGTTGGCGATGGGGGGAAGGTGCTCCTTCTTCTGATCGTCGTTGCCTATTGCCAGCAGGGTCGGTCCTATCATGCCAACGCCAAAGATGTCGCTGTCCGGTACGCGGTTGTATCCCATTACCTCATGATAGATGAGCTGCTCGATTATTGGAGCGTCCACACCCCCGAATTCCTCGGGCCACGGACGCACCAGCCAGCCCTTCTGCGCCAGCTTCTTGTGCGTACTGCGGGTGAAGCCCCAGCCCTCGTCGGAGTACATGAACTCAAGTGACGTTCCCCACCCCGGGGGGGCATCCTTCATGAGTTCGACGGCGTACTCTTGAAATTCCCTGCGCAGCCCTTCCTGTTCCGGTGTGAATGCGAAGTCCATGCTATATGTACTCCTTTCGAGTGCCCCTGTCAGGGGCTACGTGTCGCGCTCTGGCGGTGCCTTCGATCATGTCCTTACCCCAGCCCTCCCATTGGACGGCCGCCGAGAAGGTGCATGTGCAGGTGAGGCACTTCCTGTCCCGCTTCGAGGCCCGAGTTGATGACCAGGCGATAGCCTTTGTCAGCGACACCCTCCGCCTTCGCCAGCTCGCTGGCGACGCGAATCATGCTCCCCATAAGCGGTTCCTGTTCGGCGGTGAGGTCGGCGAGGGAAGGTACGTGGGCTCTGGGCAAGATCAGAATGTGAGTGGGTGCTTGAGGATTAGTATCACGGATGGCGACCAAGTGGTCGTCCTGGTAGAGGGTGTCGCTCGGCACTTCTCCGGCGACAATGCGGCAGAAAATGCAGTCTTTCCCCACTACACCTCCCGCCCCGCTCTCTCCAAGGGCCGGGTAGTGAAAGATGTCCGAGCCACACCCCCTGCCCCCTGCCTCGGGAGTCTGCTCTCGTCTCCCCGACTCACTATCTCGAAGACTGATGCGATGCTAGCGGTATTCAATTCTCCCCTGGTTACCTCTCTACGGTGAGAGGCAGGAGACATGACAGGCACCGTCGCCGAAGCGAACCAGTACCGGTTCTCGTCAACCCCGAGTACGCCCCCCTTGTTTTCGACACAAGGAACAAAGTTGAGAGGAGGGAGAGCCACCTACGGGGCAGCCCTCCCTCTCGTTGAATGCGTCTACATTCCCAGTTCCCTGGCGACCAGTTCCCTCTGATAGTCGGTGTTGCCAAAGGCGAGGTCAGATGCCAGTGCCCTCCTGTAGTAGAGACCGATGTCATGGTCCCTGGTGGTGCCGATGGCGCCGTGGATCTGGACCGCCCGCTCTGTGATGAACTTGTAGCCTTCGTTGATCCAACCCTTGGCGGCAGCTACCAGTTGCTTGGACGGCATACCTGCGGAGACCATCCAGGCTGTCTCGTAGATGAGGTTCCTCGCCGTCTCCAGGTTGATGAGCATGTTGGCCATGTAGTGCTGCAATACCTGGAAGGAGGCGATGGGCCTGCCATACAGCACCCTCTCCTTGGCATAATCGGCGGTCATGTCAAGTGAAGCCTCAGCCCCGCCCAGCATCTCGGCGCACTTGGCCATGGTAGCGTGCTGCAATGCCCGCTCCACAACGGGCCAGCCCTTGTCGACCTCGCCGAGCACATTCGCCCTGGGAACGCTCACGTTGTTGAACACGACCTCGCACAGCTTGTCGGCGCCGATGGTGGGCATCACTTCACACTTGATGCCCGGGCTCTTGGCGTCGACTACGAACAGGGTTACTCCGTCCTCGGCTGCCCCACCTTCCTTGGACCTGGCGGCCACAATCATGTAGTCAGCGACGTGGGCCATCTCGACGAAGAGCTTCGTGCCGTTGAGGACGAAGTCGTCGCCTTGAGCCGTTGCCTTCAACTCAACGCCGGACGGCTCATACGTAGCGCTTGGCTCGGTCAGGGCCATAGTGAAGAGGGCATCTCCCTCAGCTATCTTGGGCAGGTACTCTTTCTTCTGTTCCTCGGTGCCTGCGTCCATGATGGGAAGGGCGCCGAGAACCACGGTGGTGAAGAACGGACCGGGCAGGATGTTGCGCCCCATCTCTTCGAGAAGAATGACGAGGTCGAAGAACTCCATGCCCATGCCGCCGAAATCGTCCGGGATCACCAGCCCCATCCATCCCAGGTCAGCCATCTTCTTCCACAGGTCAGCGGAATAACCTTCCTCGCTCTCCTCGAGTTCCCGTACCAGAGTCTTGGGGCACTCGGTGCTGAGGAAGTCGCGAGCCGAGGTTCTGAGCATTTCCTGCTCTTCGGTGAAATCCAGGTTCATGTTGTGCTCCTTTCCTGCTCGTTTCCTCTACCAAGTCCTGGGCATGCCCAGACCGGCCGTGGAGATGATGTTCCTCTGTATCTCCGAACTGCCGGCGTAGATGTTCGTGCCTGGCACGAACTGATAGTCTCCTTGCCACCGGCCATCCATGACTGCCCATCTGGACTTGGCCACCTGGCCGTAGAGCCCAAAGATCTGGCATGCTACGTTGGCTATTCTCTGGTTCAACTCGGTGCCGAATACCTTCGAGGCTGATGCGAGGTGGGCGGACTGGAGGAAGTCACCCTTCTCCTGGGACCAGGCCACCCGGAAGGCCAGCGCCGTACCGGCCTCAATCTCTATGAGGAGTTGGGCCAGCCGGTGACGGACGAACTGGCTATCGGCCAGCGTCTTGTTGTCCCACTTGACCGTCTTGCACTCCGCCACCAGGTCTTCTATGGCCCGCTTGGCGCCCGACATGCCGCCGATGCCGGACCTCTCGAAGTTCATGGTAGCCCTGGTGATAGCCCATCCCTGGTTCTCCTCGCCCACGCGGTTCTTCACGGGAACGTGTACATCGTCGAAGTACACCTCGTTGAAGAAGTGCTCCCCGTTCATCCCCAGCAGTGGGCGGACGGTGACGCCGGGGGTCTTCATGTCCACCAGCAGGTAGGTCAGGCCCCGGCTCCTCTTCTCCTCCGGGTTCGTCCTGACCAGCATGAAGCACCAGTCGGCGTTGTGGCCGTTGGTGGTCCACGTCTTCTGACCGTTGACAACGTACTCGTCCTCCACCCTTACCCCGCGGGTCACCAGAGATGCCAGGTCTGAGCCGGCGTTGGGTTCGCTCCACCCCTGACACCAGTAGCGCTCGGCTCTGGCGATTGGGGGAAGGTGCTCCTTCTTCTGCTCCTCGGAGCCAGCGGCGAGCAGCGTTGGGCCTATCATGCCGATGCCGAAGGCATCGGCCGAAGGCACCCTGTGGTATGCCATGACCTGGTTGTAGATGAGCTGCTCGACTATGGGGGCATCTGCACCCCCGTACTCCTTGGGCCAGGGCCGGACCAGCCAGCCTTTCTCAGCCAGCTTCTTCTGGGTCTTCCTGGTGAACTCCCACCCCACCTCGGAGTACTGGAACTCGAGCGATGTCCCCCAACCGGCCGGAGCGTCCTTCATCAATTCGACGGCGTATTCCTCAAACTCCTTGCCCAGCGCCTCCTGTTCTGGTGTGAACTCGAAGTCCATGTCTCACTTGCTCCTTTCCCGCCGGGAATAGCTAGAGGCCCACGATGGCTACGGAGCACACGTTGCCCTGAGGGAAACCGCCCAGGTTATGAGTGAGACCCAGCTTCGGGTCCTTGATCTGGCGTTTGTCTGCCTTGCCCTGCAGTTGCTTGTACATCTCGTAGATCATCCTGAGTCCGGAGGCGCCGATCGGGTGGCCGAAGCACTTGAGCCCGCCGTCTGGCTGCACCGGCAGACCTCCGTCGAGGTCGAAGAAGCCGGACTCGATGTCGCCCCTCACCTTGCCCACCGGGCTGAACTGAAGGTCCTCCATGGTCACCGCTTCAGTAATGGAGAAGCAGTCGTGGACCTCCGCCATGCTTATCTCTTCCCGTGCGTTCTTGATGCCTGCCTCTTTGTAGGCTCGCTCAGCCGCGCGTCGGGTTGACTCCACGTGGGCGAAGTCGAAGTCGGTGTACATTATCTCCTCACCGGAGCTGATGGCGATCTGGAGCGCCTTCACATACACCGGGTCAGGCCTGAACTTCTTCGCCATGTCGGCGCGGCACACGATTGCCGCTGACGAGCCATCGCTCACACCGCAGCAGTCATACAGCCCAAGCGGCCAGGCGACTATCGGTGCCTTCACCACGTCGTCAAGCGTGACCTCACGGCGGAGGTGGGCCTTGGGATTCAGGGTGCCATTGTGGTGGCTCTTCACCGACACCCTGCCGATCATTCTCTTGCCCTCGTCGGGAGAGAGGTTGTGAACGCCGAAGTACCTTGTTGCGAGCATGGCGAAGCTTCCCGGCGCGGTGAAGTTGGCGCCTTTCATCGAAACGCCGAAGGACGGCAAGCCGCCGTAGCCGGTATCCTTCAGCTTCTCCACGCCGACGGCCATGGCGATATCAGAGGCGCCCGACGCCACGGCGTAGGTTGCCGCCCTGAGCGCCTCGGTGCCGCTGGCGCACAGGTTCTCCACGTGGGTCACACCGATGAACGGCAGCTTCAGAAGCTGGGACAGCGGCATGCCGCTCAAGCCCTGCATGGGGAAGCACGCGCCCCAGTAAGCGACGTCGATGTCCTTCTTCTCTATTCCCGCGTCCTCGAGGCATTCCTTGAACGCCTCGACCATCAGGTCGTCGCCGCCCATGTCCCACAGCTCACCGAACCTGGTGCAGCCCATGCCGATAATGGCTACTTTGTCCTTTATTCCTTCAGGCATTACTGTTACCTCCGTCCTCTATTCTTCCGTTATGGGCCGGGCTTTCCAGAAGTAGCCGCTCACGCCAACCCGGTCAATGTACTTCCTGCGGAAGCTCAACTCCACCGGCAGGCCGACCTTGAGCTTATCGATCTCGCAGTCGGTGAAGTCCATCAGGTACCTTCCGCCGCCCTCGAAGTTGACCACACCGTACATAGCCGGCGGGTTGGGGCTGAAGGCCAGAAGGTCTCCGGTGTAGGTGAAAACGGTGCCGGCCTTGTCGGAAAATCGGTACGGCTCCATCTCGTCCACTGCCTGGCAGGCCGGGTTGGCACACACGTGCTGCGCCGGGTACTGCGGCGCGCCGCACTTCTTGCACTTCGACCCGACAAGGGCGAGGACATCCCGGCGTTCCCTCCACAGGGCCGAAGCCGACGTCAGGGACGTCTCCTCGCCGCGACCGGCGGTGTCAATCGGGAGCACCTGATGGCAGGTGATGAACCTCTCGTAGTTGCCGATGTCCTTCTTGCTCTCGAGGTTCTTCTTGATTCCTCTCCGGTCTCGCGCCTTCTCTATCTCCTCAGTCACCGTGAAGAGCAGGGCATCGCTGCCGTTGCCGTAGCTGGCGACTACTATCTTGTCACCGGCCTTGGCGTCCTCCAGCGCCGCCACCAGCAGGACCAGCGGGTAGGCCGCGCCGGTGTTGCCTGTCTGTGTGAACAGATGCTCCTGGATTTGCTCGGGTGCAAAGCCGAGGGACTTGGCGATACCGCCGTGGGCACGGGCATACAGGCATGGATAGGCCACCTTGGCGACATCGCCCGGGCTGAGCTTGTACTTCTTCATCAGGCCGGCGACGGCCTCGCCGATGAACTTGCCGTACCCTTCGTCGCGGATCCAGCGGTCCTCCCACTGGCGGTTGAACTTCTCCCCCGTTACCCTGTAATGGTCCATGAAGTCGTACGAAACGGAGTAGCTCCCCTCGTACGTGGCGATGACGTTCTTGTCTCCTATCATAACGGCAGCCGCAGCATCGCCGTACTGCTCCTCCAGCGGACCGCCGGCCTTGGCCAGCCGGGAGTCGGCGGCGCAGAGCATGATGTTCTTCGCCGACCCCGCCTTGACAGAGTCGGCGGCCGCAAGCATCGCGGTGGTTGCCGCGCTGACCGAGCCAGTGAAGTCCGCCGTCCGTACGTTGGGACGGGTGTCAAGCGCGGTGGCGATTATCCCTGCCGCCTCCCTCTCGGCGAAGGGAGAAGATGTCGTGGCGAAATAGAGGCCGTCGATCTTGTCCCGGTCGAGACTGGCCAGGCAATCGATGGCTGCGTTGACGGCCATGCTGACGCTGTCTTCATCCCAGTTGGCCACTGAGATCTCGCCTGGCAGGAAACTCGCGGGATTCAGCCACGAGCCGATAGCGCCGTAAATGGTCATGCGGTTGATGCGATACCATGGGATGTAACCCCCGTACGAAGTTATCCCAACTGCCATATCGGTACCTCCTTTGTTTCGATTCCTCCCACCTCTCCGTCCTCCATTACCTATATTCTTGTGACCCGGGTCATGCCCTCATGTTTCATCGTTCTGTGCCCTCTCATCTCTCCTTTCTATACTCACGGAGTACTCCGTACGCAAATCGTCGCGGGCTTCCCGAGCGTGTGATGCCGCCCGTCGACTTGCCTGATTTCGCTTCTGTCCTCGTCCTGGCTATGCGAGCGTCATGGCGAGGCAGGTCACAGTGCGGTCGATGCCGCTTATGGTGTGCACGTGCGCCGTCACCAGGTCTCCCAGGGCATTCACGTCCCTGGCCTCGACCACCGCGATTACGTCGTACGGCCCGGTGACTGCCTCCACGGACGTCACACCCTTGACCTTGTCCAGGGCGCCGATCACCTCTTTCACCGTTGTCTTCGCCACGGCAACCTCGATGAGTACGTACGCCTTGGCGCCCATCGCCCACCCCCCTATTCGGTTCTGTTCGGGTTATTCCCCGACAATGCCGACGAAGATGGTGCAAGCAGGTGGCGAGCCGCCCAGGTTGTGGGTCAGGCCCCACTTCGGGTTCTTGATCTGGCGAGGGCCGGCCTTTCCCTGGATCTGCTTGTACATCTCGTACATCATTCTCAGTCCGCTGGCTCCGATGGGGTGGCCAAAGCACTTGAGGCCTCCATCCGGCTGCACCGGAAGACCCCCGTCGAGGTTGAAGAAGCCGGACTCGATGTCCTCCTGCACCTTTCCTCTCGGGCTGAACTGGAGGTCCTCCATGGTCACTGCCTCGGTGATGGAGAAGCAGTCGTGCACCTCGGCCATACCGATCTCCTCACGAGCGTTCTTCACTCCCGCTTCAGCATAGGCCTTCAGTCCCGCCTGGTAGGTTGACTCGACGTGGGTGTAATCGTAGTCGCTTCTGATGAGACCCTCGGCCCCCACCGACATCTGAAGCGCCTTGATGCGCACCGGGTCGGGGCGGAAGTTCTTGGCCACGTCAGTCCTCACCACGATGGCTGCCGCCGACCCGTCGCTCACCCCGCAGCAATCGAAGAGTCCCAGCGGCCAGGCGATGATTGGTGCCTTCAACACTGTCTCCAGGCTCACCTCCCTCTGGAAATGGGCCTTCGGGTTCAACGTACCGTTGTGATGGCTCTTCACCGACACCTTGCCGATCATTCGTTTGCCGTCCTCAGGGTTCAGCCCGTAGCGGGAGAAGTACTTGGTGGCCATCATGGCGAACATTCCCGGCGCAGTCGTACTGGGGACGATGTTCGGTCCGGGCTGACCAGCGGCGCCCAGGCCGCTGAAGCCGGAGTCCTTGAGCTTCTCCACGCCGACCGCCAGGGCCATGTCGGCTACACCCGCGGCGACGGCGTAGGTCGCGTTTCGCAGCGCATCCGACGCTGTGGCGCAGGCGTTCTCCACCCGTGTTATCGGAGCGTACTGGAGCTTCAGCGCCGTGGCCAAGGGCTGGCCGGTCGTGCCGGACCACACAGTCCCGTACCACATGGCGTCGATATCCTTCGGGTCAATGCCGGCATCCTCGTAGGCCTCGTAGGTCGCTTCAACCATCATGTCTTCGGCGCTCTTGTCCCAGTTCTCGCCGAACTTGGTGCACCCCATTCCGATAATGGCAACCTTGTCCCTAATGCTCTCCACCATCTTGGTTTCCCCCTTGTCCTTTTCTCTTCTAGCACCTTATCGGGCTGGTCTTCCAGTAGTAGTTGTGCACGCCACGTGGGGCATCGTAATACAGCTTCCTGAAGGTCATCTCCACGGTCATGCCCACCTGGACTTCATCGGGCTCGCGGTCGGTCATGTTGAAGTACCCTCTCCCGCCGCCGTCGAAGTCCACCACGGTGATGGTCATCGGTGGGTCCGCCGAGGCGGCCAGATTGTCGTGGGTGAAGGTGAAGACGGTCGCTGTCTTGTCGGAGAGCCTCACCGGGTCCTGCTGGTCCTTGGCCTTGCAGATTACGCACACCCGCTGCAAGGGGAACTGCTGCGTGCCGCAGGCCTTGCATACGCCGCCGTAGAGCGGCAGGGCCGTTTGACGTTCCCGCCACAGCGCCGAGAGAGACGTCGGGGCCTGCTCGGGGCGTGCCGCTGCCTCCAGCGTCACAAGTCCCCGCCAGCGCTGGTACTTCGCGAAGCTGGGCAGCGGTCGCTTTGACTCCAGGTGGCGCTTGATGCCACGCCTGTCCTTCGCCTTCTCGATGGCGTCGGTGACCTGCACCACGAAGGCGCTGGCCCCGTTGCCATAGCCGGCGCACAGTATCTTGTCCCCTGCCTTGGCCTCCTCCAGCGCGGCCACCAGTATCATCATAGCAAGGGCTGCTCCCGTATCGCCCACGGTGGTGAACAGGCAGTCCTGAATCTGGCCCTCCTCGAGCTTCAGCTTCCGGGCCAGGGCTCCGTGCCTCCGGGCACTGGGGGCGTAGTATGCCGCCTTGGCCAGGTCCTTGGTCTCCATGTTCAGCTTCTTCAGCACTCCGGCGACGGCCTGAGGGAGTATCTTGTTGTAGCCCTCGTCAATTGTCCACCTGTCCTCCCAGGCGCGCACGAAGGCGTCGCCCTCTGCCCGCCATCTGTCCATGATGGGGAAAGTCAGCGTGTAGCTGCCCTCCATAGTGGCGATGACGTTGTCCTTGCCAAGCAGCAGGGCGGCCCCGCCATCGCCGAAGGACTGCTCAAGCTCGCCCTGGGCCGCGCCGAGGCGCGTGTCAGCGACGGCAACGAGGATGGAATTCGCCGCACCGGAGTTGATGGCGTCCATGGCTGCCTCCACCGCGTCGAGACCGCACCGCAGGGAGTTGGTGAAATCCATGGTGCGTACGTCGCCGCGCAGGTCGAGGGCGGCGGCGATGATCGTTGCACCCTGCCTCTCGGTGTACGGCGCCGTTGTGGTGGCAAAATAGACGCCATCGACTGTTGACCGGTCAGTTCCTTTCAGACAATCGATGGCTGCCGCAGTTGCCATTGTAATGCTATCTTCGTCGAAGTTCCGAACGGCTTTCTCCCCGGCCTGGGGAGGCGAACCCCAGGCGGCAGCCATGAGTGTGCGGGGCAGCCTGTGAAGTGGGATGTAAGCCCCATACGATGAAATTCCTGCCATGTGGTCGCTCCTTTCTTCCTAAACATGTACAGATAGACCCCAGCCATTATCGGGCTACGTTCTCAGGGGTGTCAACCCCCGCCCCACCAAAAAAACGTAAAATAGGCCATGCATGCTTACCTGCCCCCCGTTTGGTGGGTGATTGGCCCGGGCCTCGCATCCGTCTGTCCGACCGGGCCGGGCCGGAGAAGTCCGGCGGGACGCGGTGCCCGCGAGACCGCGAGCGGCATGGACGGGCGAGCCTTTCACCGCTCTGGGTGGGGTGCTATAATACGCCAATATCGCAACCCGCACGCGCCATGGAAAGGCTCATCGCCGGTGCCAGGAAGCTGGGGTTCGACCTGTCCCAGCAGCAGGTGGACAGCTTTCAGCGGTACTATGAGGAGCTGGTTTGCTGGAACAGCAGGGTGAACCTGACGGCTATTGTTGACTACGGGGAGGTACAGCTCAAGCACTTTCTCGATTCCCTCACCGTGGCCCTGTGTCTGGAGGATGCGCCCTATCTCGTGCTGGATGTCGGAACTGGCGCCGGCTTCCCGGGGCTCCCGCTGAAGCTCCTGCGGAGCAGCATCAGGCTGTCGCTTCTCGAGTCCAGGGAGAAGAAGACGGCGTTCCTGCGCCACGTCATCGCCGTGCTGGACCTTGAAGGAGTCGAGGTTATCACCGGTCGCGCCGAGGACTTCGCCCGCGATCCGAGGTATCGCGACAGATTCGACTACGTTCTTTCCAGGGGTGTGGCCAGGCTCAGCACCCTCGTTGAGCTCTGTCTACCCTTCTGTGCCGTGGGCGGTTCACTGGTGGCCCAGAGGAAGGGCGACGTTGAAGGGGAGATACGGGCCGCCGCGAAGGCAGTGGAAGCGCTGGGCGGGCGCGTGCGCCAGGTGAAGTGGGTCGACCTCGATGAGCTTGGAGAGAGGCGGGCGCTATTGGTGATCGGCAAGTGCGTCAGCACGCCGCAGCGCTATCCCAGGCGCGCCGGAATACCGCAGAAACGCCCGTTGGGGCACACAAAGGGGGAGGGTGGACGACGACCTCTCGTTGAAGACCGAGACTAGCTACGAGGATGATGAGGAGAAGGGAGAGAGGATATCCCTTCGCAGACGGTTCCTCAACTACCGCACCCTCATCTCCTTCGCCGTGGCTCTCGGTCTGGTCTTCCTGTTGTTCGAGAGGCTCGACGTCAATCTCGGCGTCACATGGCTCATGATAAGGAACTCCGATCCCCTCCTCTACGCCCTGGCCTTCATGTCCCACTATCTCACCTTTCCGGTGCGGGCATTCCGATGGAAGCTACTCCTGCAGAGCGCCGGCTATCGGACCGAGCAGGGGGTGAGATTGCCCTCGACCTGGGCGCTCACGCAGGTCATCGTCATAAACTGGTTCGCCAATAGCATAGTCTACGGCAGGCTGGGCGATGCCTACCGAGCGTACCTGCTCAAGGATGCCGCCGACGTGAGTTTCTCCAAAACGATGGGGACCGTCCTCGCCGAGCGGTTTCTCGACATCATTCTCATCTTTCTCCTTCTGATGGCCGCCATTTTCGGGCTGCTACTTACCGGCGGCGGCGGCATGACCACGGCGGGGATTGTCCTGGCGGTGGGCAGCATCATGCTGGTCATCATCGGGATAGTCCTCGGCGGCATGGGCCGGTTCGGCCACCGCCTGGAGCGGCGGTTGCCCGGGCGTTTGAAGCCGATATACTCCCTGTTCGAGGAGGGCACGCTGGCCAGCTTCAATCGCCTGCCGCTACTCGGACTTCTGAGCGTGGCCATCTGGCTGCTTGAGGCTGCGCGCCTCTACCTCGTCATCGAGGCCCTGAGCAATGCGACAGGCTTCGGCGTGTTCGACATCGGCCTGCCGCTCATCCTGTTCGCTGCTCTCGCCACCGCGCTCATCAGCGCCATACCTCTGACTCCTGGAGGCCTGGGGCTGGTGGAGCCGGGTGTGGCCGGCCTGCTGATGATCGGCCCCATCTACAGGGGGGTGGCCCTGTCCATCGTGCTGCTCGACCGCACCATCAGCTACCTCAGCGTCATAATTGTCGGTTCTCTGGTGTTCCTCTTCTGGCACTTGGTACAGGCGAGGAGAGGGAGGGGCAGGACCTGAGCCTCGAGGCAATCCCCGGGGGGCCTGGGTGCGGCGCGGCGTGTTCCCCCAACACCACCGAGATTGCTTCGCTTCGCTCGCAATGACAGGGTGGTCGCAATGACAGGGTGGTCGCAATGACAGGGTGGTCGCAATGACAGGGTGGATGATGGGCCGGAGGAACCTGTCCTCCCTCCCCTGGCGGGAGGGAGCTAGAGGGACGGGGAAGACAGCCACACCGTCCACCCTTCGACAGGCTCAGGGCGAACGGATGCGTTGTACCGTTCGTTGTGAGCCGGACCCCTTCCGTTCGCGGTGAGCCCTTCGGCAGGCTCAGGAGAGGCCTGTCGAACCCTGTCCCGAGCGAAGTGAGGGGCATGAACGGCCCCGGGCGCACGCTCCCAGCCCTCACCCCGGCGCTCCACCCTCACCCCGGCCCGCCGGCGCTCCACCCTCACCCCGGCCCGCCGGCGCTCCACCCTCACCCCGGCCCGCCGGCGCCCTCTTCTGTCATTGCGAGGAGCATCCTCTCCCTGTCATTGCGAGGAGCATCCTCTCTTTGTCATTGCGAGGAGCGATAGCGACGAAGCAACCCCGGTGAGGGTGGTGGTGTGCTACGCGCCCCGTCCCCCAACA
>JAXHUA010000146.1:0-2806 GCA_034189695.1 Chloroflexota bacterium | reverse complement strand
GTTTCTGAAGAGGTTCGGTGCACGGGCTGGCTGGCTGGAAAGAGACAGCCTCCTCCTTCCACCACTTCCACCCCAGGATTCGGAGCAGGCGGCCCTGAATGGGAACCCTGGCGCCGATCCGGCTGGCAACCTTGTTGGTCGGGACGTTGCTCTTCTCAACAGCCCACTTGCTGACGCGTATTCCCTGCTGATACTGGTACTGGCGCCTCTTCACGTCGCCGTATGCCAGCAGCCCGGCACGCCGGTACCTGGGGTTGGTCCAGCCGTCCCCCGAGCAGCACTCGCGGTTGCCGTATTCGATGTGGAAGGGCGGCTCGTTCAGGCTGTCCGCGGCCTCCTGGGTAGTGGCGACCCAGCAGACATTGGCCAGCTCTTTGCCAACGAAGACGCACGTTGCCACGGCTCCGGCGTCCAGCCGTGCTCTGGCGTCACGAACGAGCGCGCGGAACTCGTAGCCGTCGGCCTCCAGGTCATCGACCTGCTGGTTGGTCGACAGCACCACGTAGCTCACGCCTTCCATCGGCGGCGCCGGGCCCTCATCTCCAAGACCGTCGGTGTCTTCCAGAGTCAGGACGTAGAGATTGTAGACCCGGTAGAGGAATACGAGCCCCACGGCGAAGGCGAGCGCACGGCGCAGCAGCGGGACCGGTCCCTCGGTGGCGCGGACCCGCCTGGCGGTTCGGACCAGCTCCTTGACCTGACCCATGACACAGACTCGCTGAGATGGCGCTATTGTACCACGGCCAGGCTCGCCGGGCACGCGAGCGTCGCCTGTCGGACCGGCGGGCAGGTGGCGCGGGAGGACGTCCCCAGCGTCACGGCCCCGAGGGGGCTGCTGCAACAGGAGGGCTGGTTCTAGCCCCGCCTCATACACCCCCAGAGGACGCGCCCACGCACGCACTCCAGCTACCTGGTGGTGCGATGTGCTGCCGGGCGAGGGCCTTGGGGATGATTCGGGGACGGATCTGGTGCGGAGACAGCGCGTTGGGGTTGTGCCTTTGGTGGCAGCGACTGGATTCGAACCAGTGGCCTTGGGCTTATGAGTCCCCTGCTCTTCGGCGAGCTAAGGCCCGCACGGCGCCCACTCGCCGCTGCTGGACGAGACTGTGCAGCCTATTCACATCTCAAGTTGTCAGCATAGGGCTGTAGCGAGCATCCTATACTTCTCTTGTCTTGCGCAATAGGGAAAGCCTCCGACTGTCGCTCAGGAAACCCCACAGGACAGAGGCATTCCATTACGGATGCCTCTGTAAAGGTCCGGCACAGATTACCGCACATACAACGGCCAGTCGAGCGATACGGAGGTTTGTTTAGGGAGGTCGCATGTATATGCATCAGGACGTCATGAGGTAACTGATGTCGGTGTAAACACAAAGGGGCATATATGGAGGGTCTGTGGAAAAGGGCAGGGGAATGCTTGGGCACAATGTCCCGTCGGGTCATGCATAGAATGTTGACACCTCGTGGTTCGACTGTACAATGAGAATCTGGAGGGAAGGACAATGCAGCTAGACTTGTTGCTAACAGCTGACTATGCCAATGTGACCGCTGATGGTAAGTTGAACGTGATGGGCATCTTCAATCGTATCTACTCTTCAGCATTCCCGGCGAGTCATGCCGAGATGTACTTGGTTGCCAACCTATCGGCTGACCCTTCTGAATATGGCATGAGGCGAAAGCTTGTTGCCAAGCTGATGGATGAAGATGGTGGATTGGTGGCTCAGCTGTTGGAGCGCGAAATAGAGGTCCCTCAAGCCAAGGAAGGGAGACCGGCCGAGATTCGCCAAATACTGAGACTGGTGGGATTGCTGTTCCCCAGACCAGGGACTTATCAGTTTTCTATGTTGGTAGACAATGACTTGAAAGGAAGTCGGGCCATACGGGTCATCCGGACTTCTAAGGAGCGGGCTGGTTAGACTTCGTGCCAAGCAGAGCAGAGAAACTACTTCAGAAGATGCGTGATTCGAGAAGCAGCTGCACATTGGCTGACCTGTACGCTCTTTATCGCGGGTTTGGATTCGAGATACGTCATGGAAGGAAACACGACATAGCGAGGCATCCTCGGCATAGATGGCTTGTAGGCACTTTGCCACGGAGACACGACAGCATCGCATTGGGGTATTTTGACCATGCAATCAAGACAATAGACGAATTGAGAAGACTTGAATCGGGAGGTACGGCCCATGACGAGAGAGATAGAGGATAGGGCTAGGCACCTAGCCAGTCAACCTTACGCCATTGAGATTAGGAAGGATAAGACTACTACTGGTGAGGACGTATTCCTTGCAGAGAACCCTGACCTGTATGGATGTATGGCACAGGGAGCTACCATTGAGGAAGCCTTGAGTAATCTCGCAGATGCTAGATTGGATTACATTGAGACTCTGTTGGTGGATGGGGAACCCGTTCCCGATGTCGTTTCTCCCTCAGTCTATACGAGTGGTGAAACTGAGACCGTCTGCGTTATTGATGAGACAATACAAGGGGAAGGAGAATTGGCTTCGGGGTCCGACAAGGCAACGCAACGTGTTGGTGCAGAGCACGTGCTGAAAATAGAACCCGTTGTGCTCTAGTCCACAAGCAGATTGCGTGGCTTTCCAGATACTAGGCATTCACTGAGTGACAAACGCCGCGAATTCCAGTTTTCGGCAATCCCCAGAAAGCTGAATACTGCTCGCGAGACTGCGCATATGCACGGCTTCTTCTGGTTCATCTGGGAGTGGGTAGTATCAGCGCAAGACTTCGGACGTTAGCTGTCGTTGTATCCGCGTCAAACGCCCCATACCCACGACAGGGGACTCCGAAG
>JAXHUA010000145.1:0-5194 GCA_034189695.1 Chloroflexota bacterium | reverse complement strand
TGCGTGTCGAGGCCCACCTGTTGCAGAGGCTCGTGCAGCACCCCCAGCTTTATCTTGATCACCGCCAGGGGCTGGCCGATACGGTCGTGCAGGCCGGTCGCCAACTGCTTCCTCTCCTGGTCCTCGGCCTGGGACAGCCGCGAGGCGAGCGAGCGGAGCCGCCGCTGGAAGGCGCGGAGGCGCTCCTCGGCCTGCTTGCGCTCGGTGACGTCGCGGAGGACGGCGATGAAGCCGGTGGCCTGCCCGGTCGAGTCGGTGAGCGCGGCAGCGTCCACCTCGGCGTCGTACTCGGTGCCGTCCATCCGCAACAGGCGGCACTCGATGGTGCCGACGGAGCCCTGCCGAAGCGTTCTTGCCATGCTCTCCCCAACCCTGTCGCGGTCGGCCGGCGAGACGAAGTCCAACGCGCTGCGACCTATGATCTCCGCCCTGTCCCCTGTGCCGAACATGCGGGCCCCGGCCTCGTTGACCGAGGTCATGTTGCCCTCGAGATCGCTGACAGTCATGCCCTCCGTCATGGACTCGAACATGAGGCGCAGTTTCTCCTCGCTCTCGCGCAGCGCCTCCTCCGCCTTCCTGCGCTCGGCCACGTCCCGCACCAGCACAGAGTAGGCGCGCTGGCCCTCGTAGGCCATCTCACTTATCCTCAGCTCAACCGGCGCAGTGGTGCCGTCCTGTCTCACGAACTCCACCTCCACAAGGTGGGGAGGCGCTTCACCGCGCCTCGTGCTGTCGTAGATGGCGCGCGCTGTCTCACGGCTCTCGGGCGTCAGTAGCCCCAGAAAGGAGGGGCCGGTCAGTTCGTCAGGCGACAGTCTCAGGTGGTCGGCGATGACCCTGTTGGCGAAGAGAATCCTGCTCCCTCTCACGACAAGGTAGCCGTCGAGCAAGCCGTCGACCAGGTTCCTGTACTTCTCTTCAGACGCCTGAAGCGCTTCCTCCGCTCTCTTGCGCTCGGTGATGTCCTCGCCTGATGACACGCTGGCCACCACCTTGCCTTCGGCATCCCGCAACACCGAGTTGCGCCAGAGGATGTCCCTGCGCTCCCCCTGCCTGGTGAGAACCGGATTCTCATTTGACGCCGGGGCCTCGATCTCACCCGCGAAGAAGGCACGATGGTACTCCCGCACCTGTTGCCTGACCTCCTCTGGCAGGAAGGTGTCGAACCAGTCTCTGCCCACGATCTCGCTTTCCTCGTAGCCTAGGAGCTGGCACCCCTTCCTGTTCATCAGTTCGACCTTTCCTGCCGCGTCGACCACAACCGTGATGACATCGGCGATATCGAGGTAGGTCTCGGCCCGGTCCCTCTCCGCCTGCATCGCCCGCGCGGCCGCCCTGGCCTCCTCGTAAAGCCTGGCGTTGTCGATGCCGACGGCGATCTCGTTACCGATGGCCCTGAGCAGCTCCAGCTCGTCGCCGGAGTAGCGGCGCGGTGAGCGGCAGACCAGGCTCAGGCCACCGTACATCTGTGACTTGGCGAATAGCGGTATTGCCAAGTACGATTGGCGAGACACGCCCTCGTGCTCCCCGGAGCTTCTCGCTACGCCGTACGCGTCAGAACTGAGGATCCTCTCCACCCTGAAAGCCGGTTCGGGATGCTCCTCCCAGCGTCGTATGGCTTCGTCGGTCACATCCAGCGCCTGAAGTCTCTTGACACGGGCAGCAGATATCCCCCGGTGCTTTCTCAGCACCAGCCTTCTTCTATCACGATCGAACAGGTGCACGTACCCGCCGTCGACTCCGGTGACGCGGATCGCTGTTTCAAGCGCATTGGCGAGCATCTCATCCAGGTCAAGGGTCTGGCTCACTGCGGCGCTGATGGCGTGAAGAGCCTCGAGATGGCCGGCGTAGCGGCCAATGGTCTCCTCCGTCCGCTTGTGCTCGGTGATATCCCTGATAACGTGCAGGAACCCCGTCAGCTGTCCCTCTTCGTCCACCAGGCGCGATATGTTCATCTCAACAGGGACCTCTGTGCCTGCGACGGTGCGCGCCATCAACTGGAGGTTGATGACGTACCCTTTCCCTTCTCTGAGCAACTGCCGCAACGAGTCCTTCAGCCCGCTCCCCAGTTCCTTCAGCGTGCTGGGGGCGAGCACCTCGCCGGCTTCCCTGCCGATGAGCTGCTCCCTGTCACTGTACCCGAGGGAGGCGACGAGCGTGGGATTGGCATCGACGATGCGCTCCTCGGTGTCGGTGATAAGGATGCCGTCGCGCGCGGACTCGATAGCGGTGCGGTACAAACGCTCCGAGCGTCGCAGCGCTTGCTCAGCCGCTCGACGGGCGGAGATATCGCGGGTCACCCCGAGAAGACCCGTGGGGCGTCCGTTTGCGTCCGTGAGAAGCTTCAGCGTGACCTCGGTCCAGATCGTGGAGCCGTCCTTACGCACCATCTCCAAGTCCAGGGTCGCCCTGTGGAATGGGATAGCCGACCCGGCGGCGGCCTGCGCGATGTCGTCGGCCACTTGCCGCACCCTGGCCAGGGAGGTGGGGCGGAACTTCTCTTCCAACGGCCGGGCCATGGCCTCTTCCACGGTGCAGCCACGCTGACGCTGGACCGACGGGCTGATGTAGGTTGGCTTCAACTCGAGGTCGGTGGTCCAGATGACGTCGGCGGCGTTCTCCGCGAGCAGGCGGTAGCGGGTCTCGCTGTGGTGAAGGGCCTCCGCCGCCAGCCTCCGCTGCAACGCTACCGACGCCAGCCTGATGAACGCCTCAATGGTCCGCTGGCTGGAGACAGAGATGGGCTGGCCGGACAGCAGGGTGGCGCTGCCGTGGACCTCACCCTCCCAGGAGAGGCCAATGGCGACTATCTCTCTGACCCCGAGCGCCTCCTCGACATCCCGGCATACCCGCTTGGGCAGCGCTCCGGCGGCGAGTTCGTAGATTCCTCCAGGCACCTTCTCCAGGACAGATGTGCTGAGCCCTTTCCTGGCACCGTCGGACACCGGCGTGGACAGGCCGATGGGGACACCTCCCAGCACGCTGACCATGGCGGCGACGTGCCCGTCCGGCGCGGAGACAGCGCGCACGCGGAACGAAGGGGCCTCGCCGTCGCAGGAACTCACCAGCACGGTCGTCTCGCCGCCGGCCAGGTCGCCGAGGCGGCGAGCGATGTACTGGTATATGTCAGCCTCGAGGGGCAACCCGAGAAGCTCCGTTGCCACGCTGGAGACGAACTCCATCTCGCGTACATGCATCCGCTGTTCCTCTTCGGCCAGCTTTCGCGCCGTGATGTCGCGGAAGGAAGCCAGCACAGCCGGCCTTCCCCGGTGCTCAATCTTCACACCGACGGCCTCAATCCACTTCTCCCGTTCATCCCTGGTATAGGCGCGGAACTGGTCCAGTCGGCGCAGGTCTTCACCGGGAACGCCTCCGGTGATACTTGTGAGCGCCCTCTCCCTGTCTTCGGGGTGTATGCGCTCGAGGAGGTCGATGCTGTAGAGGTCTTCGACGCAGTCAAAGCCGCACATCTCCGCTGCCCTGTCGTTGGCGAGAACGATTCTCATCGTTTCGGCGTCGACCACGACCATGCCATCGATGACGCTCTCGAATAGCGTCAGGTAGTCCTGCTGGCTGCGGCGCAGTGAGGCCTCCACCAGCTTGCGCTTGGCTATCTCGGCGCGGAGGTCCTCGTTGAGTCGCTCCAGGTCGGCGGTGCGCTTCTGGACCCGTGTCTCGAGTTCGTCACGCGCACCATGGCACTCCTTCCATGCAGCCTTCAATCCAGTGATGTCGGCGGCGAGGGCGAAGAAGCCTCTGACGTCACCGTGCTCTGACATGTCGGGTGCGTAGGTCACCGATATAGTGCGCGTGCTTCCGTCACGGTGTCTCACCACGTTCTCGTAGGATGTATGTCGTCCCGACAGGGCCGCGTCGACGTGGGGCTGGACCCTCCGGTATACATCGTCCCCCAGGACATCCCTGATGTGGCGCCCCTCAGTCTCCTCGTAGCCGAGTCCGAACCACTGGCGATACGCCTCGTTGTTCAGCCGGTACCTCTGATCGGAGCCCACGTAGCACATTGGCACAGGCAGCGAGTCGATTAGGAGCCGGAGTCGCCCTTCGCTTCCCAAATGCCAGTCTCCGCCAGCCGCCGTCTCACACTCCGCCAGCCGCTGCCGGAGACTGGCCAGCTCTTCGACAAGCTGTGCCTTGGTCTTGCGCCGCTCACTCAACTCCCGCACCTCCCGAGGTAATCCGGTGGCTCGTCAGTCTCCCTGGCACTGGCGCCCTGAAATGAACAAGCCTTCCTCGCGAAAGGAAGGCCTGTCTGCCCATCAGGTACGCGCTCCAGCAGCAGCCCTGTTCTCCCAGTGGGTCCGAAGTACTTGAATCGGTGACCGCCTTCACGCGCATTCTCTTTCTGCGCTGCTGACAAGCGGTTCACCAGGATATTGACCTGTGGTGATACCAATGCGCCAGCCTTGAGCTACAGTAGACGATGTTAGCTAGATGCTCCTGAAATACTCAGGATGACGGTTGGCAAGCGTGTTCTCCCTGTACCCGGATATCCGCTTACCTTTTCCCTCCGCTTCTTATGCTATTCTCGCCGCCTGCCAGAGGTTGTGGGTGAATATACCCTGACCGACCCATATATTTGCCCCGGGGGTGCCCCGCATCCGGCTTCTCTTGAGCCCGAACTTACGTTTAAGCAGGCTTATCCTGGCTTCGATCCCGGCCCGGAACCGCTGTAACCGCTTGAACCAGGACTGCTTCTGGTAGCTGCGCCGCTCATCACTCGCCTTACCTCTTTTGGGGATGCTTACCTGATTGACCCCGCTGCTTTTTAGCCAGTCCTCGTTAGCCTGCGAGTAGAAACCCCGGTCGCCAGCCACTGCCTTTAGCCTCTTGCGAAACAGGCGCTTATGCCCTTTTACCACGGGTTTGAGCAGGGCGGTATCGGCCGGGGTTTCTTCGAGCATCTCGTAGGTGGTGATGATGCCGTGGTCGGTCTCTCCCAAAAACACCTTGCGCCCAAACTCGGTATCCACCCGCGATTTACCCCTCTTTATCGGGCGGGCACCAGCATCAAACAGGCTTACCAGCCGTTGCGGAAGATGCCGGTTCCCCTTGATTACCTCTCGCGTCTGCTGCACTACCTTCTCAGCCGCCTCAATCCATTCGCTGAGTTGCCCCCTTAGCCTGTTCACCAGAGGCGGCTTTTCCAAGAGCAGCTCCAGCTCCCCCTGTACCG
>JAXHUA010000144.1:0-4116 GCA_034189695.1 Chloroflexota bacterium | reverse complement strand
CAGGTGCTCGGAAGGATACTCGGCGGTCCCGTTTATGTCAGCCCCCGAGTCCGCGGTGTCCTTTACGTGGACTACCCCGCTGACATATTTGCATCCTTCGATGAGGCCCCCGCCATGTCCTACCCCTCTCGTGGTGTCTGTGAAAACGTCGAGGGTGACGTGTTCACAACCGCTGACTGCAAACGCGTTACCATAGCAGTCGTGGAGCTTGATTGGGCCTAAATGCACACCTGTACAATACCTGAAATAGACCAGCTCGTTGGACACCGTTGAGTTATTAGTGCCTTCCAGCTCTCCCCCATGTATGGAAACGTTTTGTGTGCTCGTGGTCTCGAATATCCTGCAGGTGGCTCCAACCGCCAGGGCAATCTTGGCTCCTGGGAGGAGCTCTATCTCCAGGTCCGAGATGCCTTGCACCACAGAAGAGACGCTGTAGTTGCCTTCCGATAAGATGAGCTTCCCGCCGCTGGCAGACAGAGCATTGATCGCAGCCTGGATCTCGATGTTGTCATCGGTGCCATCGCACACCTGGATACGGTCGCCAAAGCCCCATTTAGCAGTTTTGGCCACAGCTTTCCAGATGGTGGGTGCTTCGCTAGATAGTACTAGGGCGGACCCGCCAAGCAAGAAGCCCCACTTATCTAGCCAGCTCACTCGAGCTCCCTCCAGATAGCCTTGTACGGCACATCGACGCTGGTGTCCCCCGCGTCGCTAGAGTGCATCTCGAACCTTATCGGCTCGTTGGTCCCGAAGTTGCCGTTGATCACCATGATGCCGTCGGGGTCGGCCCCCTTGGTGAAAGCCTGGCTATAGACCAGGCCCTCACTCCCATCGACGTCGGTATAGGCCCGGACTGTCACCGCCGCCCCGGCGCTCGCGTTCCTCATAGAGATGATGGCGCAGAGGACCTCTATTCGGCCTGTGGCGGGGATGGTGAAGACATCGGCGCCAGGGCCCCCACTCGATGCCACACCGCCATTGAGATCCAGGCCGGTGGCCGTGTCCTCGAGCTCATCGCCAGGCCACTTATCAGCCTGCTCCGCGATCCCGCTGGCGATGGCTTTCAGCTCGGCAACCTTGGTAAGGAGCTCCTTGATATCGAGCTTCTCTTTGTGACCTTCAATGTAGAACTGGCCGGGCATTATCATGCACCTCCTCTGAGGTTCAGGCCGGTAGCCGTGCCCTCGAGCTCGTCGCCGGGCCACTTATCAGCCTTCTCCGCTATCATGCCGGCGATGGCCTCAATCTCGGCGAACAGGACAAGCAGCTCCTTGATATCGAGCTTCTCCTCGTGGCCCTCAATGTAGTACTGGCCGGCCATTACCACACTGCCTCCTTCAGCAGGTCATCGAAGTATCCCGCTGCCGTGAGCTCCACCACCCTGGCGGCTACGGCAGTCATTTGGGTGTAGTGTCCTGGCTGTCCATCCTCAGCCTCGCTGATGTGGTGGGCGATCTCGTGGACCACGGTGTCCACGGTGGTGCTCGCCCTCTCGAGCTGGTCTGTTGCGATGAATATCTCCCGGGTAGACATCTGGTAGAGGCCCGCAGTCCTCATGCGATCGCTGGCCGGCGGGATGATTGCAGCGTGGACGGCAGCCACACCCGGGTAATGCCACTTGCCAGCTATCTCCCTGGACAGCTCGAGGTGGGCGAGCTGCCTGGGAGTGAGCCTTTCGTCAGGGACAACTTCCACCTCGCGCAGCCTCTCCTGCGACTCCTGCACCAAAGAGACATCGTAATTGATGGCCTGCCTTAGTGCCGCCTCACAATTCCAGGCAACCGATACCGAGTAGTACCCCAGGTGCTTTACCGTGCCGTCCCAGCGGTCAGACGTCCTGATGACAGCGTTGTTGCCGAATATACGCTGCCACGCCTCCTGCCAGAACGAGGCATTATCGGCTATAAGGGCGTAGTAGCGCCTATCAGTACCCGGTACGGACCCCATGCTCCATGCATCGAGGGCGACATTACGAGACTCATAAGTGGTCGTCGCTGGCGGGGCCGTGACCATCGTCAGGAATTGCTCCAGGAGGTCGACATCGGTCACAGTGCACCACAGGCGGCCCATGTCCACGTGCATGTCCCCCTCACTCGCCGGGCCGTGGCGGTCAGGAGCCATATCAAAGCTCCACAGGTTGTATGACCAGGGACTATCGATATCCTTCAGGTAGATGTCCCTGGCATAGATCCTGCCCGCGGGATAGCTGATGAGCTGGTTGTAGCGGCGGATGGGATCAGCAAGCTTGCTGGGCCCCTCGTGGATGATACTGGACTTGGGGATGTTCACCGCGAAGCGGTCCTCGAAGGCAGAACCTCGATAACCGATGATGTGGAACCTGGTACCTGTGCCCGTCCCATTGGGCCGCCACAGGGCGGACAGAGAGTTGGCATGGCCGTTGGTCTTTTGCTCCAGGAAGACCATCCATATCTCGCGGTCCACGGTGTCCACTTTGACCGGGTAGCCTGCTCTCAACAGGACAAGTGCGGCGATCTTCATGCCCTCTCCGAATTTCCCCCGGGCATGTGGGGGCTTGAGCTTGGGCGGCCCCAGCAGAAAGTCGGCGATCTGAATACCGCTCCCATGGTCGGCGATCACCAGTCCCTGATCATCGTAGTACCACTGGTATTCTTCCGCCGCATCGAGGGCGTTCTGCACAATGTCCCTGATTGCCTCCCACTCGCCCCACTCCTGTCTCCAAGTGGCGGTAGGGCCGATGATGAGTAGCTGCCAGCCGTGGGGCTGCCAGTCGCGGCGGTACTCTTCCATGGAGAGCGTCACGGGTGGTGCGACGATGGTCGTCATCAGGATATCCCCCCCAGGCCTTTGGACATCTTCCGCAGGTCCCTGGCCCGTGCTATGGCCTGCTGGAAGGCATCGGCCAGTCTGTCGCGATATCCCGTGTCGTCAATAGTCTGGGCCAGGAACTCCGGGCTGTCGGCCAGGTACTCAAGGTTCGTATGCCGTTCTTCAGTAGGCCCGATGAGTCGCGCGCTGACGCCCACTGCACCGCGACTGCGCTCGTATTCTGCCATGACATACGCCCGGTAGTTTTCGACTGCCTTGCCAATAGCCAGGCGGTAATTCTCGTCCATCCGGCGCAGTTGATCAGCGTAATTCCTGTGAGCACGCCACAGGCTGGCGGCATACCGCTGGACCCTGTCTTCTGCCTCTTGCAGAGACAGCGGCGCAGTCTGCGGCAGCATATCTAGAGGCGGTTCCTCCAGCAACCGCCATATCGCCGTCCACTCATCGTCAGTGAGCGGCGACTCCGGGCACCTTGATGTCTCACTGACCGAGTAGCCGTGGGTGCTACATGCGCCGCAGCTTACCTGGCAGCCGCCGATGAAGAAGACCGGCTTAACAGGCTTTGGTGTGGCCTCACGCGAAATCGAGCGCTGCTGCCAAGGCGTGGCGAGAATGCCCACCTCCTCGGCGTAGGCAAGCACGCTCTCCACGAGCACCCGGTCCCTCTCGCTGAGGCGGCCTGGGAGACGTCGCTTGAAGAACCCATCTTCAAACATTTGCCAGGCCTCGTCGTCCCACCAACTGGCGATGTAGTCATCGGTGCGTTTGTCCTGGATGCCTATGTGCAGGCGGTCCCGCTCGTCCCAGACCTCCACCCTGACATCCGCCCTGGTCGGCCTGCGCCGGCTCTTCGTCTGCGGTAGAAGCCTCTCGCCGCCGCGGCCGAGCGCAGGCTTCTCACCAGGGGCCTCCAGCATGCCCTCGATGAAGCTCCTCACCACGGCCACCATAAATGAGGCCATCACCACAAACCCCAGGAATGACACCATCATGCTCGTCCAGTCGGGCATCGCAACCGGGACCTCCTCGAAGGGCAGCATCTCCACCGAGGCCCGGTCACCCGTATCCACCCCCTCCAGCTCGCCGGCATTCACCTCCAGGAAATAGCGTGCCGGCAACGACGACGTCACCAGGTACCCCGGGGGCACGTCCTGGTAGATATCCACTACCACCAGCCCCTCAGAGAGGAAGCAGATATCGAGGGGGAAGAGCATAGGCACCGTGGTCACGTTGATGGTCTGCTCCCATCCCAGGTCGAACAGCATCCCGGTGCCCGGGTCAATAGCAGGGAGGCCGCCCAGCCCCTGC
>JAXHUA010000143.1:0-8778 GCA_034189695.1 Chloroflexota bacterium | reverse complement strand
CTCGGCTACATATGCGGTGTACTATGTGGCAAGAAACGTGGGGAAGACAGCCAGGGGCGTCTGGTTTGCCGCACTGGCTGTTCTCGTGCTGGCATGCCTCGTTCATCCTGTAGCCTCCACGGTGAGTATGGTGGGTGGGAGGCAAGACTTCTGGGGCATAAACCGTGGTACTCTAGACGGAGCGGCCTACATTCAAGAGGTGGATGGGGGGGACTACGCGGCCATCAAGTGGATAAACGAGCAGCTAGAAGGGGCGCCGGTGATCCTTGAGGCCAACGAAGTCACTTCGAGATTCAGCGTCCGAGTATCGACCTTCACGGGACTGCCGACCGTCATCGGCGGGTGGGTGGAGACCATGTGGAGGCACGGCAGCGGCGTTGACTTGGGGCAGAGAACGAGGGATGTCGAAGAAATCTACAATACGAGCGATAACGGCAGAGCTCTAGAGTTGCTCAGCACATACGATGTCGACTACGTGTATGTCGGGGCGCTGGAGAAAGAGATATACCAAAGCGACGGATTGGCCAAGTTTGCCTCCAATCCAGATTGGTACGAGTTGGTGTATGAGTCGAAGGGGGTATCGATCTTCGAGGTGAGACACGAGTGATGCAGCGCGCTTCTCAACGTCTTTCGTCGCTCCCGTCGCGGCTGCGCTCGCACCTCACCTGGGAAAGCGGCTTCTACGTGGCGCTGGCGGTCGTTGCGCTGGTGATGCGCCTGTGGGACCTGGGCGCCCGCGGCATCTCCCACGACGAGAGCCTCCACGGTATCTATAGCTGGTACCTGGCAAACGGCAATGTGTACCACCACGACCCGATGATGCACGGGCCGTTCCTGTTCCACGGCACCGCCCTCAACTTCCTCATCTTTGGCGACAGCGATGTGACCATGCGTCTGCTTGCTGTGTTTCTCGGCACGGGGCTGGTGGTGTTGCCCTACTTCCTGCGACACCAGCTTGGAAGGTGGGGTGCCATGAGCGCGGCTGTGCTGCTGGCCTTCTCTCCAACGCTGCTCTACTACAGCCGCTACGCCAGGAACGATGTCCTCATGGTCTTCTGGGCCCTGCTTCTGGTCGTACTCATGTGGCGCTACTTCGAGCAGAGGAAGGCGAGGCAGCTCTATTTCGGCGCCGCTGTGCTGGGCTTCACCTTCTGCACCAAGGAGACGAGCTATATCACTGTGGCCATCTTCGGCCTCTTCTTGCTCGTGGTGTCGGCCAGGGAGCTGGCGCAGAGAGTCAGGAAGCGGTTCGATCTCAAGGGGCTGTCGGGACCGGCGGACTACCTGATACTTCTCGGCACGCTGTCGCTCCCGCTCTACTCGGGGTTCGTCCAGCTGCTGCCCGGGGTGGGGCTCCCCAGCGGTGTTCACTGGGTCAAGGTGCTCACTGTCATTGTTCTGTTCGTGGTCTGCGCCGCCGTTGGGCTGCGCTGGAACTGGCGACGCTGGCTGGTGTGCGTCGTGGTGTTCTACGGCGTCTTCGCGCTGCTCTATACGTCGGGCTTCACCAACCCGTCGGGTTTCGGCAGTGGCCTCTGGGGCGCGGTCGACTACTGGGTCGAGCAGCAGGCCGTGGCCCGGGGCGGGCAGCCCTGGTTCTACTATCTAATGGTCCTGCCGGTCTATGAGTTCCTTCCGTTGCTTTTCGCCGCCGCCGGGGCGGTGTACTACGCGATACGGGGCAACCTGTTCACCCGGTTCCTCATCTGGTGGGGTGTGGCAAGCCTCATTCTGTTCTCGTACGCTGGTGAGAAGATGCCGTGGCTGTCGGTGCACATCGCCCTGCCGGCCATCCTTCTGGCGGGGATGTTCATCGTCAGGATACTCAAGTTCGACTGGAAGGGAGTGTGGGCCTGGGTCGTGCCGGGAGTCACAGTGTTCCTGGTTGTTGTCCTCTTCGCCTTCACCGTGTACGGCGCGGTGCAGGCGAGCTACGACGCGGATGACAGTCCACCGCAGATGCTGGTCTATGCCGGTATATCGGTTGACGTGCCGCAAATCAAGTCGCAGATTCAGGATGTGGCTGAGGAGAGGGGTGAGGGGACCGACATATGGGTCACGGTGGACTCGCGACTTACCTGGCCGTGGTACTGGTATCTGAGGGGCTACGAGAACGTCCACTACCGGGACGTGTCCGGCCTTGACGAGGCCTCGGCGGGTACAGTTCTGCTCGTTGAGGCGGGTAACCGGGCAAGCGTCGAGCCGGTGCTCGGCAAGTATGGGGAAGGGCAGGACTTTCGTGAGCTTCTGTGGTTTCCCGAGGAGTACCGGGATTTCAGCTTCGGGTGGTGGTGGCGCTACTTCTTGCTCAAGGATACCCAGGGAGACTACTGGTCGACTGAGGGCATTGCCTACTTCCCGGAGAGCACGCCTTGACCGTCGTCTTCTGCCTTCCTGCACCACAATAACGGCTTGAGGAGCCAGATTTGCTGAGAAGCGGTCGTTTCTGGATCGGCGTTGCGATCACCATACTGTTCCTCTTCCTGTTCGTGTACCAGATACGCGGCGACTTCGCCGAGATGGGGCAGGCGCTCGCCGCGGCGAACTACGTGTTCCTGCTGCCGGCGCTGCTCATCTATATGGTTGGCGTCTATTTCCGTGCGGTTCGATGGCGGTACCTGCTCAAGCCAATCAAGACGCTGTCGTCGATTCGTCTCTTCCCGTTGATACTGATCGGCATGCTGGTGAACAACATCCTGCCGGCGCGCCTGGGGATTGTGGCACGGGCGTACATCCTGGGCGAGCGCGAGGGCATCAGCAAGATGGCAACCGGCGGGACGATGGTATTGGAGCAGGCGTTTGACGGAATAACGCTGGTAATCTTCGCCGCCGTCATCTCCTTCTTCGCGCCCCTTGAAGGCGTGCTCCAGCAGGTAATCTATATCACCGCCAGCATTTTTCTCGGGGCGATAGCGGTGTGCTTCGTTCTCGCGCTTTCGCCGAGGCTGGCGCGCACGGCGATCGGACTGGTGCTGCGGCTGCTTCCACACGGGTGGCGGCCCAAGGGGGAGATATGGCTGGTGCGTCTTGTCGAAGGGCTGGGCATCATGCGCAGCCCGGGGAAGCTTGCCCTGGTGTTTGTCCTGTCCGTGCTGGTGTGGGCATGCGAAGCTGGAATGTTCTACATGGTGGCCTTCTCCTTCGACCTGAGGCTGCCATTCTACGCCTTCATGCTGGCGACGTCGGTCGCCAACCTTGCCTGGGCGCTGGTGATGTCGCAGGGCGGGTTGGGGTCGTTCGATCTTGCCGCCCAGAAGACAATAGAGCTGTTCAACGTCGGGCCTGCCCTGGCGGCGTCGTACGTGGTGGTGTTGCATGCCTTCATACTCCTTGCCACCATTCCCGTGGGCTTCGTATTCCTGTGGCTGGAGAACGTATCGCTGACCAAGATTGTGTTGGGGCATGACCGCTCGCAGCAGGTGCGTGAAGGCGAGCCTCCCGAGGAGGGCAAGGAGAAGAGATGAAGGTTGGCGTCGTCGGAGGCGGACTGGCCGGGCTGAGTGTCGCCTATGAGCTGAGCAGTGCAGGGCACCGGGT
Organism: Chloroflexota bacterium; assembly: GCA_034189695.1. Lineage (GTDB taxonomy): Bacteria > Chloroflexota > Dehalococcoidia > E44-bin15 > E44-bin15 > JAXHUA01. Next base: position 5,241 of record JAXHUA010000143.1, on the reverse strand, counting down.
AACCGTCTTTGAGAAAGAGGCCCAACTCGGCGGACAGGCCGCGACGTTCGAGATAGCCGGCGAGCGTCTGGAAATGTTCTACCATCACATCTTCTCCAGCGATGTTGACATAATCCAGCTCATACACGAGCTCGGCCTGGATGGCAGGCTGGAGTGGCTGGACTCCAGGGTGGGCTTCTACCACGGCGGCACGATATACGATTTCGTCACGGCTCTTGATTTGATGAGGTTCTCGCCGGTGAGTCTGTTCGATCGGTTGCGGCTGGGCCTGCTCTCACTTTACCTGAGGTGGTACAGGAACTGGCCCAGGATGGAGGGGGTGACGGCGAAGGAGTGGCTGCTGAAGTATGGAGGCAGAAGGAACTTCGAGGTTGTATGGGGGCCGCTGCTGAGAAACAAGTTCGGGTCCCGCTACGACGAGGTGGGGATGGTATGGCTGTGGGGCAAGATCCACCTGCGGTTCAGCTCGCGTCAGGGCGGGCGGGAGCGCCTGGGCTATATGGCGGGCAGCTTTGGGGTGCTGGCAGACGCTCTTCAGCAACGGATCATCGACTCAGGTGGGGAAGTCCTGACCTCTTCGCCCGTTGAGCAGGTAATGGTCGAGGATGGCAGGGCCACTGGCGTGAGGGTAAGGGAGCAGTCGCACCAGTTCGACGCCGTCATCGCCACTGTGCCCTCGCCTGCTTTCCTGAGCATGGCTCCGTCATTGCCCGAGGAGTACGCGGGGAAACTCAGGGGCGTGCCGTACCAGGTGGCGGTATGTCTTGTCCTTGTATTGAAGCATTCCCTCTCGGGCATCTACTGGCTCAACATCAGCGACCCGTCTATCCCCTTCGTCGCCGTCATCGAGCACAGCAATCTCGTCGACCCGGCTGTATACGGGGGCAAGCGGATCGCCTATGTGTCCAACTACCTGTCGCATGACCATCGGCTCACGTGGCTGAGCGCTGATGCCCTTCTGGCTGAGTACGCGCCGCACCTCCGCAAGATCAACCCGGAGTTCGAACCGGGCTGGGTGGAGGAGGCCCGCCTGTTCCGGGAGCCGGCGGGTCAGCCGATTGTCACTACCAGCTACTCGTTGCATATTCCAGACCACCGCACGCCGGTCCCGAATCTGTACCTGGCGAACACGACTCAGATATACCCGGAGGATAGAGGGATGAACTACAGCGTGAGGCTGGGACGCCGGGTAGCCAGACTGGTGGCCTCCCAGGCTTGAACTACTTAACCCGGGTATAGTAAGATAGAACTCTGTAGAGCGATGATTCCAACCCCCCTTTGCGAAGCGAGCAACAACACCTTCAAGGCCAGTCTGCCGCTTTCGTTTCCTCAGCAATGCAGGCAAGAGCCTGCTCACTGTTGATTCTGAACCCAGGGAGAGGTGTAATGTATAGAATCTTGGAGAGAGAGGACCTTGTGCCGGGCATTCACCTGTTTGAGGTTGAGGCGCCGGCGGTGGCCCGCAAGGGTCAGGCGGGCCAATTCATTGTCCTGCGGGTGGATGAGCGAGGAGAACGCATTCCGCTCACCATCGCCGATTGGGACCGTGAAAAGGGCAGTGTGACCATTGTCTTCATGGAGGTCGGGGCGACCACCCGCAAGCTGGCCCAACTACAGGCGGGTGATTGCATCGCCAACTTCACCGGCCCTCTGGGCCTGCCGACGCACATCGAGAACTATGGGACTGTGATCTGCGTCGCCGGAGGGTTCGCGGTGGCCCCCGTGGCCCCCATCGCGCGTGCCCTGAAGGAGGCTGGGAACAGGGTGCTGACCATCATGGGCGCGCGGTCGAAGGACCTGCTGTTCTGGGAGAACCGTTTGCGGGCCGTCAGTGACGAGTTGATCGTCACCACCGATGACGGCACGTACGGCCGCAAGGCGCTGGTGACCGAACCTCTCAAGGAGCTTCTGGAGAGCGGACAGCAGATCGACCGCGTCATCGCGATCGGACCCACAGTGATGATGAAGTTCTGCTGCAAGACGACCGAGCCGTTCGGCGTCAAGACGATCGTCAGCCTCAACCCGATCATGGTCGACGGCACCGGAATGTGCGGCTGCTGTCGCGTGGAGGTGGGAAAACAAACGAAGTTCGCCTGCGTCGATGGGCCCGACTTCGACGGGCATGAGGTCGATTGGGACCTACTGGCCGCCCGCCAGCGGACCTACCTCGACGAGGAGAAGCAAGCTGTAGAACACTGGGAGCGGAAGTGCCATGGCTAAGCTAGACTTGAACCGAGTACCGATGCCCAAGCAGGAGCCCCTTGAGCGGGCCAAGAACTTCAACGAGGTTGCCTTCGGCTACAGCGAGGAGAACGCGCTGGCTGAGGCCACCCGGTGTATTCAGTGCCCCAAGCGACCCTGCGTCGACGGCTGCCCGGTGGGGGTGGACATTCCCGATTTCATCAAGGCGCTGCGTGACGGGGATATGCCGGAGGCGCTGCGCGTGTTGAAGGGTAAGAACAGTCTGCCTGCTGTCTGCGGGCGGGTCTGTCCGCAGGAATCGCAGTGCGAGGCGGTGTGTACGCTGGGCAAGAAAGGCGCGCCGATAGCCATCGGCCGGCTGGAGCGCTACGTCGCCGACTGGGGACTTGGTCGCAAAGAGAAAGAGAAGGCCGAAATCGCGTCACCCACCGGAAAGAGGGTGGCGTTAGTGGGGTCGGGGCCGGCCGGACTGACCGCAGCCGCTGACCTGGCCAAGATGGGCCATCAGGTGACCGTCTTCGAGGCGCTCCATGTGGCCGGCGGCGTTCTCATGTACGGCATCCCGGAGTTCAGGTTGCCCAAGGACATCGTACAGGCCGAGGTCGAGTACGTGGAGTCTCTCGGTGTCGAAATGAGACTGGACTCGGTCGTCGGCAAGATTGAGACGGTGGACGAGATATTGAAGGAAGGGTATGATGCCGTCTTTCTCGGCACTGGCGCCGGGCTTCCCATGTTCCTCAACATACCCGGGGAGAATCTGAACGGCGTCTACTCGGCGAATGAGTTCCTCACCCGCACCAATCTGATGAAGGCCTACATCTTTCCGGAATACGACACCCCGCTGAAGGTGGGCCGCAGGGTGGCGGTGATCGGGGGAGGCAACGTGGCGATGGACAGTGCCAGATGTGCCCTGAGGATGGGTGCGGAGGAGGTGTACGTCATCTATCGCCGCTCCGAGGCGGAGCTGCCTGCCAGACACGAGGAGTTTGAGAACGCCCAGGAGGAAGGCATAGTCTTCAAGTTCCTCACCAATCCCAAGACATTCATCGGCGATGAGCAGGGCTGGGTGGTCGGCGCGGAGTGCTACGAGATGGAGCTGGGCGAGCCGGACGACAGCGGTCGACGCCGGCCGATTGTCAAAGAGGGGAGCGAGTTCGTCGTTGATGTCGACACTGTTGTCGTCGCTCTGGGGACTACTCCCAACCCGCTCATCTCGGGGACCACGAAAGGGCTCGAGGTTACCAGGCGAGGAACCGTGGTCGCCGATGATCAGACGGGCAAGACGGTGAAGGACTGCGTGTGGGCTGGGGGCGACATCGTCACCGGTTCTGCCACGGTGATCAGCGCCATGGGCGCCGGCAAGAGGGCGGCAGCCTCCATCGACGAGTACCTCAAGGGTCAGTAGAAGGAGCCGCAAAGGGTCCTGGGGGCTGTTCTTTCGCAAACGGTTCCTGCGAGCGGCAGGCCCCGGACTTCGAGCAAGAGGCCTTCAATGTGAGCCCGCCGACGGGAATTACTCGGGCGGGCTCATGTCATGTCTGGCAATTGCTGTGTGGCGGGTCCGCGGGTCAGGCGAGGTAACTGACCTGGCACTCAAGCTCAGGGAGACCAAGCTGCTCTAGCTGCAAGCCGACCGGATCAGGTCCGTCGCCCCATCGTGGACGCAGGACATCATAGCGGCTTCTCCTCCCAGGACTTCCACCAGAGGAGTCTAGTCAAGCGTCCTCGCCCGTATCTCGCCGGTGCGAAGCGCGCATGACCTCTCTGGGATGCGACGTTACCCTCGGGGATGGCCACTCGACTGGCGACTACGCCTCTCTCTTGCATGTACTCCAGCTTCTTGAAAAGACTGTACATCGAGAACCCCGCTCGCCGGTACTTCGGACTGGTCCAGATCCCGCCGCGGTAGGCTTCTCCGTGTGAAAAGTCAACCCGGCAGGGCACCTCGCCGAGGGATTTCTGAGCCTCGTCGCTGAAGGCGAGCCAGCTTATATTGGCCAGGTCCTTCCCCGCGTAGACGCAGAAGGCGACCGCTCCTTTGCGAAGCCTCTCATCGACATTGAGGGCGTATGAGCGAAACGGAAGGCCCGCGGACTCCACCTCGTCGGCCTCTTGCGCGGTGGCGACTACCTTGAAGACGATGCCTGGGGCCTCTGGTAGAAGGCGAGCCTCGTTGAACAGATGCAGGCTCTCCGTCGGTTGCCTGTAGAGGTAGTACCTCTCGTACTGGAACAGCCTTTTGAGAAGAAAGGCGAACGCCTGCCGGACGAGCGACGCGAGCCCTTCGTCACACAGGATGCGGCGTGCCCTTCTCGCCAGTGCAGCAACCGCTTTCATGATGTCTCCTCGCGGGCGCTGGAAGGAGCTGCGACCCGCTCGCCGATACCAGATTGCCGTGGCTGCATTGTAGCACGTGGGAATATCCTTTTGTTGTGGCAGCTTCCCCTTTTCTGTAGAATAGCCTACAGAATGGAGAAGGTCACCCCGCTCCGCAGGCAGTACCTCAGGATCAAGCGCAAGTACCCCGATGCCATCGTCTTGTTCCGGCTCGGGGACTTCTACGAGACCTTCGACCAGGACGCCGAGGTCATGTCGCGCGAGCTTGAGATTGTGCTCACCTCCCGGGAGATGGGCAAGGGGCAGCGCGTGCCGCTGGCGGGCATACCCCACCACGCTCTGGACAACTACCTGTCCCGACTCATTGGAAAAGGCTACAAAGTGGCGATATGCGAGCAGTTGGGTGAGACCAGGGAGAAGGGCTTGGTGGACAGGGACGTGATCCGTGTGGTCACGCCGGGGACGGTGGTCGAGCCCGGGCTTCTCGAAGGAAAGAGCAACAACTACCTGGTGGCGCTTATTTCGGAAGAAGCGCAGGCGGGTGTGGCGTATGTTGACATAACTACTGGGGAATTCCACACTGCTCAGCTGTCTCCTGATGCGGTGGCATCGGAACTGGAGCGCCTGCGCCCGTCGGAGCTAGTTGTCCCCCGTGGGCAGGAGAGCGGAGACCCGTCCATTCCCACAACGTGCCTCGACGGG
>JAXHUA010000142.1:0-9502 GCA_034189695.1 Chloroflexota bacterium | reverse complement strand
GCGGCAATGTCAGAAACGAGTGAGAGGTGCTGAATGCAGATATTCCTGGACACAGCGAATATCGACGACATTCGCCACGCGGCGAAACTTGGTGTCATATGCGGCGTGACCACGAACCCCAGCCTGGTCGCGCGGGAGAAGACCACGGACTTCAAGGAAGCGGTCCTCGAGATCTGCTCGATACCGGGTCTTGAGCACGTTTCGGTCGAGGCATTGAGCTCCAAGGCAGACGACATAGTGGAAGAGGCGAGACGGCTTTCGTCGTGGAGCCCCATCGTCGCGGTCAAGATCCCTGTGACCGAGGAGGGACTTGAAGCGGTGTCGAAGCTGTCTGGGGAGGGGATAAGGACGAATCTCACGCTATGCTTCTCAGCGAATCAGACTCTGCTGGGGGCAATCGCCGGTGCGACGTATGTGAGTCCTTTCGTCGGTCGGCTTGACGACATCAGTCATCAGGGAATGCAGGTGGTTGTTGATTCGGTCGAGATCTTCTCAAGGTACAGCCTCCCGACCCAGGTAATCGCGGCCAGCCTTCGCCATCCCCTTCACGTGCTTGCCGCAGCCCAGGCGGGGGCTCACATCGCCACCGTACCATACAAGGTGTTAATGCAGATGATCCGGCATCCGCTCACCGATATAGGTATTTCACGATTCACAGATGACTGGAGAGAGGTAGGGAAGAAATGACAATGAATATCGCGGAACTCGAAACCAAGAGCCGTGATGAGTTGGTGGAGATGGCCAAGGGGCTCGGCGTCTCCGGCTGTAGCGCGCTCAGGAAGCAGGACCTCGTTCTGAGGCTCCTCCGGGCAAATGCCGAGCTTCAGGGCAACATGTTCGACGGCGGCGTACTGGAGATAATGGACGACGGCTTCGGTTTCCTGCGCAAGGACAACCTCAAGCCGGGAGCCAACGACGTCTACGTGTCCCAGTCTCAGATCCGCCGCTTTGGGCTCAGGACCGGCGACATGGTGACTGGGCAGGTGAGATTGCCCAAGAACGGGGAGAAGTACTACAGCCTGTTGCGCGTTGAGGCCGTCAATGGCTTCGACCCGGAGCAGGCCAAGAACCGCCCGCACTTCAACTCGCTGACCCCGGTGTTTCCCGACAGCCTCATCAAGCTTGAGGCGGACCCCAAGAACCTGTCCACCCGCCTCCTCGACCTGATATCCCCTATCGGAAGAGGCCAGAGAGGGCTCATTGTGTCACCACCCAAGGCCGGCAAGACTGTGCTGCTCAAGAACATCGCCTACGGCGCCACCACCAACCACCCCGATATTCACGTGATGGTCGCCCTCATTGGCGAGCGACCCGAGGAGGTCACCGACATGCAGCGCTCGGTCAAGGGAGAGGTGGTGAGCTCAACCTTCGATGAGCCGGTGGAGAACCACACCAAGGTTGCCGAGCTGGCGCTCGAAAGGGCGAAGCGCCTGGTCGAGGCAGGGGTGGATGTGATGATTCTGCTGGACGGCATCACCCGTCTCACCCGTGCCTACAATTTGGCTTTGCCGCCCAGCGGCCGGACACTCTCAGGGGGTGTCGACTCCGTGGCCCTCTACCCCCCGAAGCGCTTCTTCGGCGCGGCGAGGAATATCGAGCAGGGCGGATCGCTCACCATAATCGCCACGTGCCTCGTCGACACCGGAAGCCGCATGGACGAGCTCATCTACGAGGAGTTCAAAGGCACCGGCAACATGGAGCTTCACCTGTGTCGCAAGCTGGCGGAACGCCGAACCTTCCCCGCGATGGACATCCAGCGCAGCGGCACCAGGCACGAGGAACTCCTCGTAGACGAGGTGACATTGCAGAAGGTCTGGCTGCTTCGCCGCATGGCCAACCTTGTGGCCTCACAAGCACAGAACACCACTGAAGCCACGGAACTGATCCTGGAGCGGATGGGAAAGACGCCGACCAATGCCGAGTTCCTTGCCACGTTGACGAAGGAGCTGTAAGCGGACCGGACATGCGGGACGGTTCGGCGGATACGACCCGCGGCCGCAGGCTTCCTCCTCAAGACCGTTTCCCCAGCGGTTAGCCCTTCCTGAAGATGGCTACATCTTCTCAGGGGCGCTCATTCCCATTAGACGGAGGACCTTCGCCAGGACGATCTGAGAAGCCTCAACCAGCTTGAGGCGGGCCTGAGTGAGCGCTTCATCGGGCGAGATTACGCGACATTTCTCGTAGAAGTTGTGGAAGGTGGTCCCCAGATCCAGGGCGTAGTAAGGGAGGTGGTGGGGTTGCAGCGTGGAGGCGACCAACTCAAGCACCTCGGGCAACTCGAGCATCCTGCGGACCAGGGTAAGCTCAGGCTCGCTGGTGAGCACAGACACATCGCCGCGGCTCCAGTCTATGCCCTTCTCACGGGCAAGTCGCAGTATGCTGGCGATGCGGGCATGCGCGTACTGGACGTAGTAGACCGGGTTATCCGAAGACTGGCGCTTGGCCAGTTCCAGGTCGAAGTCCATCTGGCTATCCGCGGAGTGGGACAGGAAGAAGAAGCGGCACACGTCCGGACCGACCTCGTCGACAAGCTCTCTCAGAGTGACGAGGTCACCGGTGCGCTTTGATGCCCGAATCGCCACATCGCCGCGCTTCAAGGTGACCATCTGCGAGATAATGACTTGGAGCCGCTCAGCATCGATCCCCAGCGCCGTCACAACGGCCTTCATTCGAGACACATGTCCCTGATGGTCGGCCCCCCAGATGTCGATTACGTTCCAGAACCCCCTCTCCACGAACTTGTTGTAGTGGTAGGCGATGTCGGCGGCGAAGTAGGTCGGAAGCCCATCGCTCCTGACAAGCACGTTGTCCTTGTCCTCCCCTAGGGCGGTCGAATTGAACCACACCGCTCCCTCTCTCTCAGTCGTATGCCCTTCCTTCTTCAGCAAAGCCATCACCCGGTCATACTGTCCCTGGTCGTAGAGGCTCTTCTCGCTGAACCACACGTCAAAGACAACCCCCAGCCTCTCGAGGTCCTCCTTGATGGCGGCCACAATCCTCTTCATCCCGTTCTCGCCCAGCTCTTCAGGCTTGTCGACGTAGCGGCGGCCCTCTTCCGCCACTAACTCCCTGGCGATATCGATCATGTAGTCGCCCCGATAGCCCTCGGAGGGCATCTGGACATCCACACCGAGCGCCTGCTGATAGCGCACGTAGAGGGAGCGGCCAAATGCGTCCATCTGGCTCCCAGCGTCGTTAAGGTAGTACTCCTTGACCACGTCGTACCCCGACGACACGAGGACGTTTGCCAGGGTGCTGCCTAAGATGGCGCCGCGGCCGTGGCCCACGTGAAGAGGGCCGGTGGGATTGACGCTGACGAACTCCACCTGCACTCTGGCGCCGCGGCCCAGATCGACATCCCCAAACCTGCCGCTGGCGTCAATTATGGTTTCGACCTGCCTGGCCACCCACCCATTCTTCAGCGAGAAGTTGATGAACCCGGGGGCAGCCACATTGATGCTTTCGATCTCGTCCGGCACCTCCATGAGACTGACCAGGCTTTCAGCAATGGTGAGCGGGTTCATGCGCGCTGCCCTCGCCATCCTCAATGGCAGGGTCGATGCGTAGTCACCATGCGCCTGGTTCTGGGGTCGCTCCAACGCAATGTCAGGCATTGTTATCGGCGGCAGCAGTTCCTTTTCCTGAGCCTGAACAGCCGCCTCTTTGAGAAGAACCGTGATGTTGTCTCTTATAGTCATACCTCTACCCCGCTAGGTTCCTTTTGCCAGACCCGAGCCATTTCCCGGGCCAGCGCCTCGTGCTCGGGCCGAGAGAGATCGGGGTCTTCCTTGAACAGCCGAATCGCCTCCCCCCTCGCAACCTCCAGCAGCGACACATCGGAAAGCCTCGCCATTTTCAGGTCCGGGAGGCCGCTTTGCCGCGTACCGAAAAACTCCCCGGGGCCTCTAAGCTTGAGGTCCTCCTCGGCAAGGGCGAACCCATCGCTGGTCCTCTGAAGCAGTTCGAGCCGCGCTCTTCCGTCCTCGGAAGGATTGTCGGCGACCAGAATGCAGTAGCTCTGCTGGTCTCCCCGCCCGACCCGTCCACGAAACTGGTGCAACTGGGCCAGGCCAAAACGGTCGGCCCCCTCGACAAGCATCACCGAGGCGTTGGGCACATCGATTCCGACCTCGACCACGGAAGTCGCCACCAGGATGTCGAGCTCCCCGTTCCGAAACCTGCTCATCACCTCTTCCTTCTCAACGCCCTTGAGCCGTCCGTGAAGCAGTCCCAGCCTCAGGTCAGGGAAGACCTGTGTGGACAGACGCTCGTACTCGGTGATGACCGCCTTGGTATCGATCACCTCCGAGTCCTCAATGAGAGGACAGATTATGAATGCCTGGCGCCCCTCGCCCACCTCCTTGCGAAGGAAGCGGTAGGCCTGGTCGCGGTGTTCCGGAGCCAGCCACTTGGTCTTGATCTCGCGCCTGCCCTGCGGCAGTTCGCCGATGAGCGATACGTCCAGGTCGCCATACAACGTGAGCGCCAGACTCCGCGGAATGGGAGTGGCTGTCATTACCAGCAGGTGCGGGTTCGAACCCTTGCCACGAAGTGCGGCACGCTGCATCACGCCGAAGCGATGCTGCTCATCAGCGACCGCCAGGCCGAGCCTGTCAAACTCTACCACGTCCTGGATCAGAGCGTGGGTGCCAACAACAATATCAACGCCCCCACAGGCGATCTCCTGCTGCACCCGCTCCTTATCGCCCTTCTTCATGCCACCGATGAGCAGGCCCACCGTAATCGCGCGCGGAAGAACGGAGTGAAAGGAGCGGAGGACATCACTCGGACCGGTCTCCTGGACCGCTCCCGCCAGGAGTCCAGAGATGTTGCTGAAATGCTGCTCCGCAAGTATCTCCGTGGGGGCCATGAACGCCCCCTGGCGGCCGCACGCCACCGCAGCGAGGAGCGCCGCCGTGGCGACCACCGTCTTTCCACTTCCAACCTCGCCCTGGAGGAGCCTGGTCATGGGCCTCGTTTTCTCCAGGTCCGCCAGTATCTCCTTGAGGGCACGCTCCTGTGCCCCGGTGAGCGTGAAGGGAAGGCGGGCGATGAACCTGTCGACCACATCATCAGCGGGCTTGATGGGATTGGCTTCGCCACTCTCCCGCCAGTCACGGCGTCTGGACAGCAGCCCCAACTGCATGAGGAAGAGCTCATCGAAGGCCAGCCTGCGCCTGGCCCTATCCTTGAGGGTCTCGTTTTCGGGATAGTGGGCCTGCACTATGGCCTCCGAAACGCCGAGCAGTCCGGCGCGTTCTCTGATTTCATCAGGTACGAAGTCAGGCAGCCTCGGAGCCCAGTAATCGACAGTCTCCTTCACCAGCCTTCTTACAACTCGTGGACTGAGCCCGCTGGTGAGCGGGTACCTCGGAACAAGCCGCCCGGTATGGACAAGGTCATCAGTCACAGGCTCGTACTCAGGCGACTGGAAAACCTTCATCCCCTTGAAGAGGCTCACCCTGCCGCTCAGGACCAGTCGCAGATTGGTGTGGAGCTTCTTCGCCAGGTAGGGCTGGTTGAACCAGACCGCCCTCACGTTGCCGGTCTCATCACCAAGGATGGCCTCCGTAGAGCGGCGGCGACCCAGGCCAGTCTGCCTCGCCTCCCAGACAGTAGCCACAATGGTCTGCTCCTCCCCCACCCTGAGTTCGGCAACGGCTTTCCTCTTGCTGTAGTCCAGATGCCGTCTGGGGAAGTAGTAGAGCAGGTCACGGACGCTCTCGACGCCAAGCCGGCGGAACCTGGCGGCAAGGTTCGCGCTGATGCCGTGGAGGGATGTAATCGACATGTCGAGGTCCTGCCCGGCAGGAACAGGCTTGGTAACCGGCCTCACCCTCGACCCGTTAAGCTGATTGAGGATTCCTCTTATCCACTCCTCCCGCTCGCTGGTGTCCAGGTCTGCGTATGCTATCCCAGCCAGGCCGGGAGGAAGCTCGTTCGCCCACCGTTGCAGGTACCGGTCAAGACCGCCAACCACCGCGTCGTTCCGATGGCCCCTTCTCTCCTCCAACTCCAGTATCTTCCGAAGCGTCGCGGTGTCCAATGGTATCACTCCACAGAGACGATGTAGTGGTAGTAGGGCTCGCCGCCAGAGATTACCTCAACCTCCAGGTGCGGGTACTTACCACGGACCATCTCCGCCACTCCCTCAGCCTCAGCGGCTCCAGTATCGGCGCCGTAGTAGATGGTCACGATCTCGCTTTCCTCCATGTCCATGCGTTCAAGCATGTCCTTGACCAGGTCAGGCACGCTGTCGCCGACGGCAACCAGGTCCCCATTGAGGAAAGCGATGGCCTGCCCCGCCTCCATACTGAAGTCTCCGATCTTTGCCGGACGAACCGCTCTGGTGACCTCTATCGTCTTCACAGCCTGTCTGGCCTTCTCCATCGCCTCGATGTTCGCATCGAGGCCCAACTCATAGTTGAATGCCAGCAGGGCTGCCACACCCTGGGGAATCGTCTCCGTGGGCACTACTTCCACCCTCTTCGAGCTGAGCGATCGAACCCGCTCCGCACCAAGCACGACATTGCGGTCATTGGGGAGCAGAACCGCTTCATCGGATGGCACAGCCTCCACCGCCCTCAGCAGTTCCTCGACGGAAGGGTTCATAGTCGAACCGCCGGGCACAACCGCCGTTGCCCCCAGGCTCTCGAACACGTCCTTGAGTCCTTCACCCGAGACCACCGCGACAATGGCGACGCCCACAGGTGAACGCTGTTTGAAGGCCACGAAGTGCTCGTGCTGCTCATCCATGTCGTCTATCTTGACATGGCTGAGCCTGCCCATGGACGAGCCAATGCTGATAGCGGTGCCGGGGTCCGCGGCGTGCACATGCACTCTCACCACATTGCCGTCACCTACAACGACCACCGACTCGCCTATGGCCTCTATTCTCGCCCTTACCTCGTCCGCGCTGAGGCCCTGGCCTTCGATCATGAACTCGGTGCAGTAGCCGTAGAAAGACCCGTCCCCACCGGACCCTGTGCCCACAGCCTCGACAGAGGCCGGTGCCGGCAGTTCCTGCGCCTGGTCGAGCTCGCCACGAAGGTAGAGCACCAGCCCCTCCAGTATGACATAGAGGCCCAGACCGCCCGCATCCACGACTCCGGCGTCACGCAGGTCTGCGAGGAGTGTGGGGGTCCTGGCTACCGAGTCCTTGGCCGCAATGACGGTCGCTTCCAGAACGCCGCGCAGGTCGTTTCCGTCTGACGCCCCTTCCGCCGCAACCCACGAGTCTTTGACCACGGTTAGAATGGTGCCTTCGACCGGCTGGCTCACGGCCTTGTAGGCAAGCCTTGTCCCTTCCGCGAGACCGGCCACCAGCTCGCCTCCCTCCAGAGATTCCTTACCATCCAGGCTGGACGCCAGACCCTGAAGTATCTGGGACAGGATTACGCCGCTGTTGCCACGCGCCCCCATGAGAGCGCCGTAGGCTATGGCACGGGCAACCTGCGAGGCATTGCCATTGGTGACCCGCGCAGCCTCGCTCACCGCCGACCGCATGGTCAGCAGCATATTGGTGCCGGTGTCGCCATCGGGCACCGGGAACACATTGAGGGAGTTCAACTCCGCCGCCCTTCTCTCCAGACACACTACAGCGGCGTTGAACATGCCTACGAGGTCCTTCCCGTCACACACAACCACTTCTCCGTATGCGGTCTCGCTCGCTGTTGCTTCGTGGAACCACTTGTGGTATTCTGATTTGCTGAATTCTACAGCAAAAGGCTGATTAGGTCAAAGGTAGGTAAATGGCGGGTAAATGCGATATATGTGGCAAGACGCCCCAGTTCGGGCATAACGTGAGCCATTCCAAGCGCCACACTAACCGACGGTGGCAGGTCAACACGCAGAAGAAGACACTCATCATCGACGGCAAGAAGGTACGGCTGAACGTCTGCACCAGGTGCTTGCGCACCCAGCACAAGCTGGCGAGCTAGCCGCTGCCGAGGCTCTTCCTGAGCCTGTCCATCGCCTCTCTCACGCTCTCCCGGCTGTTGAATACGGCTGAACCAGCGACCAGAACCTCGGCCCCCGCCTCTACCACCTTTGGTGCGGTCTGTGCGGAGATTCCCCCATCCACCTCCAACTCGGCCTTGAGCCCCCTCTCATCCAGCAGTCGCCTGGCCTCCCAGATCTTGCCCACCACTTCTTCCATGAACGCCTGGCCCGCGTAGCCAGGGTTGACCGTCATCACCAGCAGCAGGTCGATGTCGGCGAGTACGCCCTCTACGGCCGAGAGCGGAGTAGCCGGATTCACCGACACGCCCGCCCGGACGTTGAGGCTCTTGATCGACCCCACAAGTCCACGGAGGTCAGTGCAAGCCTCCGCATGAACGGTGATGATGTCCGCGCCGGCCTCGGCGAACGACTCGATGTGACGCTCCGGTCTCTCGACCATCAGGTGGCAATCGAGCGTCAGGTCCGTCAGCGGGCGAATGGCCTTCACCACCACCGAGCCGATGGTTATTGGAGGCACGAAACACCCGTCCATCACGTCGATGTGAATGTAGTGGGCGCCGGCCTCGGCGGCCTCAACGACCTGTTCGCCCAGTCGAGAGAAATCCGCCGACAGGATGGATGGCGCTATCTTGATCTCGCTACTAACCTTCCCCGACAATGCTCCTCGCCCTCGCCAGTTGCCTTTTCACCTGTTCCGGCGCCGTTCCGCCCACGGCATTCCGCCCCGTGAGACACGATTCGACCGTTACCGAGTACACGTCGTCGTCGAAGAGGGGGGAGAAACCCCGGTACTCCTCAATGCCCAGCTCCCGAAAGGTCTTGCCCTTCTCAATGGCATACTGGACCAGGCTGCCCACCGTGGTATGCGCCTCCCGGAATGAGACACCCTTCGACACCAGGTAGTCCGCCAGGTCGGTCGCCAGCACATAGCCTTCCTCGACGGCGCGTGAAGCCACGTCTCGGACCTTCACCGTCCGCACCATGCCGGCGAACACATCGAGGGTGGCCAGCAGGGTGTCCACCGTGTCGAACAGCCCCTCCTTGTCTTCTTGCAGGTCGCGATTGTAGGAGAGGGGCAATGCCTTCATGGTCGTCAGTATGGCCAGAAGGTTGCCGTACAGCCGCCCAGTCCTGGCGCGAGCCAGCTCGGCGACATCGGGGTTCTTCTTCTGCGGCATGAGGCTCGACCCGGTGGCATAGGCGTCGTCCAGCTCGATGAAGCCGAACTCAGCGGTCGACCAGAGGAACAGCTCTTCGGCCAGCCGCGACAGGTGCATCATGGCGATGCTGGCCGCCGCCTGGTACTCGACAATGAAATCGCGGTCGGATACGGCATCAATACTGTTCTGGCTGACGGCGCCGAAGCCCAGTTCCCGCGCGACGAACTCGCGGTCAATGGGGTACGGCACCCCGGCGACAGCCCCACTGCCAAGCGGCATGACGTCAGCCCGCTTCATACAGTCACGGAAGCGCTCCACATCGCGCTGCAACATCTCGAAGTAGGCCAGCAGATGATGGGCCAGCAGCACCGGCTGCGCCC
>JAXHUA010000141.1:0-72138 GCA_034189695.1 Chloroflexota bacterium | reverse complement strand
CCGTCGGTGTGGGTGTCGGCGTCGGCGTGGGGATGGCCGTAGGCGTGGCGGTGGGAGTGGGCGTTGCACCAGGCGTTGGCGTCGGGGCCGGCGCACCGAGGTTGAGGTCCAGCTCGGTGGCCTGGCCGCCGTGGAACTGCCAAGTCTGCCCCGTATCCTGGTCGTTGACCCAGAAGCACAACGTAGTCCCGTCCTCAACGTCGCCCGCCGCTACCAGCCTCGGCTCAACGCCGCTGGCCACACCGTACCAGCCCTCGGTCGTCGTCGTGATGGGGTTGCCCTCGATGCCGGTGTCGACGCCGTCACCCCTGACCTCCACCTTCGTCCCTACCGGCGCCGGGCTGCCGTCTATGGTCAAGGCCCCGTGAAACGTATGCTGGTTAACGCCGTTGGCGTGAGCGGGGATTGAACCCAGAGCCAGCAGCAACGCCACGACCGCGAAGGCGATCAGCCTCTTCATTCCATATATCCCCACTCTACTTATATCACATAGGCAAGATATTGTCAATAAATGATAGTCTCTACGTATTGCGTACTGTCAAAGCTGATTTCAAGGCTCAAGGCACACTCGCTGTCACTATCGAACGTCGCATGCGCCCATTGGCACCCGCTACCCGTCAGCCTTCCCGCCAGCCCCTATGCGGTCGCCGAGACCCACAAGGCATGACCCGCACGGAGCCGTCCGCCACAAGGTGACACAACGCCGTTGACATGATTAGAACATATGTACTAGCATGGCGGCACACACCCACCGTCAACGAGCCCACCAGTCGGAACGAAGGAGGCACGCCATGTCCACCCTGGCATCGGCACTGAGCGACGGGCAGTGGGAGCTGGCGGCCCACCTGCTCGTCCTGGCAACCCTGCTCACCGTGAACGGCCAGTCGAAGGCCCCAGGCGCAAAGAAGGGAGGCAGCCCGCGAGATGGCCAGAAAGGCCAACGCAGCAACAGGCAAGGGAACCGGTCGCAGGCGTAGCTTCTACGCCAGCGTGCTTGACCAGGCGGACGCCCTTGAACTCGAGGAGGCCCTCGACGTGGAGGGGGTGTCTGACGAGATCGCCCTGCTGCGGGTGAAGATCCAGTCGCTGCTGGAGAACGACCCGGACAACGTCAAGCTCCTTCTCGACGCCACCAACGCCCTGGCGCGCCTGGTGAAGACAAGGTACAGCCTGGAGAAGGAGCAGGGCAAGGGACTGAAGGAGGCCATCGGCAATGTCCTCAAAGACATCGCCCTCCCGCTCGGCGTCGGCATCGGCGCCGCCCTCAATAAGTAGGCTGCGCCCGTACCAGATCGAGGTGGGGCGGGCCATCATCGACAGCGTGCTCAACCGTCGCGGCCTCACCTTCTCGGTGGAGATCGCCCGCCAGGGGGGCAAGAACGAGCTGTCGGCCCAGCTCGAGGTGCTGCTGCTCACGCTGAACATGGTCCGCCCGCGCAACCTGGTGAAGTGCTCCCCCACTTTCAAGCCCCAGACAGTCATCAGCATGACCCGCCTCAAGGACAGGCTCAACGATGCCGGCTTCCGCGGCTTGTGGGCCTCGGAGCTTGGCTACATCATCCGCCTCGGCGATGCCCGGGCTGTCTTCCTCTCCGCCGACGCGTCGGCCAGCGTCGTCGGCACCACGGCCCACATCCTGCTCGAGGTGGACGAGAGCCAGGACGTCTCCAGGGAGAAGTACAGCAAGGACTTCAGGCCCATGGGGGCCAGCACCAACGTGACCACCGTCCACTACGGCACCACCTGGGACGACTCCACCCTGCTGGAGGAAGTGAAGCAGGCCAATCTGGAGCTGGAGCGGGCCGACGGCGTGCGGCGTCACTTCCGCTACGACTGGCAGGAGGTGGCGAAGCACAACGACGACTACCGGCGCTACGTCGAGGCGGAGCGGGCGCGGCTCGGTGAGGGCCACCCGCTGTTCCAGACGCAGTACTGCCTCCAGCCGGTGCGCGGCGGCGGCGGCTTCCTCAGCCCCCAGCAGCAGGCGCAGCTCGCCGGCTCGCATTCCCGCCGCCATCAACGCGAGACAGGCAGGGCGTACGTCGCCGGCGTCGACCTCGCCGGCGAGGCCGAGGAGGGGGAGGATGCGCTGCTGCGCGCTGTGCGGCCGCGACAGGACTCGACCGTGGTCACCATCGGCGAGCTCGACTTCTCGACCTGCGACGGGCTCGTCGACGCCCCGATGGTGCGCATCGTCGAGCACTGCTGGTGGACCGGCACGCCCCACACGGCGCTCTACCCGCGCCTGGTGGACGTGCTCAGGAACGTGTGGGGGTGCAGGAGGGTAGTCGTCGACGCCACCGGCGTCGGCGCTGGCGTGGCCTCCTTCCTGGCGAAGGCGCTGGGCAGGAGCGTGGTGCGCCCCTTCGTATTCACCCAGCACAGCAAGTCACGTCTGGGGTTCAACCTGCTGGCGGCGGTGAACTCGGGGCGGCTGAAGATGTACGCCGCCGACGGCTCGGAGGAGCACCGCCAGTTCTCGGTGGAGATGGCGAAGGCGAGGAGCTTCTACCGCCCCAGCCAGACGATGGGCTTCCACGTGCCCCCCGAAGAGGGGCACGACGACTTCCTCATGAGCCTGGCCCTGCTGGTGGAGGCGTCGGACTACCGCCCCCGCCACGCCCGAGGCCACGCCTCGCCACAGTAGGGTCCTACGTGGTCAGCCCCGAACCCTTCACCCTTACCCTCTCCCCTCAAGGGAGAGGGGGATACCCCACTCGGCCCACCACCAGGATTGCTTCGCTGCGCCTGCGGCTGCGCTCGCAATGACAGGTGGCGGCTGAGGCTGCCTGGGCTCGCAATGACAGGAAGGGCCTGCGGCTGCGCTCGCAATGACAGGTGGCGGCTGAGGCTGCCTGGGCTCGCAATGACAGGTGGCGGCTGAGGCTGCTCAGCGTAGCGCAGGAGGTTGTTGCTGGCTGCGGAACCGCCAGCGCGGCGACGGGGTACCGACAGTATGTCACTTGGGGCAGGGCGCCACGCACGTGGTTGGCAGGAGTCCCCCTTCTGTCATTGCGAGGCGTGTCCCGAACGAAGTGAGGGGACTCGACGAAGCAATCTCAGGGGGGTGTGGTAGTTGGCTTGCGTGTCGCCAACGTCCGCTCTTCCACAAGCCTGTCCTTGAGTGTAGCGGAAGGGCTCAACGCGAATGCTGCTGTGCCGCCCGCCTGCGGTGCCGCACAGCGAGGGACGCGGCGGCAACGACGATGCCCAGCGCTGCCAGCCCCAGCCCGGCCGCCAGCTCCGCGCGGAGACCGCCGGACGCCGCCAGCCCCGACTTGTCGGTGGGAAGGATGATGCCGCCAACGGGCGGCGGTGCCCCCGGCGTTGACGTCGCCACCACGCCCACCCTCGTAATCATCTGGCTGCACTGGGCTACATTGCCGCAGTCGTCGGTGGCAGTCCAGGTGCGCAGTATCCTCTCGATATGCAGCAATCCCGCAGAGTCCGTCAAGTAGTACGAGCGACCCGTCGCTTCGTAGCCAGCGCCGCCTGCCTGGTCGCTGTAGGTGATGTCGGGGTCGGCATCACAGTTGTCGGTGGCGGTGGCATAGCCGGTGTTGGAGGGGTCGGTGGACTCTTGACCGCCTACGGTCACCTCGGGGGGGCAGGTGATGACCGGCTCAATGGTGTCGTTGACGGTGATGGCCTGGGTCACATTGGCCGAGTTGCCGCACTCATCGGTGGCGCGGTAGGTGCGCACGATGGTCTTGGGACACGTCTGACCGTCGTCCTGGTCGCCAGCATGAACGATAACCACGGTGCCGCAGTTGTCGCTGGCGGTGACGTTGCCTGTGTCGGGAGGTGGCACGTCGGCCAGGCACTGGACAGCTACATCATCGGGCCAGGAGATGACTGTGGGCGGCACGTTGTCACCCACCGTGGTGCTGGCCGTCGCCGCGTTGTTCATCAGGTACGGGTCGTACCCGGAGAAGGTGACCGTAGCCGTGTTGACGATCTCCAGGGGACACGGCGCGGGACAGCCGGCCGTGGCGCGGACCAAGACCTCCTCCGCAGCGCCGGAGTCCATCGTGCCCAGAGGCACACTGCCGTCGTACGACAGCCACGTTGCGCCACCGTCGAGGGAGTACTCGGCCCCACTCAGCACCGCCGGCAGGGCATCCGTGATCACCACCTCGCGGGCGTCGCAGGGGCCGTTGTTGGCGACGGTGATGGTATAGGTCAGCGTCTCGCCGGCATAGACCGGGTCGGGGGAGTCGGTCTTGGTGACCTGGAGGTCGGCATCGGTCAGCACCTGGACCTCCTCGGTCTGGGTATCGTGCCGAGCCTCGACATCGGTGACGGAAAGGGTGACAATATAGGTCCCCGGGGCGCTGTAGTGGTAGGACGGGTTCTGCTCCACCGAGGTCCCCACGCCGTCCCCGAAGTCCCAGCTATAGGTATAGGGAGCATCGCCCCCGGCGGTAGCGTCGGTGAAGTCGATGTCGGTGCAGAAGCACTGGGGTGAGTTGGTGAGGAAATCGGCCACCAGCGGCGCGGCCACCGTCACGCTCTCCGAGAAGGCGCACTGCCCGCCGGGAGGGCACTCCTCGGGGCCACTGCAACAGGACTTGGGTGAGGTCTGCCAGCTCACGATCACGTTCTCCAGCCTGACCGCCTCGCCGCAGTGCCACGGGAATGAGTGCATGCAGTAGTCGCGCGACTCCTTCTTCGGTATGCGGTCCAGAGTGCACTGGTCGACGGGGATCAGGAGGTCGTCCACGTAAAGGTCGGCCAGTATCCGCACGGCGTAGCGTGACGTGCCGGCGTTGTTGTACATGGTTATCCAGACGTACGCCGAGCCGTTGGGCTGCCCGGGCACGCACTGCTCCAGGTCACCGCCGGTCGCATTGCCCAGCCACGCCCGGGTCACGGTGACATCGTTGGCGGTGCACTGGAAGTTGCAGTCCGGCCATACGCCGGAAGCCGCTCGCACCACGGTGAGCAGCACGAGCGACATGACCAGCGCCATCACCACTGCCGCCGGCCCGAGATAGCCTAAACGTCGCCTGATGCCTGCGGTCACTTGAGTAAAAAAGAAACCGACCCTGCGGTCGGTTTCGCTACTGACTCCACGGAGCCCAAGCGCCCAAATGAAGGCCCCGCTTCTTCGCCCCCGCTTGCTGGAGCAGTAAGAATACCACAGGACGCCCGCCGCGTCAACCACCGTGCACTGCTCCCTGCCGCCCGCCGCTGAGATCGCTTCGCGAAGCCTGCGGCTCCGCTCGCAACAGCAGAGGAAAGCCCGGGGTGGAGCGCGTCAGTGACAGAATACCATTGACAGTATAGAACATTAGTTCTATCATCGGGGCATGGACGACTTCGTGCCCGAGCATTGCGCCTACCGCGACGAGGGGTGCGACCTCTTCCCCTCCTGCCTCAACTGCCCCCTGGCGACCTGCCGCTACGACCGACCGGGCAAGCAGACCGCCAAGGAGCTGAGGAACGAGCGGATGGTGCGGCTTTATGGTGATGGCGTGGCGGTGCACGAGCTGGCGCGGCGCTTCGGCGTGAGCCGGCGCACCGTCTATCGCGTCATCGCCGGACGCAGACCGCAGGCGTGCGCCGCGGGGGGTGGAGGATGAACGGTCCAGCCCTGCCGCAGCAGCTCGCGCGCACGGACCGCGACCGGATGAAGCGCTATGCCGGGAGCCTGGCCTTCTACAACGGCGCGCAGTGGCCGGCGCGGGCCACCAGGGGCGAGAAGCACCTCACCTTCAACTACGCCAAGGCCATCGTCGACAAGACGACCTCGTACCTCATGTCCGGCATGGGCTTCACCGTCGATCCCGTCGAGGACGGTGACGACGCGCGGCAGCGCGCCGTGGCGGCGGAGGCGGCGCTGCACCAGGTGTACCGCGACAACAACCTGGAAGCCCTCGACTTCGACACCGAGACCGACTGCGCTGTCCTCGGCGACGCAGCATACAAGGTGACCTGGGACGTGGCCGACGGGCGCGTCCGGGTGACCGCGCCCGACGTGCAGGGGCTCTACGCCTGGTGGCTGCCAGACGATGTCGGCACGGTGTACCGGGTCGCCTCTCGCTACCAGCTCAGCGCCGACGAGGTGGAGTTGCTCCACGGCAGCAGGCCGTCAGGAAGGACGGCGTGGGTGGCGGAGGTGTGGACCGACAGGGCCTTCGAGCTGTGGCTCGACGACGAGTGCATCACGACGGCGCCCAACCCATATGGCTTCATCCCGTTCGTCATATTCCCCAACCTGTGCCAGCCGAAGCGTTTCTGGGGCGTGTCGGACATTCCAGTGCTGATGGAGGCGCAGCGCGAGCTGAACCGGGCGCTGTCGCAGCTCTCACGCATCTTGGAGCTTTCGGGCAACCCCATCGCCGTGCTGGAGAACGTGGAGTCGTCGCAGGACATCGCGGTGCAGCCCGGGGCGGTGTGGAACATTCCCGAGGAGGCGCGGGCGTACCTGCTCGACCTGCTCCAGGGAGGTGGGGTGCGGCTCCACATCGACTACATCGACCTACTGTACCGCACGCTGCACGACATCTCCGAGTCCCCCCGCGCCGCCTTCGGCACCGCCGGCCGCGACCTGTCAGGGGTGGCGCTGGAGATCGAGATGCAGCCGCTGCTCCAGAAGGTGGCCCGCAAGCGCCTGGTGCGCACTGCGGCCTACCGCCGGCGCAACGAGATGGTGCTGGCGCTCATTGAGCGCTTCACCGGCGAGCGCTTCGGCCGCCTGTCGCACCGCATCGTGTGGGGACCGGTGCTGCCCCGCGACCGCGAGCGGGAGGCGGCCACCGAGGTGGCGCTCATCCAGAGCGGCGTCCACTCGCGCCGCCGCGCCATGGAGTACCTCGGGGTGGACAGCCCCGGACTCGAGTTCGACGCCTGGCTGGAGGAGCGAAAGCGCATCCTCCAGATGAACCGCGACCTCAACGCCCGCCAGAGCGGGGCAGAGGGTGGATGAGGGCCTGCCCTCAGCCGGGGCGAAGGCCTCACCGCGAACGGCGGCCATCACCGTTCGCCCTGAGCCTGTCGAAGGGTGAACGGTGCGGGGGCACATCCCCTCTCCCTCGAGGGTCGAAGACTCGACCGTGGCGAGGAGAGGGCAAGGCCAGCCCTGAGCTTGTCGAAGGGGTGAGGGTGAGGCCGCCTAGTCGATGGGCCACGACGGGATGAGGGCGTCGATCTCAGCCATCAGGCGTACGGTTTCGTTCAGCGCCACCACAACCCGCTGGTAGTGGGTCTTGTCATCGTAGGCCAGCTTGCGTCCCTTGCGGTCCTTGAGCCATTTATGGCACACCTGGTAGCCGCCTACGTGGAACTCCCAGACGTCGCGGGGCACGCCATCGAAGTACTGCGTCTTGTTGATGTGGACGCGGCCGGTCGCGGCGTCGTAGCTCACCCTTTCCACTATGTCGGTGCCCGCCACCGGATAGCCGGTGATGAGGGTGGCCGGGAGGGGCGACTCCATGAGGTGCAGCGCGACCAGCTGGGCGCCCTTGGCGGCGAGCGCCGCGAAGAGCCCCCTTTCCGAGGTCAGGGGAACGCGCGGGAAGTCGGTCTTGAGGAAGTCCGCGTAGCGGCTGCGGTACGCCGGCGAGTGGAGCACTGCGTAGATGTAGTGGAACACGTCCTCCGGGCCGAAAGACTGCTCCAGGTCACCGCTGCCGTGGGCCACGAAGCGCAGCGCTAGCGCGTCCGAAACGGCGTTGCTGAAGGCCGGGTTCAAATTGGCCCGGCGCGGCTCTCCCTGAAACTGCATCTCGCCTTGTGCGGCCCAAGCGTACAGCGGGATAACGTAGTCGATACTCTGGTTGTCGGAGCGTATCGCCCCATTGCTCGCCGGAAAGCGCGCAGCAGAGAAGTAGCCCGCCGCCTGGCCGCGGGGCACCTTGCGAACAGTGATGAGCGCAACATTGGCGCCGCCCAGCATGTGGCGCATGACGTCTGGGCGCGGCATGCACTGGAAGCCACGGGAGCGCCCGGTGTAGTAGGTGAACCTGACGTCGAAGGGCCGATACAGCAGGGGTACCACGCGGTCGGGGGTGGGACCGCTGGCCGTGACGTCCGCCTGGGCCATTGACACGCTCCAGTCCCGGGCGTCGGCACCGAGCCTGTACTTCTCTCGCGCGGCCTCGGGTTCCAGCGAAGCGAAGTCCGCAAGTGTGTGCCACATTTCCTGCGCGCTCCATGCCACCGCGAGGCTGTCGCGCGCGGTGACGATGCCCGCGCTGTGGAGCGGAAAGATGTCCGTTACCTTCCACCCCTGATGGTACTCGGCAGCCAGCACCTCGTCCCGGGGCACGAAGAAATAGGCCGGTGTCGCGGGGGCCAAGGGCTCCCAAGAGGTCGTTGAGACGTCCGTCTCCGCGAGCGCGCGGTACTTCGTCCCCTCTTCGGGATCGGGCCAGTCACCACGCGCCCCCCAAAGGTCGGCATGCTGCACCCGCCCGGGCCTCTCCCGGCCAGGCTCCCTGACGAAGATGCCGATGGCGACCCCCTGCTGGATATCGAACACGTTCTGGTCGGGGCCGCCGTCGGGCGCGCTCTCGCGCTTCTTCACGTTGCCGTGGAGATCCAGGACGTAGATGTCACTGAACGTATTCATCAGCGACTGGCGCATGCCGCGGAAGGTCGGGTTGTCCAGGTAGCCGTGGTTAGTGATGAACGCGAGGATGCCGTGGCCGGTCTGCTCGATGCGCCACTGGCCGAAGCGGATGAACTTGACGTAGTCGTCCTGCAACCACTTGGGGTTCCTCTCTCCCAGCGGCCCGCCATCGACCTGCTTGTAGTCCTGGATGAGGCGGCCAATCCAGGTCAAGTCACGCTTCATCCGCTTGCTCCTGCCCTCCTTCACCATGCGCGTGCTCGCGTTGGCGGAGAAGCCCGCGTAGGGTGGATTGCCCAGCACCACCATGATGGGCTTCTCCTTCTTGATGCGCGCGGCGGCGTTGGCCTCGTCAACGATGTAGCGGTTGAACCCGGCGAGGAGCTGGGAGCGGGTGAAGGCCTCCTCCAGGGTGTTGGTCAGGTATACGCCAAGGCGCTGGTCGGCCTGGAACCGGTAGCCGGTCTCGCGGAGCAGCAGCCCCAGCTTGAGGTGGGCCACGGCGTAGGGGGCCATCAGCAGCTCGAAGCCGAACAGGCGCCGCAGGAGACGGTCGGCCACGTAGTCGTTCCAGAGGCCACCCTGCCCCTGGCGCACGAAGGCCTCGTGGATCTTCCGGACTATGCTGTAGAGGAAGGTGCCGGTGCCCACAGCGGGGTCGAGGATGAGGACGCGGGGGTCGGCCAGGCCCTCGGGGCTGTTGAAGCGCGTCCTGAGCAGGTGGTCGACCGAGCGCACGATGTAGGACACCACCGGCTCGGGGGTGTAGTACACCCCGCGTACCTGGCGCTCCCTCGGGTCGTACCGGCCCAGGAAGGTCTCATAGAAATGCACCACCGGGTCCTCGGTGGCCGTCCTCCGCCCGAAATCGCGCAGCACGGCGTCCATGTCGGCCTGCGCCAGCACCTGCGCCAGGTCGTCGGCGAGCCAGGCGACTCGGTCGTCGAGGTTCGGGCCGGCGATGTCGCCGAAGAGGTTGCGCAGGAAGGGGTTGGTCCGGGGCAGGAGGTACCCGGCGTTCTGGCGAGTGAAGCAGCCGCCGTCCGCGGCGCAGCGCGCGGCGAACAGGCCGTAGGCCATGGTCTGGGCATACATGTCGGCGAACCGCTCCGGGCTCAGGTCGGGAATGAGGTTGTCACGGAACGCGGCCAGTTGGCCGTGGAGGGGGCCGGCCTCGGCCTCGCTGGCAATCGCGTTGGCGATAAGGCCGCGGGCCAGGCGGGCCAGGCGCGCCAGGCGCTCGGCCAGCTCCCTCGGTGTGCCGACGCCCTCGGCGGTGTGGCACAGGAAGGAGGCGAGCAGATCGGCCACGGCGTTGAGGCCGTCCCTGTCCACGAGCACCTTGCCCGACAGTGACGCCCGGCCCAGGCGGGCGGATAGCCTCAGGTGGCCGTCGACGTACCAGCGGAAGCTGAGGTAGTCGGTGAGCACCAGGTTGCTCAGCGATGGGAGGTAGCGCTCCATCTGCTCCGAACGCTCGGCGTCGTCGAGGCTGCTGCCGACGTCCTTGCCCTCGATGTAGCCCACCACCGAGGCACCACGTGTGACCACGAAGTCTGGGGCACCACAGGCTATGCGCTTCGGCTCATTGGTCGCCACGACCCTGCCGTCGAGCGCCTCGAGCAGGCCCTTCAGCGCCGGCCGGTGGCTGTGCTCCGTGGTGTTGCCCACCCCCAGTTCCCGCGCCACCGCGCGTGCGTACTCCCGGAGCGGCTTGAGGTCCGCTGCCATCCAACGCCTCCTATGCGAGCACCACAATGGTAGTGGCCGCTCTCAAGCATGTCAACCGTGACATTTCTGGCTTGACGCGCGTAGAACATGTGTTCTATCCTCGGTGCAGTCGCCAGCGGGGAGCGTGAGAGTGCGTGGCACGCTGGCGAGTGAAGGAGGCATCCCCCTCCTTCTGGGGGAGGGAGGACAGTTGCACCTCCCGCGGCTCGCGGCAGCACATTCCCTCTCCCTTGACGGGAGAGGGCTAGGGTGAGTGCCAAGCGTTCGCCCGGGGCCGTTCATGCCCCTCACTTCGCTCGGGACAAGGTTCGACAGGCCTGCCCTGAGCTTGTCGAAGGGCTCACCACGAACGGCTGGGCCGGCGGCTCACCACGACCTTGCCAACGGTTCGCCCTGAGCTTGTCGAAGGGGTGAAAGCGAAGACTTTCAAGGAGGCCAGGAATGAACGAGGAAGAGACTGCAATGGTACAGACGGAACTGGAGGGCTTGAAAGCGCAGCTTGGGGAGAGAGACGCCAGGCTCGGCGAACTCCAGGCGCAGCTTGCCGAGGCGCTGGCGGCGAACGACGCCGGCCAGCAGGAGCTGACCTCGATGAAGGCGGCGCTCGATGAGAGGGACGCCGAGCTGGCGGCGGCGACCGAAACGCTGCATGAGGCGGTGGCCAGCTACCGCGCGGCGCTCGTCGCCGCCAACCCGCAGATCCCGGAGGAGATGGTCGCCGGCGCGACCATCGCCGACATCGACGCGTCACTCGACCGGGCACGGGATATGGCGGGGCGGGTGCGGCAAACACTGGAGGAAGACCTCAAGGCGACGCACGTGCCGGCCGGCGCCCCGGAGCGCGCCGTCCCCGATCTGTCCGCCATGTCCCCCAGGGAGAAGATCCACTACGCACTGGGAAAGGAGGCATAGCCGATGGCTATCACACTCGCCGAAGCATCCAAACTGTCGAACGACGTCCTGCTTCTGGGCGTCATCGAGACCATCATCAAGGACTCCCCCGTCCTTCAGAAGCTGCCCTTCATTGAGATCGTGGGCAACGGCCTGACGTACAACCGTGAGAGCACCCTGCCCACCGTGGCGTGGTACGACGAGAACGAGGAGTGGAGCGCGGAGACGGCGCCCACCCTCGAGCAGGTGACCGCCGGGCTGGAGATCGTCGGGGCCAACGCCGACGTGGACAACTTCATCAAGGCGACCCGCTCCAATCTCCAGGACGTCGAGGCGGCGGTGGTCGAGCTGAACGCCAAGGCGGTGCGCCACGAGTTCGAGGACACCTTCATCAACGGGCTGGGCACCGGGGCATCCAAGGACTTCGAGGGCGTCGACAAGATATGCCAGACCACCGGCCAGACGCTCTCCATGGGCGACAACGGCGGAGCACTCACGCTCGACAAGCTCGATGAGCTGGTAGACATGGTCAAAGGGGGCAAGCCGGAGCTGCTGCTCATGAGCCGACGCACCCGCCGAAGCCTCAACCAGCTCTCCCGCGCCGCCGGCTCGTACCTCCAGGTGGAGCGCGACGACTGGGGCGCGTTCATCGAGCTGTACAACGGCATCCCGGTGGCCATCAGCGACTGGGTAGGCGACAACAAGGTCGTCGGCACCAGCTCCGACTGTTCCACCATCTACGCCTTCCAGATGGGCGAGGGGGCGCTGTGCGGGTTGACCGCGCCCGGCGGGATACAGGTGGAGCGCGTCGGCCAGCTCGAGGCCAAGGACGCCACGCGGACGCGCATCAAGTGGTACGTCGGCCTGGCGCTCTTCAGCACCGTGAAGCTGGCGCGCCTCATCGGCGTGAGGCCGGTTGGCTCGTAGCGACTCGCCCATGCGGGCGTTTCACCCTCACCCCTTCGACAAGCTCAGGGCAGGCCTTGCCCTCTCCCTCAAGGGAGTGTGGAGCGGTTCCTCCCTCCCCTCGCGGGAGGGAGGAAGCGGGAGGGAGGGGGGAGTGAAGACAGAAGGAGAGCGTAGATGGACCTGAGCGAGATGCGCTGCACAGTCAGACGGGACCTGCACGACGAGGACCCGGAGAACCGACGCTGGAGCGACGACGAACTCGACCGCCACATCGCCCACGCGGTGCGGGAGTTCTCGCTGGCGGTGCCGCAGGAGCAAACGGCGCTCCTGCCCACCACCGAGGGCTCGCGTGAGATCGACATCTCGACCCTGTCCGACCGCGTCCTCGTCCAGGCGGCCGAGTACCCCGTGGGCCGCTTCCCGCCGTGCTACCAGCGCTTCGCCATCTGGAAAGACACGCTCACGGTGCTCGGCGACGAAGTGCCCGACGGCTCCGACTGCCGCGTCGCCTACGGCAAGCTCCACACCCTCGACGGCGACACCTCGACCATCCCACCACCTTTTGAGGACCTGATAGCCAACGGCGCCGAAGGGTATGCCCTGGTGGAGTGGGCCGCCTTCGCCATCAACCAGGTCAACCTTGGCGGCATCGACACGCCCGACCGCTTTGCCGTCGAGGGACGGCAAAGGCTGTCCCACTTCAGGGAGGAACTGAGGAGGCTCGGGCGACGCGGCAAGGTGAGGGGCACCCGCCTCTACACTCCGGCGGCACCCATCAGGGGCCTCTCCACAGACCCAGGGCCATAGCATCCGGTTAGGGAGGAGCATCAGCTCCGCCCCGGCCTGGAAAGGAGGTAGCGATGTCCAACGCCAGAGTGAAAGAAGGTCTCCCGCCGACCAAGGACGGCCTTCCCAGCGACGCGTTCGCCATCGTGGGCGACCCGGACGACCCCGACACGTGGAAGCTGCCACACCACACCCGGGCCATCTTCCGCGCCCTCAAGGGGAAGCTCGACGTCGAGAAGACCGTCGACTGGGACCGCATGCCGGCCGCGGTGGCGGCGCTGTCCCCCGGCGGCCACCGAGGCGAGAGAGTCAGCGCAGCGCCCGAGCGGATACTCAGCGCGGCCAGGCACCTGGCAGGTCACTACCGCCACGCCGCGCGCCCGGTGCCCGACACCCTGCTCGCCCTGGTGTGACCCATGAACGGCGAGGCAGCAGTGGACGAACTCAGAGGCATCAACGGCCCACGTCGCCCAGTGGCCACACCCCAGCCGTTCGTGGTGAGCCCTTCGACAAGCTCAGGGCAGGCCTGTCGAACCTTGTCCCGAGCGAAGTGAGGGGCATGAACGGCCCCAGGCCCCCACCTCAATCACCCACCGCCCCATCGAAAGGCCGTAAACCGACAACCAGCACCAAACGAAAGGAGGAACAGAACATGAGCGCATGGGAGATCGCAGCCACCATCATCGTGCCCCTGCTGGGCATCGTGTCGGGGCTCCTGGGGGCAAAATGGCGCAAGGGCCTGACGCTGCTCAAGGAGACCTCCGAGGCCGTGGTGGCCCTCGGCGTGTGCGGCCTGAGCATGCACCACGCCCTCGAGGAGCCGACCACGACTCCGGAGCAACGCCGTGAGATAACGCAGGCGTTCGAGAACGTGGGCCGCGAGTTCAGCGAGGCGATAGCCGCCGCTCGAGATCTCGCCTCCCGCTGAGGCGGCGACATGAGAGCACTGCCGAGCGCTTTGCTGGCCGCCCAGAGGAGCGCCACGGCCAGGCCGTACCTCAGGGTAGAACTGGTCGAGAAGCTCGGGGCAGCCACCCGCCTGCGATGGGAGCGGCTGTACAGCGGCGAGGAGCCCGACTGCCACACGGACGCCACCATGCCCGGCGACGGCAGCCTGGTACGGCTCAGGGGCGGAGGCGGCATCTATCGCCAGCGCGTCCCCGACCCCGGGCCGGAGAGCGACTTCTCACACTGGTACTACTGGGGCTACACCGGCTCCGACGTGGCCGTATGCTCGCGGGGCAATGAGGTCCTCGCCTTCTGGGTGCAGAGCACCGGCTGGCTGCGGCGCAGGGAGAGCACAACCTGCGGCGACACCTGGGGCGACCCCATCGACATGACCTACATCGGCGGCGACTGCGCCGACTACCGCGTGGCCGCCTGCTTCAAGGCGAACGGCGATGCGCTGGTCCTGTATTCCGACGGGGCGACAGTCTACCGGCGCCGCCGCATCGGAGGCGTCTGGGAGCAGCCGGCACCCTGGACTAGCACGCTCACCGCCGTGACCGGCATCGCCGTGGTCCATTTTGGAGACTGGAACGCGGCGGTGAGCGGCGTTGACGCCGCCGGCGGGCCAGGGCTGTGGACGTGCGTCCTGGGCGACGGCTACACCATGGCCCCCGACTCGTGGTCCGAGCTGCAGGAGGTCATCGCCGCCAGCGCCGACTCGTACACCGAGTACCTCGCACCCTCGCTGGACATCCCCGACGTCTGCCGGCTCTTCTTCGTCGAACGCTACGCCGGCGACGAGCCATACTCGCGCCCCCACTGGAGCCATTCACTCCCCAGCGCCGATTTCATCTCCAGCCTGTGGCGCGAGCCGGTGCCCTTCAACCTCGACAGCGCCTACGGCGTCGTCCTGACCCACGACGCCTCCCACGCCTGGCTCTGCGCCCCGTACGCCGTGTGGCGCGCCCGAATACTCCCCCAGTCCGTAGAGCTCTCCGACGACGTCATCGCCCTGACAACCGCCATCCGGCCTTTCTCGGGGCGCCTTCAACTCACCCTGCGCAACGACGACGGCCGCTACAACGACCCCCAGTCCCCAATCACTCCGGGCAGCGAGGCCGTCCTCCGCCTGGGCTACCACACCTCCGAAGGCCCCAAGTCCGCAACCGCGCCCGCCTTCTGGCTGGAAGCGTGGGAGCACGTCACCGCGCCCGGGCACAGCACCTTCGTCCTGCATGCCCGCGATGGGTGGTCACTGCTGGAACGCTGGCGCGCCAGGAGGCAGTTCACCTGGCAGGCAGGCGCACGCAACATCTTCCAGCTTCTCTCCTTCCTCTTCGCCCGGGCCGGTCTCGAACTCACCTCGTACTCGCCCTCCAGCGCCATAATCCAGACGCCCGCCTTCACCATTCATCCCGGCCAGAGCGCCCTCACCGCCGTGCAGCGCCTGCTCGACATGGTCCCCGACGTCATACTGTTCATCGCCCAGAAGGCCTACCTGACGAACCCGCAGGCAAGCGACGAGAGCACGTACAGCTACGGCACGGACCATGCCATCCTTCGCGGGCGCTACCGGGAGGAGATCGCTTCCGCCAACCGAGCCCAGGTATTCGGCGATGCCCTGATGACCGAGGAGTGGAGCTGGAACGACATCGAAGATGTCTGCGACCGGCTCGTGCAGGTACAGGACATCAACCTCGACACGACCGACAAGGCGCATCAGCGGGGCGTTGCAGTCATCAGAGACGCCGAGATGGAGAGGCTCGGGGGCGAACTCCTGGCCCCGATGAACTGCGGCCAGGACCTGTTCGACGTCATCGACGTGACGTCCCCTCAGGCGGGCCTGTGCGGCGCAAGACGCCGCGTCCTGGCCCTCGCGCATGGATGGGGCCCAGCCACCGCCGACTACACGCTGAGAATGGCCTTGGGCCTGCCCTGAGGAATGTGAAGGGCTTGCCCCGAGCAACACGAAGGGAGCGCCATGATGATCAGAAAGGGAATCATACAGGGCTTCGATCCCCAGTCCTACACCGCCACAGTACAGGTTGCCGGCAGTCTTTCGGTGTGGCTCGAAGGGGTGCCCGTGTCACGCGCCATACCCCCGGCGACGATGGTCCCCGGCCTGCCCTGCGCCGTCATCTTCCTGGACGAGTCCAACCCGCACGATGCCGTGGTGACCGCCGTCTTCTCCACCTCGGGCCACAGCCAGCGCGGCTGGCCCTGGGAACACATCGAGACAAGAGTCCTCGACGAGAACGCCACGGCGGTGGACTTCGAGGGACTCTCCGCGGACCACGCCGCCTTCAGGCTTCTCGCCCTCATCAGAAGGTCAACGTACGGCGGCCCCATGTCCACCGGCCTTCGCTTCAACGACGACGACGGACAGAACTACGATTTCCGCGACCTTCTCGCCGACTCGAGCGGTGTACGCACCACGCTGGTAGAGGCGAACACCTTCGGCGTGCTCGGTATGTTCGACGACCTCCACTACGGAGTTGCCTTCATCTACATCCAGAACCGCGACGCCACAGTGCAAAAGGAGTGGCTCAGCTTTGCCGGCCTGGGAAGCTCCTCTCTACGCCACATTACCGGCAGGTGGAACAACACCACCTCGAGGATATCCAGGATCACCGTCACGCCTGTCATCGGCCAGATATACGCCGGCTCCATGTTCATCCTGGACGGGGTGAGGAAGTGAAGCGGAGACCCAACCGCCGGTCAAATCACGGAGGGGAGCCTGGAGGAGGCTCCCCTCTGGCGGGGGTCTGGGGGTGTCCCCAGAACAACAACTCTGATGGGGATTGCGGATACATACTACACCAAATGGTTGAAAATGTCAATACATAAGCTTGACTTTTGCACAATTTGGTGTAATAATGTCCCACGTGTTGGACACGGGCTCCAGGAAGCGACGCCCCTACGCGGTGCTTGGCAACCGGTTACGGGACGCCAGAAGCCGCTTGCGTGAAGACGTCAGTGGACGTATTCCGCGCGTGGCGGACATAGCCACGAAGCTCAGCGTCTCGCCCGGTTTCGTGTACCAAGTAGAAGGGGGGTGGAAGAAGCCCAAGGACGGAGCGCTGGCTATGTGGGCCAGTGTGTATGGGGTGCGCTACGTCGAGCTGTGCAAAGCCCTCAACCGCATACCCATGGACCTGGTGGCTTCGCTTAAGGACGAAATCCCCAGTGCGGTTGATCCCTTCTCACAGTTGAGCGAGCAAGAGAAGGTGGAGCTTTTGCCCTACCTGAGCTACGTCCGGTGGAAGCTAAGTCAAGAGGCGGCAACTTCCAATGAACGGGGCTCTGTGCTATAATTATGGGAGGAACCCTTTTTGACCGTTCTTCAGTATTTCCCGCACGCTTCGCTCTAGCCGTTCTATGGCATCGGCGGAGCCTGACGTATGTGTGGCATGCCCATGCAGGATAACGAGTATACCGCAGAAGACATCGTTGTACTGGGTGGACTGGAAGCAGTGCGCCGGCGACCCGGTATGTACATCGGCAGCACCGGGCCGAAGGGCCTGCACCACCTGGTGTACGAGATAGTCTACAACAGCATCGACGAGGCCCTGTCAGGCTACTGCGACCGTGTTGAGATCGTCATATTCGCTGACGGGCGAGTCCGCGTTGCCGACAACGGCCGGGGCATACCAACCGACATGCATCCGGTCACCAGGACGTCCGCGCTCGAGGCAGTCATGACCACGCTCCACGCCGGGGCCAAGTTCGGCGGCCGAGGCTACAAGGTCTCGGGAGGCCTCCACGGCGTGGGCGCCTCGGTGGTGAACGCCCTCTCCTCATGGCTGAGAGTCGAGGTGCGGCGTGACGACCGACTCTTCTGTCAGGAGTACTGCCGCGGCGTGGCCCAGAACGGTGTG
The DNA here is from genome assembly GCA_034189695.1 of Chloroflexota bacterium. Lineage (GTDB taxonomy): Bacteria > Chloroflexota > Dehalococcoidia > E44-bin15 > E44-bin15 > JAXHUA01. The sequence goes on along the minus strand of JAXHUA010000141.1, from coordinate 54,420 downwards.
GAGCAGGTGGGGGAGACGACAGAGACGGGAACGACCACGACCTTTCTGGCGGACGGGCAGGTCTTCGGCAGCATCGCCTATGATTTCAACACTCTGGCACAGCGCTTCCGTGAGATGGCCTACTTGACCAAGGGCCTGGAGATGCACTTCCGTGACGAGCGGTCGGACCGCGAGGTGACCTTCTACTTCGAGGGCGGCATCGCCAGCTTCGCCCGCGCCCTGAACAAGAACCGTTCGGTGCTCCACAAGCCCATCTACCTGTCGAAGCAGGCAAACGGCACGGAGATGGAGGTCTCGCTACAGTACAACGAGGGCTTCGCCGAAACCGCCCTGAGCTTCGCCAACTGCATCAACACGCAGGACGGGGGCTCCCACCTCACCGGCTTTCGCTCCGGTCTCACCCGCGTCATCAACGACGCGGCGCGGAAGATGAAGCTGCTCAAGGATGAAGACGCGAATCTCATCGGTGACGACGCGCGGGAGGGGCTGGTGTCGATTGTCAGCGTGAAGCTGGCCGAACCCCAGTTTGAGGGGCAGACGAAGGGCAAACTGGGCAACCCGGAGGTGAAGAACCACGTCGAGTCGGCGGTCGTGGAGGGACTCTCGCAGTACCTGGACGAGCACCCGGCAGATACGAAGCGGATTGTCGAGAAGTGCCTCACCACAGCCCGAGCGCGCGAGGCAGCCAAGAAGGCCCGCGATCTGGTCATCAAGAAGAACTCCCTGGATGGGGCCGCCCTGCCCGGCAAGCTGGCCGACTGCTCCGAGAAGGACCCTTCCAAGTCAGAGATCTACCTCGTCGAGGGCCCCTCGGCTGGCGGCTCGGCGAAAGAGGGCAGGGACCGCCGCTTCCAGGCAATCCTGCCGCTGAAGGGCAAGATCCTCAACGTGGAGAAGGCCTCGCCCGAGAAGATGTTGACCCACGAGGAGATCCGCACCATCATCACCGCCCTCGGAGCTGGTATCGACAGCGAGATGGACCTCTCCAAGCTGCGCTACGACCGCGTCATAATAATGACCGACGCTGATGTGGACGGATCTCACATTCGCACGCTGCTTCTGACCTTCTTCTTCCGTCACATGGCGGAGCTCATCGGCACCGGTCACCTCTACATCGCCCAGCCACCGCTCTACCGGATCAGCGCCGGCAAAGAGAAGCACTGGGTCTTCACCGAGAGGGACAAGGACGACCTGTTGAAGAAACTGAAGGGGAAGGTGGAGATTCAGCGCTACAAGGGCCTGGGGGAAATGACTCCGGGGCAACTGTGGGACACCACGATGAACCCCGATACGCGAAGCCTGCTCCAGGTCACCGTGTCAAATGCCGTGAATGCTGACAAGACCTTCGAGACCCTCATGGGCGACGAAGTCCCGCCGAGAAAAGCCTTCATCCAGGCACACGCCAAGAGCGTGAAAAACCTCGACATCTAGCCGTCACGCCGCCCGGCAGCACGCCCCACCAGCCATCGCTATTTTCGCGCTGGGAACACCGACTTCGCCCCCGTTGCGTCATGGGCATCCGCCTCACTCAGAACGCTGGCGAAGTGCTCGACCAGCTCCGGGTCAAACTGAGTGCCGGAGCAGCGCCGCAGTTCCTCCAACGCCGCCCTCTGCGACATTGGCACCCGATAGGGACGCAGCGTGGTCATGGTGTCATAGGCGTCCGCTATGCTGATGATTCGAGCGCAGATGGGAATCTCTTCACCCTTGATCCCGTCCGGATACCCGCTGCCATCGTACCACTCGTGATGGTGCCGCACCATGGGAACCACGGAAGCCAGCTCCTTGACATGCCCGATTATCTTCGCTCCCTCACCCGGATGCTTACGCATCACCCTCCACTCCTTTTCAGTGAGTTTGTCGGGTTTGGTGAGAATCGAGTCGGGAACGCCAACCTTGCCAATGTCATGCAGCAGAGCGCCAAACTCCAGGTCGGCGAGTTCTTCCGGGGGCAGACCCGCCGCCCTCCCAATCATCTCCGCTATCGTGGCGACTCGTTCGGAGTGGCCGTAAGTGAACGGGTCCCTGGCGTCCACCGTCGCCGAGAGGGCGTACACGTGGTCCAGCGTGGCTCTGTCGTGATGCTTCAACGCCAGGCTCGGCAGGTCGGACACAACGGTTGACCTGTACCCGCCGGTCCTCTTGGAGTGATACAGGGCGGTGTCGGCGAGGAATATCAGTCCATCGGCGGTTTCGGCATCGTCGGGGTACTGGCCGATGCCGGCGCTGAACCCCAGCGGGTTATCCAGTGCCGCCGATTCCGCCTTCGGTATCTCCGGCCATCTGTCCCGTATCCGGTCGACTATCTTCTTCGCCTTCTCTACCTCGGTACCAGGGAGAATGATGGTGAACTCATCTCCACCGTAGCGGAACGCGGTGTCGCTCTTCCTCAGCAACGATTTGAGCATCTGGGCAAGCGACCTCAGCACGGTATCACCGTTGGTGTGGCCGTACTTGTCGTTGTACTCCTTGAAACCATCGAGGTCGACCATCACCAGTGAGAAGGAGTGACCGTAGCGCTGGGTGCGGTTCATCTCGTTCTCCAGCACCTCATAGAAGTGGCGGCGATTGTGCAGCGCCGTCAGCTCATCCGTTATGGAGAGCTGCTTGGTCTTTCCAAGCAATCTGGCGTTCTCTATTCCTACCGCTATCTCGTTGCCGATGGCCTTGAGGAGGTCGAGTTCCTCGGGGGGGAAGTGGCGCGACGTGTTCCCAACAAGCGTAAGGCCCCCCTGCATTCCTGATTTCGACCACAGCGGTATGGACACCAGAATCCGCAGCATGTCGGACCCGTCGGCAGCGCCCACCGACCGGTCGCCCAACTGGTCGACGATGCCGTCCGGTCGGAACGATGGCTCCGGGTATGTCGCCCAGCGCTGCATCGCCTCCTCACGCACGCTGAGTCTGCCTATCGCTTCAATGTACCGCTGTGAGAGGCCGCGCTGCGCCTTCAGGACCAGTTCCCTGCTTTCAGTGTCGAACAGGTGTATGTACCCAGCGTTCGCTCCGATGACCTCGACCACCTTGTCGAGCGCGCTCTTCAGCATGGTGTCCAGATCGAGCGACTGGATCACCGCGGCGCTTATGGCATGAAGGGCCTCGAGGCGCATCGTGTGGTCGAGGAGCTGCTTCTCCACGCGCTTGCGCTCCGTGATGTCTCTAATCACGATCACGCTCCCTCTCCCCTGACCCCTTTCATCGCTCAGGCGCGAAACGTTCACCTCAATGGGGAACTGCCTTCCGTCTGCGGAGCGCGCCACCAGTTCGAGATTGGTGACGTACCCCTTGCCCTCGACCAGCGTCTTTTCAAGACTCCCCCGCAGTCCCCGCTCCATTTGCCGCTGGGTTTCCGGCGCCAGCAGGCCGACAACATGGGACCCCACCACCTCGTCTTTGGAGTTGCATCCCAACGCACCCAGGCACGTTTGATTGACATCAACGACGATGCCGTCCGAGTCGATTATGATGATACCGTCCCGCGCCGATTCGAGAGCGGTGTGATACTTGATCTCGGACTGCCGCGCGTTCTCCTCAGCCATCCTGCGCTCTGTGGTGTCGCGGACGAAGACCAGGTCGGCGGCACTGTCATCGTATGTGACCACCCCGGCATTGATCTCGGCGTGGAGGTCGGACCGGTCCTTGCGCCTGAGAACAGTCTCGTACACGGATTCAAGGGTCTCTCCCGCCATCCGTCGCTTGTAGCGATTGGCCGCATTGCGGACTTCGTCAGGGTGGACGAAGCTGATGAATGGGACCCCGATCAGGTCGCTCAGCGTATACCCGCCCATCTCGGCCAACCGTTGGTTGGCGTACTTGATGATGCCCCCCTGGATGATCAGGATACCGTCGTTGGCTCGTTCGACCAGGTTGCGGTATTTCTCCTCGCTATCGCGCAGCGCGTGCTCTGCGCGTTTGCGCTCGGTGATGTCCATGAAGCTGCCCACCGTAGCCAGGCGCCCCCGATGCACGATGGATGCCACCCTCTCCAGAATCCACAGTACGTCGCCGTCCTTGCGCAGGTACCGGTACTCGTAGGCCGAACTGCTCCTGCCCTTGAGACAGTCTATCGCCTTCCCACGGACCGTCTCCCTGTCCTCGGTATGCACGTAGTCCAGAGACTGGGTACCGAGGAGCTCGTGCCCGGTGTAACCTGTTATCTCCTGGAACCGCGGGTTCACGTACTGGAACTTGCCGTCCTGGACAATGTACGTCCCGACCGTCACCGCCTCCAGCAGGCCCCGGGAGAGTTCCTCTGACTCCTTCAGCGCCTCCTCCGCACCCCGGCGCTCCTCCTCCGATTCCATGGTCTGGAGAGCGAAGGCGATGTCCATCGCCACCTCCTGGAGCAGCATCCGCTCCTCCGTGTCTGGTTTGAGCCACAAGGGGGCTACGATCGACAGCACGCCGTAGACTTTCCCGTCGCACTCCAGTCGAGTCGTCACAGCCAAGCTGCTGGCACAACAGGAGAGCAACGGGCAATCGCCGCAGGCGCGAGTCGAGGCCCTGGTTACTACCACACCAGGCCCCTTCGAAGCCTTCTCACCACAGCTCGACAGGTTGCCCCCGACCAGCCACTCCTCCATCGGCACGAAACACGCCCCCAGACCGGCCTGAGCAACGGACACCGGCCGTCCACGTTCGCCAAACACACAGACCCACGCGCTGTCATAGCCCGGGGTGTCAACGAGATTGCGACACGCCGCCTCCAGCAGCGCGTCGCGGTCCCTCTCTTTCGTAATGAGCCGATTGACATTGCGGATGGCACGCAACAACCGTGTGAGGTGCTCTATCTTCTGCTGAGCCTGCTTCCGCTCCGTTATGTCACGCGAGATCCCCGAGATGCCTACTCGCTCCCCGTTCGCATCTCGCACGAACTTCATCCTTGACTCGACCCACACGGTCGAACCATCCTTGCGCTTCAGCTCGGACTCCAAGGTTCGCGACTTCCCCAGGTCAGGTGTCTGCTGGACCGACAACTCCTCAGCCAGCACGCTGGCAGCCAGGTCAATGTACTGTTGGTCCATCAAGTCTTCCAGCCTCAGGTCCTTCGCCTCCTCGACAGTGTAGCCCAGGAGGCTTGTCACGGATGGACTGACGTAGGTGTAGCGCAGGCTCATGTCCATGGTCCAGATGAAATCGGAGGCGTACTCGGCAAAAGAGCGGTACAGCCCATCGTCCGGCGTCACCGACCCAGCGGAATGCGTTTCCGCCGATGCGGCAGCTCGCTGTCCTGTGTTCGTCAGTTCGTCCATCGGTTGTCCCTCAGTCCTCTTTGCTCCGTACACCTGCCGCCCCCGCCCGTGTGCGGAGCCGTCGTGACTCTCAGTTCGCTTGTCTGGCGGATGACTGGCTTTCACGGATTCGCCCTACAGGGGGAAGTGCTCTGCCTGACGCGCTTCAACCTGCGCTTTTTCCTTCAACGCCGCCTGGAATGCCTTAACCAGGCGCGGATCGAACTGAGTGCCTGAGCAGCGCTCCAGCTCCCTACAGGCCTCGTCCGACGATACGACCTGCCGGTAAGGGCGCGGCGTGGTCATTGTGTCGTACGCGTCGGCAACACTGATGATTCGAGCACCCAAAGGTATTTTCTCTCCCCTGAGTCCGTCGGGGTAGCCGCTGCCATCGTACCACTCGTGGTGATGCCGTATCAGAGGCACCAGCCCCTCCAGCTCCTTCACGTATCCCACGATCTTCGCGCCTTCGACCGGGTGCTTGCGAATAATCATCCACTCAGGCTCCGAAGGCCTATCGGGCTTGGTCAGGATCGAGTCGGGCACGCCCACCTTGCCGATATCATGAAGAAGCGCCCCGGCCCGCAGGTCACTTATCTGCTTCGGCCGAAGCCCGATCGCCGTGCCGATCATCTCGGATACTGTCGCCACCCGCTTCGAGTGACCGTAGGTGTGGGGATCTCTCGCGTCGACCGTTGCGGCCAGGGCGTATACCTGGTCCATAGTGGCACTGTCGACGACGTCTGCCGCCAGCTCACCCAAATCCGACACCAGCGTCGACCGGTTGCCCCCGGCCCTCTTCGAATGATAGAGCGCGGTGTCAGCCAGGAACACCAGGCCATCGGCTGTCTCGGCATTCTGCGGGAACTCGGCGATCCCGGCACTGAAGTTGAGGAAAAGGCGTGAAGTGTAGCCGTCTGTCTGGAGCACTTCCATCCGGGCCAACCTCAGGCGGTCGATGATGCCCTTGGCCTTCTCCGCGTCTGTCTCCGGCAGGATGATGGTGAACTCGTCGCCCCCGTAGCGAAACGCCATGTCGGGCTTCCTGAGTTCGGACCTCAGCGCCTGCGCCACGGACCTGAGCAGGGCATCGCCGTTGCTGTGCCCGAACCTGTCGTTGTACTCCTTGAACTCGTCCAGGTCCACCATGGCCAGAGTGAACGAGCCGCCGTAGCGGTGCATCCGGTTCAACTCGCCTTCCAGTAGCTCGAAGAACTGGCGGCGGTTGTACAGGCCGGTCAACTCGTCGGTAGCGGAAAGCTCCTTCGTCCTCTCCAACAGCTTGGCATTCTCAATCCCCACCGCTATCTCGTTGCCGATGGCCTCGAGAAGCTCCAGCTCCTCGGGCTTGAACCGACGACGCGCATGCGAAACAAGGGTCAGTCCCCCGTGCATCACTGACTTGGACCAGAGCGGGACCGCCACGCTGGTGTGAATGCTCTCCTCCCGCCCAGCAGAGTTCGCAGCTGCGAAAGACGGCTCGCTCAGAATGCGCCGCATCCTGAAGGCCGGCTCCGGATAGGCGTCGTGCCAGCGCTTCATGGCTTCCTCGCTCACGCCCATGGTCTCAATGGCGGCCACGTAGCGCTCGGACAACCCACGATGCGCCTTAAGCACCAACTCCCGGCGTTCGGCATCGAAGAGATGTATGTAGCCGGCGTCCGTCCCGGTCACCTTGAGCACCTTGTCCAGCGCGCTCTCCAGCATCTCGTCCAGGTCCAAAGTCTGGCTCACAGCAATACTGATAGCGTGCAGCGCCTCGAGGTTTCTGGTGTACCGCTGGGCCGCCTCTTCGGCCCGCTTGCGCTCGCTGACGTCCCTCACCACAACCATGTAGCTGGTCGGCTCACCCCAGCGGTCAAGAACCTGTGAGATGTTCACCTGCACCGGCAAGCTTCTCGCGTCCCTGGTGCGCGCCGTCACCTCAAGGTTCGCCAGGTAGCCGTGTTTCTCCAGGGTCCCCCGCAGCGTCTCGCCCAGCCCACCTGCAGTATCGTCGTCCACGACATCGGCGATACTCCTCCCAACTAGCTGCTCTTTGTAGTCGTAGCCCACGCTGCTGACGGACATCCTGTTGGCATCAACGATGACCCAATCGCGGTTGAGGATAAGCACCCCGTCTCTGGCCGACTCGATGGCGGTGCGATACTTGTACTCGGAGTGCCGCAGCGCTTCCTCTCCCTGCTTGCGCTCGGTGATATCGACCCAGGTGACCAGATGATACTTCAGCTCTCCGTCGGTCTCGATGATGGGAACGGCGGTGAGCTCGACCCAGAAGTCCTCCCCGTTCTTCTTCCGGTACAACTGCTCGAGCCCTCGAGCGCCCCTCGGGATGGCATCCATCAGGTCTCGCCCCGTTCGCTCGAGGGCGTCTACGGTCCACCAGGGGTAGGGAGGCCCGCTGCCCATGAGTTCACCTGCGGAGAAGCCAGTGAGTTCCTCCAACGCCGGATTGACGTAGCGTATGGAGCTATCCGGATTGACCACCAGAATGGCGCTCGGCGCGTTCGCCAGCAGGCTTGAACTGAATTCCTCGCTGCGCCGCAGCGCTTCCTCGACCTGTTTGCGCTCGGTGATGTCCCGCAGGATGCCTTCGAAGGCGGTAAGTTCCCCGCTGCCGTCAACCAGAGGCACGGCCCGTATCTCCAGATACGCCTCGCCGCCACCGCGCCGCGCGAAGGCAAACTCCCGTGGCGGCAGCGCATGTCCCTCCGCGGCTGCCTGGCGGTAGTCAAGCCCCATGTCGAGGTCGCGGGCCCTGGATATCCCCGCCGCCAGCTCCGGGTCGGTGAGCAGCTCCTCAGGCGTGTAGCCTGTCACACGGAGTGCACTGGCACTTACGTACTCGAGGCCCTCCTCCACCGACCAGCGAAAGGTGATGTCGGGGGCGTTCCCTACAAACCGCCGGAAGCGCGCCTCGCTCTCACGCACCGCCTCCTCGGCCTGCTTGCGCTCGCTGATGTCACGCGTGATGCCCAGCATTCCCTGCACTTCGTCATTCGCGTCGCGGAGAAGAGTCATGCTGGCCTCAGTCCACACTGTCGAGCCGTCCTTTCGGTACTGCTCCAGTTCCATGGTCGACGTCGTCCGATACGGCGGGCCCGCCTTGAGCAACTCCTCCTCCATCGCCTTCCTCACCACTCCCAGCGAGTCCGGCGTCAGCCTGTCTTCAAGGGTCTTGGCACAGGCCTCCTCAACGGTGAAGCCCAGCAGACGTTCGACAGAAGGACTCAGATACGTGTACTTGAGCTTGTCATCCAGCGTCCAGATGACATCGGTCACGTTCTCAGCGAGAAGGCGGTAGCGGCTTTCGCTCTCGCGCAGCTGGTTCTCCGCCTCCTTCTTCTCCGTGACGTCGGTGAGGAGATTCAGAGTGGCCGGCCTGCCTTGCCATTCCATCAGCACTGCGTTTATCTGCACCCACTTGATGTTCCCCTCCCGGTCCACCATCCGGAAGGAGTAGACGTGTTCGAACTCTTCGCCCTGGAGACGGCGCATGTGACGCTCGGCCACCAGCTGGCGGTCGTCCGGGTGGATAACATCCATGAAGGGTGTTGCCGCCAGTTCCTCCAGCGAGAGGCCCGTCATCTCTCCGGCTTTGGCGTTGGCGTACTTGAATGCCCCGTCCTGGGCCACTATGATGGCCTCGTTGGCATTCTCGATGAGCAGCCGGTATCGCTCTTCGGAGAGACGAAGGGCTTCCTGCGCCTTCTTGCTTTCCGTAATGTCTATGACGGCCCCTTCGATGCAGTCTCTCTCGGCGTAGAGCCGCGCCGAGTAGCTCAACCAGACTGGTGTACCGTCACGGCGAGTGACCTCGACCTCGGCGTCCCTGATCTCGCCCTGTTCTCGGAGTTGTCGCAACAGGCGGTCACGGGTGCCGTGGTCCAAGTAGTGGTGCGATGCGACGCGCTCGGCGAGGCACTGCTCGCGGCTGTCATAGCCGAGGAGCCGCGCGTAAACCTCATTGCACTCAAGGACCCTGCCGTCGGATACGCTGGTCCGGTAGAGCGCTGCCTGGGCATTGCCAAACAGGTGCCGGTACTTCTCCTCGCTCTCGAAGAGGTCTTCCTCTGCTCGCCTTCGGTCCGTGGTGTCGTGCAGCGTCTCTATGGCGCCGACAGTGTGGCCGTCGTCGTCTCGCAACGGCGCTGCGGTGAAGTACAGCCACTTGCCCTGCTCCCCAAGTTTCGGGAAGAAGCCCTCCGCTTCGAACGCGCCCTCTACCAGGGTGGAGCGAGCGAACCGGCCGTTGTAGTGCTCGGCCATCTCGCCCTGTGGCACGTTGTCGGCTACCAGATCGGCCATCAGGGGCCGTGACTCAGGGTAGAACGGGGCCCAGTGCTCGCTGGTGCCTACTACATCCGCCGCGAGCATGCCGGTGAGGTTCTCGCACGCCCTGTTCCAGTGCGTGACAACATGCTCACTGTTGACGACAAACATGGGAATGGAACTTCCATCGACAATCTGCAGCAGTTCCCTCTGGCTCCGCCTGACCGCCTCATCAGCCAGCTTGCTTTCCGTGATATCCCGGGCGTTCACGACGATGCCGGCTACTGCCGGGTCGTCAAGATGGTTCTGCCCCACGACGGCGAGGTGGCGCCACGACCCGTCCTTGTGGCGGCACCTGAACTGAGTGCGGCTGGTGCCCCCAGGGTCTTCAACCAGCTCCGCCAGGAGGCTTCCCAGTCTCCCCGCGTCATCTGGGTGCAGAAAGGCGCGGGCGTTCTGCCCCAGCACCTCCTCGGGCTTGTACCCCAGCCCGCTCTCCACCGCCGGGCTCGCGTACTGGATAATGCCACTCTCGTCCAGGATCTCGATCACGTCGAACGCGTGCTCAATGAGCGACCTGAAGCGGTCCTCAAGCAGCTTCCGTTCGGTGACGTCATGGATGATGGCGTTGAAGCCAGCCGTCCCGTCCTCCCGCCGGACCATGGTGGGACACGTGTGGCACCATACTACATGCCCGTCCCGGTGAATCGCCCTGAACTCAACCACCCTGCCCGATAGAAGTGTCCCGGACACCTTGCCGAGCAGACCGGCGATCTTGGGCCGGTCGTCAGCATGCACCAGGTCGGTCACGGGTTCTCCAAGAAGCTCGTCTTCGGCTCGGCCCACCATGGCGCAGAGAGCGCCGTTGACGAACGCCAGTCTCCCCTCATGGTCCACCGTAGCCACCCCCGCTCCCGCCGTTTCGATGAGGCTGCGATACCGTTCCTCGCTCCGCGACAGTTCGTCCTGGGCACGCTTCAGGTCGGTGACATCCATGAAGCTTCCAACGGTGGTGGGCTTCCCCTTGTACATGATGGACGCCACCTTCTCCATGAGATGCAGCGTCCTGCCGTCCTTGCACATGTACCTGAACTCGTATGGGGGGGTGCTCTGACCCTTGAGCTGCTCTACGGCCTTCTGCCTCACCGCCTTCCTGTCGTCGGGGTGGACATGTTCGAGACAATGCGCTCCAGACAGCTCGGCCATGGCGCGACCCGTTATCTGCTCAAACTGAGGATTGACATACAGGAAACAGCCGTCCTGCACGATGTATACAGCGGCGCGGGCTGCGCTGAGCATCCCCCTTGAGAGCTCCTCCGACTCCCGAAGGACGTCCTCCAGCCGCCTCCGTTCCGTCACATCGATGAACGAGGCCATCGTGAAGCCGGGTTGGCCGTCGCCGTCAGTCACGACGCTTGCCGAAAGCTCGACAACGAAGGCAGCGCCTTCCCTGTTCACTCCAATCGCCTCGCCGCGCCATCCGCCGGGCTTCGCCCCGGCATGCCCGGCGAGGTTCCTGCTCGCCTGCCAGAACTCCCTGGAGGGGCGCCCGATGACCTGCTTGTCGTCATCGTACCCCCACAGCTTCAGGAACGCCGCATTGACGTAGGTCAGCCTTCCATCTGAGTCGGCCAGGGCGATGGCATTGATTGACGCCGCGAGCGCGCAGTCTTTCAGGTGCAACTCCTCGTCGCGACGCGTGCTCTCGCTGACGTCCTCATGCATAGCGACTATGCCGCGGATCTCGTCGCCGCCGCCCTTGATGGGGAATGCCACGCCGCGCACGTAGCGCGGGGCATCGGGCACGTCGGCCCTGACCAAGTGCGGGTTGTACCACACAGCGGGAAGGGGAACCGCTTCGCCCTTCTTCAGCTTCAGGAGTTCTTCCAGATAGCCGTTGGCCAGGAGGATCGGGTCGGTGAAAAGGGAGTAGTCACTGGGCGGCGTTGACCCGAACAGCTCCTGGAACGCCTGATTCCCGCTGGTGAAGTGCCCCTCAGAGTCGTACATCGATATAGCGTAGGGGTTCAAACTGACTATGGCGTCACGGGCGGTGCGCTCCCGCTTCAACTGCTCCTCCGCCTTGGCGCGCTCCGCGATCTCCGCCTCCAGTCGCGACACGGCATCGGATAGCTCCCTGGTGCGCTCCTCAACGCGCTGCTCCAAATCTGCATGCGCCTTCCTCAGGGCCTCTTCGGCCAGCCAGCGCTGCAATGCCACTGAGGCCTCCTTGATGAAAGCCTCGATAAGCCTGACTGTCCTCGGCGGCGGCGGCTTGCGCGTTGCCACAATGGCGCTGCCGAAGAGCTGCCCTCGCCACGCGAAACCGATGGCATGCCAATGGGCCACGCCCAGTGCCATCTCGATACCTCTGCACACACGCCGGGGCATACTGCCGGCGCCAATCTCATACAGTCCTCCCGGCACCAGCTCCAGCCTGCCGGTTGTCAGTCCCCGGCGCCCCTCGCTGCGGATGGGGACTGACAGGCCGACGGGGTGTCGGCCCATTACCCTCGCTATCGCCTGCACTGGCTGCCTCGCACCGAGCACGTGTCGAAGGCAGAATTGTCCTGTCGCCTCATCAAAAGAGTTCACGACAATGTAGCAGTCCCCGGCCAGTTCAAGAAGCCGCTCACCAATGAAGTGGAAAACGTCATCATCTGGCGACAGCTCCACCAGGTCCATGGCGCATCGCGACAGCATCAGCACCTCGTCGGCACTGTGGCTGTCGTCTTTGCCGTTTTGATCAGGCGCTATTCGGTTTTTCGTGCCGTCATGCTGCATCCGCGACCCCTCCAACGGACATTGCCCCGCCGTGCGGTGTGGCCTGTCCAGCCAGATGACACAACGGCCAACGCCGCAGCATGCCCCTCGCCAGCTTCATCCTTGGCCATTAGCTCCCGCCCGCTCGCTATACCTGTAACACCTCCCTCTCCCCCTTATTCGCGCTGCCTCCTTCATCCGAATTGAGGCACCTGGTATTCCATGATAACAACAAGTAGTATCAGATAAGATATAGCATATTTAACTTTCGTTGTCAATAGGTAGAGACCTGAAAAGCACACACTGGTCGCTATGGGACTACAGGAATAGGGAGTGTGTATTGTGGCTCTCTGGGGTGAGTATGGGGAACGACGGGGTCCGCTGGCGCTTCTCCCCGCCGGGCTCGCTAGGGTGAGCGCGTGTACAGGCTGTGCTTGGCGATGTAGTCATTCACAGCTGGCGGCACCAGGTCAGCTATAGGAAGGCCCTGCTCAACGCGATTGCGGATACCGCTCGATGTTATGTCGATGGGCTGATTGTCGAGGACGATAGTGCGCTCTGAGATGCCCGGCACGAACCTAGGTGTTCGATACGCGAAGGACCGACAGCAATGCCGATACAAGTCTCTCCAGACAATCGAACAGGTCGTCTTGAGGGATACCGTTCTCCAGTCCGTCAAGAACCTCTGCAAGCGGCGCCTGGACAGACGACCTCACTTGGCTGGCGACTTCAGCAACTACAGGCACCTCATCCCACTGCTGGGCAATCTCGAGGAACACCTCGCTAAGGACAAAGAATGGCAATGGATGCGGATCATCCATTGCCAATTCGCGGGCAAGCGAACCAAGCTTCCAAAGATTATCTTGGTGCAGACCCTCCTGTAGCTTGTCGCGCAACTTCCATACACTCATTGGCTCTTACGTCCCCGTGTTCGCTTCCATGAAGGATCGCCACCACATCATAGCCTTCGGCAAGGAGCCTCTCCGTTCCCCCTTGGCGCCGGTCGAGCAGCACGACGACCTTCGCGACTTGCGCGCCTTCCTCTTCCACAGCCCTTATGCCCTTCAATACCGAGCCGCCCTTCGTCATGACGTCATCAACTACTGCTACCCTCGCGCCCTTGACCTTGGGGAACTGGCCTTCGATCAGCTTCCCGGTTCCGTGCCCTTTTGCCTGGTGCCTTATGACGAAGGCGGGCATGGGTTCGCCTTCCAGGTAGCTGACGATGGCAACCGCCGCCACAATGAGATCCGCCCCGATGGCCAACCCTCCCACGGCCGAAATGCCCTGTCCCCTGATGAGTTCAAATACCTCCTGCGCAATGAGGTAGGCGGCTTGGGGCAACGTCGTCGCCATCTTACCATCGAAGTAGTAGTCCGACTGCTCGCCGGATGACAGAGTGAAGTCGCCGCGCAGCAGCGCGTGCTCCGTCACCACCTCTTGGATCAGCCGCCTGCGGTCATGGCCCACGTTGCACCTCAAGGAAGATACAACCATTATACACCTCCGAACCTGTGCCCCGCAAACCTGTCTCGCCAATTCTACGGTGTTTGATGATGGATTGTCAAGTCCTTACAGTAAAAGCATTGACAAATTGTCATGCCTCTGTAGAATAGCTAGTTGGCGCATCAAGGAAGGTACTTCATCATGACCAATCAGTGGAGTCAATGTGGAGAGTTGATTAGACGGCGAAGGCATGATCAGGGCATGACGCAGTTGCAGTTGGCCGAGTCTCTTCGCAGGTCATCAAGTCTCGTCTCCCGCTTCGAGAGCGGGACGAGGCGCCCTAGCCAGCGTGACATGCTTGAGCTTTCGAAGATTCTGGCCGTGCCCGTGCAACAACTTCAGCAACTGGCTGGCTGCACTCCAGAGTTCGACTGGTACGCCTCCCTGGCTGCGCCAGCGCCGCTGAGCAGCGAAGAGCTTCTCCGGAGTGCATCCCCCCGGGAGACAGAGGAACTGGCGCGGTACCTCCTTTATCTGCGCTTCGCAGCAACGGTCTCCGGAGTGTCGTCTCCCCCGGACACGTAGGCCATGCGGGCCGCTCAAGGTGCCTCGCGGCCACCTCCGGCCATCTACGTATTCCCGTAGAGACAGTATTCCCGAATGTATCGCTCCACAGGCTGCGGCACCAGGTCAGCTATAGGAAGGCCCTGCTGAACGCGATTCCGGATATCGCTCGATGTTATGTCGATGGGCTGATTATCGAGGACGATGGTGCGCTCTGAGATGCCCGGCACTGCGCTCTCCAGACCCGCCAGGTCTGGCAAGGGGCAGCGAGGCCTCTTCAGTGCCACGAGGTGGCACATCGCTACAATGCGATGCGGGTTCCTCCATTTGTCGAACTCCTTGAGCGCATCAGCGCCCAGGATGAAATACAGCTCGGCGTCTGCTCCAAGCCGGCGTTGCAGTGCAGAGAGCGTGTCCTCGGTGTATGACGGCCCGGCTCGGTCAAGATCCACGGTCGATACCTCGAAGCGCTTGTCGAGCGCGACCGCAAGCTTCACCATTTGCAGCCGATGGCTGGCGCCTGTCAGCATCCTGTGGCCCTTGAGCCACGGTTCGCCAGCCGGCACGAACAGCACGCGAGCGAGGCTCAGCTTCTCGCTGGCTTCCTCGGCGACCTTCACGTGCCCATTGTGAATCGGGTCGAAGGTTCCCCCAAGCACTCCAACGCGCACTACTGCCACTCCAATTCAGTGTCGGCCACACGGATGCGATCCCCGGGCTTCGCACCAGCCCGCCGCAATGCTTGTGCCACTCCCAGTCGCCCCAGTTGCCGCCTCACATAGGAGCGGGCTTCAGTGCTGGCCAGGTCCATTCGAGCGACCAGCCGCTCCGCGTCCTCGCACGATACCACAAACACACCCCCCTCTTCCCGAACCGAAACGGCCGGCCTCACGCTTGGTGGCTGCAATACCACCTTTGCCGGCGCTGCGGTGGATTCGCCCGCCACCCGCTGCAGCATCTCGGCTGCCTTCGCCATCAGCTCCGCGACACCCCTCCCGGTTGCCGCCGACACGAACATCACCTTCTGCCCTTCGCGCGAAAGAGTCTCCCTGAGTTCGCGCATGCGCCCTTCAACCTCAGGCAGGTCGATTTTGTTCACAGCAAGTATCTGCGGCCTGCGTCCGAGCGCTTCGTTGTATAGCTGCAGTTCCTGGTTGACCGCGGCGATGTCATGTACCACACTGGTCGTCGTGCCGTCGACCAGATGAATCAACACCCTTGTCCGCTCTGCATGTCGTAGGAACTCGTCCCCCAATCCCACTCCCGTGTGCGCTCCCTCAATGAGACCGGGTATCTCGGCGAGCACAAACGTGTCACGCCCCACCTCCACAACCCCGAGTGCCGGCTCAGTTGTAGTGAATGGATACTCCGCTATTTTCGGTCTCGCCGCCGATGCTGCTGCCAGAAGCGTGGACTTGCCCACGCTGGGATAGCCGACTATGCCAACGTCTGCAATGAGCTTCAGATCCAGAAGCAGATGTACTTCCTCTCCCACGTCCCCCTTCTCCGCTATGCGCGGCGCCTGATTGGTGGCAGTCGCGAACCGCGCATTCCCCCGCCCGCCCCGGCCACCATGAGCTACCACCTTCGCCCTGCCATCCTCCGACAGGTCAGCCAACTCCTCCGTGCCGTCATCCTGGCTACGGTACACCACTGTACCGGCTGGCACCTCAATCATCAGGTCCGCTCCCTTCCTCCCATGCATCTTCCTGCCACCACCGTCGCCACCCCGCTCGGCCTTCCAGTGCCTTCTCCTCGACAGCGTGTGGAGACTCGACAACTGGCTATTCGCCACAAGGTACACACTCCCCCCGTTGCCGCCATCACCGCCGTCGGGCCCACCGAACGGAACGTATTTCTCCCGCCGGAAGCTCACTGCTCCGTTCCCACCATCGCCTGCCTTGACGTGAATCTCAGCCCTGTCTATCACCAGCCAATCCTCATATCCAATCGCGGTAGAAAAGTCACTGCACAGTCTCGAGAGTCATTGTACTGTCATTATACAACAGAGGGTATATAGATAAGTGTAACGATAGTAATAAGGGTTCGGGTGGAATAAAACTTGGCGACGCGTGATGTCGAGGGCGAATCAGTGCATTGGCTGTGGCGCGGTGGGTGCAGATGGTGTGGAGGGGCAGTAGAGTGGTGTGGTGCGCAACATGCTGCATTACACGGTGCAACGGCGTGCATAATGGGGAAGCGTTCCGGAGGGGCTGGGCCAGTGAGTGGGGCATGGCATGTCAGGGGGCAGATGCTTGTGGGGGTCGCAGGTCGGGGGCCAACGGATGGCACAGGGCAAAGGGGGTGATTGCACACAGTATGTGCACCGAGTTGAGCATGGGCAGCGCCGACGGGTGAGGAATGTTCGCCGCAGGCAGTGGCGTGGTACAATGGGGACGATGAAGCCCGGCGGAAGCACAATGAAGAAGATCATCGAGGTCGACCACCTGGTCAAGAGGTTTGGCCCGCTTGTAGCTGTAGACGGCATATCGTTTGAAGTCCAAGAAGGGGAGATCTTCGGCTTTCTGGGCCCCAATGGGGCGGGGAAGACCACGACGATAAACATACTGTGCACTCTCACCAAGCCCACCTCGGGAACGGCCAGGCTGAACGGATTCGATGTAACGCGCCAGCAAAACCAGGTACGGCAGTCGCTGGGCCTGGTGTTCCAGGACCCTAGCCTTGATATCCGGCTCACCGCTCTTCAGAACTTGAGGTTCCACGCATTTGTTTACAGCGTGCCCCGGAGTGTGGTCAAGCAACGCATCGAAGAGGTCCTGCGCATGGTGGAGCTGTGGGACAGGCGCCATGAGGAGGTACGGGTCTACTCGGGGGGTATGAGGCGGCGCTTGGAGATCGCCAGGGGCCTGCTCCATCACCCCAGGGTTCTTTTCCTGGACGAGCCCACCCTCGGACTGGACCCTCAGACGAGGAACCACATCTGGAGCTACATTTTGGAACTGCGGGAGCGTGAGAATATCACGATCTTTCTGACTACGCACTACATGGACGAGGCCGAGGTCGCCGACCGCATAGCGATTATCGACTACGGCAAGATCGTGGCCCTGGACACCGCCGACGCGCTCAAGAGAGAGGTAGGCGGTGACGTCATCACGCTGAGAACGCTGGACGACGACCGGGCAATGGAGGAGATCCACCAGAGGCACGGCATAGATGCGAAGCAGGACAGGGAGGGGTTCTACTTCGAGGTTGCGGACGGGGAGCAGTTCATACCGTCGCTGGTCAGCACCCTGAGCACCGAGATCCGCAGCGTAAGCATGAGGCGCCCGACGCTGGAGGACGTCTTCCTGAAGCTCACCGGCCGCGAAATCCGCGACGAGGCTGGTGGAGAGGCGGTCATGAAGCGGCAGTGGACGATGCGCCAGGCGGGGGGCAGGGGAGGTAGATTCCGTTGAGGAACCTGAGGGCAATATACATCATATGGTATCGCGACCTTCTGCGCTTCTGGCGAGACAGAGCGCGGCTCGTGGCCAGCTTCGCCCAGCCATTCCTGTTCCTGGTTATCATCGGCACCGGTCTGTCGGCCGGGATGATGCTCCTCGGCGGCGAGAGCGGCTACAGCTATATTCAGTTCATGTTCCCGGGCATCATCGGCATGGTAGTATTCTTCACAGCCATAATGGGTGGGGTGTCGATTGTCTGGGACCGTGAGTTCGGCTTCCTGAAGGAGGTCCTGGTAGCACCCATTAGCCGCACGGCCGTGGCCATCGGCAAGGCCCTGGGCGGGGCCACGATTGCATGCGTTCAAGGGGCGGTGATGCTTGTATTCGTGCCCTTCGTCGGGGTGAGCATATCCGTGGCGCAGGTGTTCCTGCTGATCCCACTCATGTTCGTGTTCGCTTTTTCCATGACGTCTCTGGGGATCCTGATTGCATCGCGCATCAAGACGATGGAATCGTTCCAGGTGGTGATGCAGTTGCTACTCTTCCCGCTGTTCTTCCTGTCACCAGCGCTATTCCCGACTGACCGGCTCCCTTCGTGGTTGGGAGTCCCTGTGCGGCTCAATCCGGTGAGCTATGGGGTGGACTCGCTGCGTCAGTCCGTGCTCGCGCCCTCCGAGGGGATGCCGGCCCTCGGAATAACCGTGTTCGGGCATACAATGTCCATCGCGGAGGACGTGGCGGTGCTGGTGGTGTTCGGCGCCGTGATGGCCTCGCTGGCCGTCTGGTCTTTTCGGAATCAGGAGTAGGCTACTTACCTTCCACCAGCGACATGAACTCGGCCCTGGTCGCCGCGTTCGTCCGGAAGAGGCCCCTCATGGCTGACGTCACTATCTTCGAACCAGGCTTACGCACTCCCCTGAGGGTCATGCACATGTGCTCCGCCTCAATGACCACGCCCACGCCCGTTGGAGCCAGCGCGTCGACGACTGCCTCAGCTATCTGGCTGGTGAGCCGCTCCTGTATCTGAGGACGCCTGGCCAGCGTCTCCACCGCGCGCGCCAGCTTCGACGCGCCGACAACGCGTCCCTTCGGGATGTACCCCACGTGCGCCACACCGACGAACGGGAGGAAGTGGTGCTCGCACATCGAGTGGAACGGGATATCCTTCAGAATGACCATCTCGTGGTGACCCTCATCGAAGCTGACCGTCAATGCCTTCTTGGGATCGACGTCCAGGCCGCTGAAGAGGTCCACGTACATCTCGGCGATACGCCGCGGAGTACCTACCAGACCCTCTCTTCGTGGGTCTTCCCCTATCGCCTCAATGATGGAGAGCACCGCTTGCTCAATCTTCTGCTTGTCGACCAACGCCCCCCCTTTAGCCTTTCCCATACTCCTTGCGGTCAAGGTGCTTCAGTACGTCGCCGGCCACGGTCGTATACCGCTCGGTGCCCAGGTAGAGGGCCGGCGAGAACAGCTTCATGTTTGGCCCTTCCTGTTCGGTGAAGAAGTCCTGCTCGTAGTGAGTGGCCATTATCACGCCGACCACCCACACGTGGTCGCCGTAGGTGCTGTAGTCCACAAGCTTGCACTCATAGGCCGCATACGCGTCCTTGAGGATCGGCGCCGATGTCTTCAGCGACTTGTCCTTCGTTAGACCGAACGTACCGAACTTGTCCGTCTTCCTGCCCGAGCTGCCCCCGACAGCGGCGACGAGGTGCGCCTTCTCCATGGGCATGAAGTTGATACCGAACTCGCGGGCCTCCAGGATCAGCTCTAGGGTGAACCTGCTGGCTGCGATGGACACGCCGTATAAGGGTGGATTCGCTGAGATGGCGGAGTGCCACGCCACCGCCATCCCATTGTCCTTTCCCTTGGCATGGGCGGTGACTATTGTCGCCACCTTGGGGTAGTGGTGGGCGAAGCCCGCTGCTCCCTCTGTGCTTCTTCTAGCCATTGCCTCCTCCTTTTAGTAGAGCGACAGCTGGTGCCGCAGCATCAAATCCCGGTTCTGCGCTATTCCAGTGCAAGCGCCGCACCCGGTTTCGGCAGACTGCTCGCGCGGCGGACACGACGTTAACGCTGACCTGGCCTGAGTCCGGACAGCACCTCTGCACACCGGCGGCGTTGACCGTCACCACGACGCGACACGTCACGCGACCAGACCGAGTGCTCGCTCAACTGCGGCGAGGTCGGCTGGAAGCATCTGCGGCGGCGGCGCGTAGCTGATGGCGGTATCAGGGTCCTTCAACCCCGTTCCCGTTATGATGCAGACTGCGGTCTTGCCATTGAGGTCGACGCGTCCGGCCCGGACCACCTTCAGAAGGCCGGCCACCGATGCAGGAGATGCCGGCTCGCCAAAGACGCCTTCCTCTTGGGCGAGCAGGCGGAAGGCCGACAGGATCTCGTCGTCGGTTACCGCATCGATGAGGCCGCCCGACTCATCTCGTGCCGCTACAGCCCCCATCCAACTGGCCGGATTGCCGATCCTTATCGCTGTGGCAACCGTCTCCGGGTTCTCAACGACCTTCCCGCGCACGATGGGCGCTGCCCCGGCCGCCTGGAAACCCATCATGCTGGGCCTCCTAGTGGAACGGCCCGCCTGGTGGTACTCCACGAAGCCCTTCCAGTACGCGGTTATGTTGCCGGCGTTGCCCACTGGAATGAAGAGGTAGTCTGGAGCGTCTCCCAGGGCGTCGATGACCTCAAACGCCGCAGTCTTCTGCCCCTGGATGCGGTTCGGGTTGAGCGAATTGACCAGGGTGATGGGATACTTCTCGGTCAAGGCGCGGACAATCTGAAGAGCCTGGTCGAAGTTGCCGTCGATGGAAAGGATCTGCGCTCCATAAATGAGAGCCTGGGCCAGTTTCCCCTGGGCGATCTTGCCCTCAGGGATGACCACGATTGTCTTGAGGCCGAACCGCGCCCCGAAAGCGGCCGCCGACGCGCTGGTATTGCCGGTCGAGGCACAGATGATGGCGCTGGCACCCTCCTCAACCGCCTTGGCCACAGCGACCACCATGCCTCTATCCTTGAAGGAGCCGGTGGGATTGCAGCCTTCGAGCTTGAAGTACAGCTCACAGCCAAACTCGCGTTCGATGCGCTGTGAGCGCACCAAGGGCGTGTCTCCCTCCCCGAGCGTAATTATCGGCGTCTGCGCCGTGATTGGGAGGAAGTCACGATAACGTTCCAGCACTCCTTGTTTCATCTCAGCTCACCCTGCGGATGGTTGATGGGCTGCGGGTGGGCCCCCTTTCTCTTGGTCTGCCAGCGCAGCTAGCGCTCCTGCAAGCGATTCACGAATGTCAGGTGGTAGCCGTCGGCGTCCTTGACGGTGAAGTCCCGGATGCCGAACGGCTCGTCCTTTATGTCGACGGCGACGGCCACGCCCCGCCGCTTCAACTCGGCATAGTAGTCATCGAGGTTGCCGTCGATCTCCATGTAGAAGTTCACCCCTATGCCCAACCTTTCGTCCGCGCCAACGCCGGTGCTGGCCGCGGGAATCAGCATCAGGACCATCCCGTCCTTGGAAAGGTCGGCGTATGCGGCGTTCTGCAAATCATCCACGCTGGGGAAGACGGCGCCCAGGTCGAAGCCGAGGACGTCCCGGTAGAACTCGATGGCCCTCTTCATATCGCGTACGGCGATGGTCGGGGACAGATAGCCCACCTCGTGCCTCCCAATCAGTCTTCGACACGGACGAAGTTCGATATCTCCCGCACCACATCGAGGCGCTCGATCTGAGACATTGCCTTCCGCATCGCGCTCTCCTGGGCGGGGTATGTCATCAGAACGATCTCCGCCGCATCAGCCGACACGTCGCTCTCCTTCTGAATGACCGATGAGATGCTGATGCCGAGGTCGCCCAGTATGCGCGAGATGTTGGCGAGCACCCCGGGGCGGTCGGCGGTGGCCATACGAAGGTAGTAGCGCGTCTCGATATCCGAGATGGGTTTGAGCCTCTTGGTGGAATTCAGCTTCAGTTGAGGCGAGATGTTGACTCCCAGGTTGAGCCGCTGGGCGAAGTCGATGACGTCAGCGATAACTGCGCTCGATGTGGCGGAAGGGCCGGCGCCCTGCCCGTAGAACAGCACCCTTCCCACCAGGTCGCCCTCCACCTGCACTGCGTTGTACACGCCATCCACCTTTGCCAGCAACAGGTCTTGCGGGAGGAACACCGGGTGGACCCGAACCTCTATGGACCCGTCCGTCTCTTTGGCTATGGCGAGCAGCTTTATCTCGTAGCCCAGCTCCCGCGCGTAGCGGAAGTCGCGGGACGAAAGGCGTGAAATACCCTCGTGATAAACGTCCTCGGGGCGGACGAGCACATGAAAGGCGAGCGTCGCCAGTATGGTGAGCTTGTATGCCGCGTCAATGCCCTCGACATCGTTGGTCGGGTCGGCTTCGGCGTAGCCAAGGCTCTGGGCCTCCTTGAGGGCCGTGGCGAAGTCAAGCCCCCCCGACGCCATTCTGGTGAGGATGTAGTTGGTCGTGCCGTTAATGATGGCGTGGATCGCCATGATCTCATTCGCCAGAAGGTCCTGTTTGAACGGGGCGATGAGGGGGATTCCCCCACCCACGCTCGCTTCGTAGTGGATGTCCACCCCCGTGTCCCGGGCCCGGTTCAGGAACTCATGGCCGTGCTTTGCCATGACCTCCTTGTTGGAGGTGACCACGTGCTTGCCACTGCTCAGGGCCTCCATAATGAAATCGAAGGCCGGGTATTCGCCGCCCAGAACCTCAACCACGATGTCGATCTCGGGATGGGCGAGAACCTCTGTGGCGTCGGTGGTGAACAGGTCGGGGTCAAGACCCGACGACCGGGTCTTGGCTGCATCCTTCTCCAACACCTTCCTGAGACGGAGTGGACAGCCGACCTGGGTGGCCAGGGACTGCCCCCTCTCAATCAGTGCTCTGGACACTGCACTGCCGATTACTCCGAAGCCGAGCACTCCAATGCCGATGCTCTTTTTCCCTGCCACCGATAGCCTCGCTAGCTGAGCTGCGCGAGCGCCCAACTGTACTTCGCGTCCCAGTCGACCCCTGGGTTGCGCTGCACTCTCTCCTCCGCCATCTCCTCGAGCCACAGGCTGAACGCATTCTCCTGAAGTGTAGCGCGTGCGCCCTCTTCGAGCGCGCGGTCCTCCTTGCCGAGCAACTGTATGATGGTAAAGCCCAGCTCGGTCTGAATGGGCTCGGTCACATTGCCAATCTCCAGGGAATACACCAGGGCTTGTATGTCGGCGCTCATGAGGCCCTCCGGCATCCAGCCCAGGTCGCCGCCTCCATACTCCAGCGTGAGGTCGGTAAAGTCCTCGCCGGCGTTGAGCCTGTCCATAGCCTCACCGGCCAGCTCTTCACTCTCCGCCACGATCGCCTCCAGGTGCACGTGCGGCAGAATCTCACCGACTTCAGGAACGCTATCCCTCAGGTACTGGTCGAGCTTATCCCCCAGGAGGTCTTGCTCCACGATCTTCAGGAACTCACTCTCGGAGAGGCCGGTGTTTGCCACGACGTTCTGCAAAGCCTGGCGATACTCCTCGTCGGTGAGTTCCTCCCCCTCCGAGGACATCATCTCTTTGACCCGCTCCTTGATCTCCGCATCGGTGGGTGCGCCGACACCAGCCTCATCAGCGCCCTGTCTGACCAGTTCGTTGCTCTCAAGGACGACGAGGGGGCCCTCTGCTGCATACGTTGTCTCGGGGCTGTAGAAGCCAAGCTCAATGAGGCGCAGTGCGTGGACGTAGTCGGAACTGCGAAACACGGTGTAGGTCTCGTTCGTTCCGACTCTGGTTATCCACTGCCGCTGTGGCGCGCAGCTTGAGCTGTAGAACCCGTAGGCAATTATCAGGGCGGTCACAACGATGACGATGGAGCCAATCAGAAGGGTGATCCGCCGCCGCCGTCTCTCGCGTTGCCAGCGAGCTAGACGGCGCCTGGTGACTGGCCCTGATACAGGTGTCTTCGCCTTTCTCGCCATTACAGCATACTAAACCCACATGCGGTGAAGGCTCGCCGGTCATCGATATGGGAACTGGTTGCGGAAACGGCGGTCAGTCCCGGACGCCGACACCGCCGGTCTTGCGGATGTGGGCTGGGGTAAAGGGGAGCAGGGCAAGGAGCCGCGCCCGCTTGATCGCCATCGCCAGTTCTCGCTGATGCTTGGCGCAGGTCCCCGTTCTGCGCCGAGGCTCGATTTTTCCACGATCCGATATATAGCGGCGGAGCTTATTGGGGTTCTTGTAATCGATTGTCTCAGTGCGCTCAACGCAGAAGGCGCACACCTTGCGTTTCGGTACAAACCGCCGGTGGCCCCTGCCGCCGTGCCTTTGTTTCGTTGGTTTCGCTGGTCTCCTCGCCATGTGATACGCTACCTACTCCCTCACTCTTGTCACGTCTTCCCTAGAAGGGCAATTCGTCCGGTGCCACTTCCTCACCGCCGACGTCCTCCGGCAGCGGAGCCACGCCGGGGCGGTCGAGGAATATTACCCTGTTGGCCACTATCTCGTTGCGGAAACGTCGCTGGCCGTCCTGCCCCTCCCACGTGTGGCTACGTATCCTTCCTTCCACGTAGGCCCGCCTGCCCTTAGCCAGGAACTGGTTGCAGGTCTCCGCGAGCTTCCTCCAGGTGACTACGGTGAACCATTCCGTCTCCTGTTTCCTTTCCCCTTCGGGGCTGGTGTAGCCAAATGAGGCCGCGATACGGAAGGTCGTCACCGGGTTGCCGTCGGCCGTGAAACGCATCTCCGGGTCAGTGCCGAGATTGCCGATGATCATCACCTTGTTCAGGCTTGCCATCTCTCAAAGCTCCTTCTCTCCGTTCACTCCATCCTGACGAGAAGGTGACGCAGTATCCCCTCGGTCAGCCTGAGACTGGCCTCGAACTCGGCTGTCATCTGCGGCTCCATCTTGAACTGCGTCAACACATACTGCCCTTCCATCTGGCGCTGTATCGGATAGGCGAGCTTCCTCCTTCCCCATTGGTTCACATCGGTAACAGTACCGCCCCGGTCGGTGATGAACTGGCTTATCTTGTCCAAGATGACAGCGGTCTCCTCATCAGTCAACTCGGGGCTGATGATAACCACCATCTCGTAGTCTCGCAATCGATTCCCTCCCGGATAACCTAACTCTGCTTGGGCCATGACGGATGTCGGCTATTATAGCACGTAACGACCCCAGCAACAACTACTCGCGGCCTGGCACGGGAAAGCCGCTGGTCAGGCGCTCCACCTCCTGGCGGACTTCCTCGTAGGTCTTCTCGTCATCCAGGTTGGAGAGCGTCTTCAGGAGCATCCGCGCCACCTGCCTCATCTGGTCCGGGCCAAACCCGCGCGTCGTCACCGCCGGAGTACCCAGCCTGATGCCGCCGGTCACCTGGGGTGGGTTGGTGTCGAACGGTATGTTGTTCTTGTTCACCGTGATGTGAACGCGGTCCAGCGCCTCCTCGGCCCGCCTTCCGCTGATTCCCAGGTTGCGCAGGTCCACGAGCAAGAGGTGCGTGTCCGTGCCTCCGGAAACGATGCGGAGGCCGCCCTTCTCCAGTTCCCCCGCAAGTACCTGCGCATTCTCCACAACCGCCTGTTGATAGCGCACGAATTCGGGTCTCATCGCCTCGCCGAAGGCCACCGCCTTCGCGGCGATGGCGTGCATCATTGGCCCCCCCTGTATCTCGGGGAAGACCGATTGGTCAATGCGAGTGGCGAACTCGCTCTTGCAGAGAATGAAGCCTCCTCTGGGGCCCCTGAGCGTCTTGTGCGTTGTGGCGGTCACGACGTCTGCATGTGGCACTGGAGTCGGATGCACGCCCGCGGCGACCAGGCCTGCCGTGTGCGCCATGTCCACCATGAGACGCGCCCCGACGCGCTTGGCGATGGCACCGAACCGCTCGAAATCGATGATCCGGGGGTAGGTGCTGGTTCCGGTCACGATGAGCTTCGGTCTGTATTCAGTGGCAAGCCGCTCTATCTCGTCGTAATCGAACCGCTCTGTCTCCTGGCTGACGCCATAGAAAACGAAACTGTAGAGCCTTCCTGAGAAGTTCACCGGGCTTCCGTGAGTCAGATGCCCGCCGTGCTCATACTTGGTGGCCATTACGGTGTCGCCATGGTCGAGTAACGTGAAGTAGGCGGCCATGTTGGCCTGCGTCCCGCTGTGGGCCTGCACATTGGCATGTTCCGCACCGAAGAGCGCCTTCGCCCGCTCTCGAGCCAGGTTCTCGACCCGGTCGACCTGCTGGCACCCGCCGTAATAGCGGTGCTGAGGGTACCCCTCGGCGTACTTGTCAGTGAGGACCGACCCCTGGGCTTCAAGAACGGCGCGCGAGGCGTGGTTCTCTGAGGCGATGAGCTCGATGTTACGTCTCTGTCGCTCCTGCTCCCCGCGAATCACCTCATAGACCTCGGGGTCACTCTTCTCTAATGCATGCATGGTAATCCTCGAAAAACGAAACCACGCGACGTACGGGCGTGGCTTCCGGGACTGATCGACGCACCCTGATAGACTACCAACTCCACCATCCCCGCTTCAATGGCTGCTCGACCCCGCTTGTCGGTCAGTTTACTTCACTGCCGGCTGACCCGTCAACAACTCCAACGTATGCCGCACGCAATCGTCAGTCCGCGGTTCCCCAGGTCTCTCTCGCCAGGGTCAGAGCCCAGACGGAGGCCGCGCCGCCAGCCCGAAGGGCCTGGGCACATGCATTCAGAGTAGCCCCCGAGGTGCAGACATCGTCGATGAGCAGAATGCGCCTTCCCTTCAATCGGGAGTCGTGGCAGGCGAACGCATCGACGATATTGCGGCGGCGCTCCGCGGCGCTCCTCGTCCGTGTCTGTGGCGGGGTGTCTTTGCGCCGGACGAGGCATCCGTCAACCACGGGCAATGTGCTGGCCCGGCCCACCTCGGTCGCCAGCAGCGCCGATTGGTTGTACCCCCGCTCACGGACTCGACGTGGGTGAAGCGGCACCGGTACAAGGACGTCGGCGGGCAGGGGGTGAGCCCTCAGGTACCGCGCCATGAGCGAGCCGAGCGACGGCGCGAGGGCTTTCACGTTCCTGTATTTGAACTGGAGGATGGCCTGCCGCAGGGCCCCCTCGAAGCGGTACACAGAGCGTATGCCGTCGATGTCCGGCGTTCGAGCCCGGCACTCAGAGCAGAGCAGACCGGAGGATATCGACTTGCCGCATCTGGCGCAGAGCGGGACTCTGAGGTGTGGCAGTGCTGAAACACACGAGGAACAAAGAAAAGCGCCCCCTCTCCCGCAACCTACACAAGTAGCTGGAAATACGAGATCGAGGGCCGCCTCTTTCAGCTGCCTTAGCGATACTGCCGGGCTAATAGGACTGTAACCTTAAGGTCCGTATGGTTTGGTACGGGAAGTAGCCTATTGGCTAGCGTTGCCTGGGGCTATGCCCCACGCCGCTTAGGATCGGCTCGTTCACATATATGTCGCCGTTTCGGATCTTGATGTTGAAACCGCACTCTGGATTGGTGCACACCCATGCCTTATAGTGTATCGGTGCTCCCTGCCCTCCGAAATCGGAGAGCGGAACAAGGAGTCCGTCATTGCACTTCTGGCATTTCGGTAGCGAGTTGTTCTCCAAGAACCACCTCCCAGCCTGGAATCAAAAATTAAGTATACACCAAAGCAGTGGGCGTTTACAACCCGTCCGTGCCGAGGTTTCTCGTGCCAGGTGTCGTATGCGCGTGCCGCCCTACGCGTCCTTCAGCTCAACGCTGGCGAGGCGGCTGTAGATGGCACCCGCCGGGGTCAGGCGGCTCCTCATCAGGCTCACCTCCCTCACGCTCATGGGAGTCGCCGCCTCGAACTGGGTCGCCGTGACAAGGCCCCCGATCCGCCTCCGCTCCTCATGCGTCGCCCGCTCCCGCAGGCGCCCCAGGGTAAGGTGGGCGGTGAAGGGCCGGGCCTCCATGTCGAATCCGAGAGGGACGAGGGCCTGGTCGATGCTCCTCTGGAGCCTCATAACGGCGTCCACCTCACCGGTCAGGCCCACCCATATGACGCGCGGCCGCCCCAGGTTGGGGAAGGCTCCCAGCTCACCAAGATGGAGCTGGAACGGGGGAATGCCTGTTGACGCATGCGTCACTGCTTCGACTATCTCCGGCACCTGCCGCTGGGGGATGTTGCCCAGGAACTTGAGCGTGAGGTGTATGCTCGAAGGGGCCACCCACTTGACGTAGGTGTGCTGCTCGGGCTGCAATGAGGTCTCGAGAGCCGAAAGAGCGGCTCTTACCGTCTCCGGCATCTCGATGGCGATGAAGGCGCGGATCCGTTCCATCACACCCCCAGAAGCCGCCTGGCGTTGCCCCCGAGAATCAGGCCTTCAGCCTTCTCTCCCATGCCGACTGAACGCACCTGGTCCATGACCCGGCTCTGGCGCATCAGTGGGTAGTCGGTGCCAAAGAGGACCTTGTCCACGCCGGCGATGTCGGCAACGTATCGGAAAATGTCCGGTCTGTAAAGGAAGGGAGTGGCGGCCGTGTCGAAGTAGACATTCTTCAGAGCGGCTGCCACCTCCGGCATGAGGGCGTAGAAGGGCAGGCCCCCACCCCAGTGCGCGCACACGAAAGGAAGCTGCGGAAAGCGGGTGATGAACCTGTACAGCACGTCCGGCGTGACCTCCCCCTTGCCGGCATACTGATGGCCCACGGGCTCTGACGCGTGGGTGAGCAGGATCATGTCGTGGCGAGCGGCCATCTCGACGAGCGGAGCCATGAGCGCTTCATCTCCGGGGTCAAACCCCTGGACATCGGGGCGAAGCTCGCCGATGCCCTTCAGGCCTCCGCTGGCGCAGCGCTCCACCTCGGCGACAGCGGCGTCGCCGGCGGTCGGCTGGACCGCGCCGAACCCCACCAGGCGCCTGGGATGGCGGGCAATCGCCTCCATAATGTAGTCGTTGGTCTCCACGCACAGCTCGTGGCTGATCCAGCCCAGGTTCAGGGCCACCGAGACGTCTATGCTCTCCTCGTCCATGCTGGTCACCAGGTCCTCGGCAGTCGCCAGCTTCGCCTTGGGATTGGCGTACAGGTGGTCGAACAGCGCGTCACGACCGAGATAGTCCTGTCGGCGCTCCTTGATCCACGGTGGCACGATGTGCGTATGGAAATCGACAATCACAAGCCGGATTTTAGGGGCTATGACGCCCTTGGTCAAGCAGCATTCCGTGGCCGCGTTGGCGATGCCGGGCGTGTGCGGGGATGGGGCGACGGGGGCGGCCATCGGCCGGTAGATTTGCCGGTAGACTGTCGGGCTCTTGACACGAGCCCTTTGGCTATGATATTAGGAATGTAGTACCTTCGGGGGCAACCATCCCTTCACTCGTGGGCGCAACGCGGCATTCCTCTCACCGGGACACGTTACCGCATAGCGGACTGACCTTTTGGCCTTGGCTTCGGGTGACGGGCGGACCAGAGCGTCGCTGTCAACCGGCTCCTGCCTGAGCATCGACGACCATGTCACGCGAGGGCCATTCTGGACAGTGGAGGGGGCTTCCCGTATAATAAGACCTGAGCACAAGGGGTGGCGAATTGCCTGTGTCAAAGGAGAGATTGAATAAGGAAACAGGACGCATTTCAGCCTCGGCTTCGCGTGTCGCAGCCGGGGCTAATCATTCTGAGAGGGTGGGGCCGGCCCTGTCGGTTGAACAGATGACGGACATGGCCAAGAGACTGCGCCGCCACATCATCCGCATGACGGCCAAGGCGGGCAGCGGCCACCCGGGTGGCTCACTGTCCTCAGTGGAGATTGTCACTGCGCTCTACTTCAACCACCTTCGCTACGACCCGTCGAATCCACGGTGGCCTGACCGGGACCGCTTCGTCCTCAGCAAGGGACATGCCGCACCGCTGCTGTATGCCGCCCTCGCCGAGGCCGGCTACTTCCCCACGGAGGAACTGCTGACCCTCAGGTCGCTGAACAGTCGCCTCCATGGCCACACGAACATGTGCGTTACCCCGGGAGTCGAGATGTCCTCTGGCTCGCTGGGGCAGGGGCTCTCCTTCGCCGTTGGCATCGCTCTGGCCGCCCGCCTTGACCGGCGGGACTACCGCGTGTACGTCGTCCTCGGCGACGGGGAGTGTGAGGAGGGCCAGGTGTGGGAGGCGGCGATGGCCGCGGCCCACTTCAAGGTCGACAACCTGGTCGCCATTGTCGACCGCAACGGCCAGCAGATCGATGGCTGGACCCACGAGATTATGAGTACCGAGCCCCTGGCCGAGAAATGGAGTTCCTTCGGGTGGCACGTGCTGGAGGTGGACGGCCACGACCTGAAGCAAGTATTGGCCGCCCTTGAGGAGGCGCGGACGGTGAAGACGAAGCCGACGGCCATAGTCGCCCGTACCGTGAAGGGCAAAGGGGTCAGCTTCATGGAGAACAACCTGGACTTTCACGGCAAGGCGCCCACCGCTGAGGAGGCCGAACGTGCCCTCAAGGAGCTGGCGTGATGGCCGCCGGCATGTCCACGAGGGAGGCCTATGGCAAGACCCTCGTCGAGCTGGGTCGGGAGAACGAGAATATCGTCGTGCTGGATGCCGACCTCTCCCGGTCCACCTTTACCCACCTCTTCGCCAAACAGTTCCCCGAACGGTTCTTCGACTGCGGCATAGCCGAGCAGAACATGATGGGAATCGCCGCCGGCCTTGCCGCGTCGGGGAAGACGGTCTTCGCCAGCACCTTCGCCGTCTTCGCTTCGGCCCGCTGCTATGACCAGGTGCGCATGTGCATCGCGCAGCCCCGGTCGAATGTCAAGATAGTCGCCACTCACGGCGGCATAACCGTGGGGGAAGATGGTTTCTCCCATCACTGCATCGAGGACCTGGCGCTGTACACGTCCTTTCCCAGCCTCGCCGTTGTCGTCCCGGCGGATGCCGCCGAGACGGTCCAGGTGGTGAGCACCGCCGCCGCCACAGCCGGGCCCTTCTACATCAGGCTGTCACGGCCGAAAACGCCCGTCGTCTGCGATAGTCACTACCGCTTCGTGCTGGGAAAAGCAGTGGCCATGAGAGGTGGATGGGACGCCACGGTTGCAGCCTGCGGCATCATGGTGCACCGGGCGCTCGTCGCCGCTGACGCCCTGGCGAAGGAGGGCATCGACCTGCGCGTCCTCAACGTGTCGACGGTCAAGCCGCTCGACGAGGAGTCGATCGTCAGGGCAGCCAGGGAAACGGGGGCCATACTGTGCGCTGAGGAGCACCTTCTCCGTGGTGGGCTGGGAAGTGCCGTGGCCCAGGTGGTAGCCATGCACCATCCGGTGCCCATGTCATTCGTCACGGTGCAGAACTCATACTCGCCGTCGGCGAAGTCGGAGGAGCTGCTGCAGCAGCATGGCCTCACGGCGGAGGGGATCCAGAAAGAGGTACGCGCCCTCGTGGCGAGGAAGCGCTAGGGTCTGACCTGGCCGCTCCCCATGATGACCCACTTGTAGGTCGTCAGCTCCTTCAACCCCATCGGGCCGCGTGCGTGAAACTTGTTGGTGCTTATGCCCACCTCGGCTCCCAGCCCGAACTGCCCCCCATCGGTGAAGCGCGTGCTGGCATTGACGTACACGCACGAAGCGTCGACCTCCTCCAGAAAGCGCATCGCCGCAGTGTAGTCCTCGGTGATTATGGCCTCGGAATGCCCTGAGCTGTAGCGCTCGATGTGCTCCAGCGCCTCGTCGAGGGAATCGACTACCTTCACCGCTGCAATGAGCGCCAGGAACTCCTTGCCCCAGTCGGCGTCGGTCGCGGCGACCGGGTTGTAGGAGGACAGCACCTTCCGCGATCGCTCATCGCAGTGCATCTCGACGCCTGCCTTCTGCCACTCCGTGGCGATCATTGGCAGGTAGTCACCGGCCACCGCGCTGTGCACCAGCAGGCAGTCCAGCGCATTACACACGGTGGGCCGCTGGACCTTGGCGTTGAAGGCGATGGGAACGGCTTTTCGCAGGTCGGCGGACTCATCCACATACGTGTGGCAGATTCCCACGCCGCTGGCCAGCACCGCCATGGTGGCGTTCTGAGTCACGAAGCTGACGAGCCCCTCGCCACCGCGCGGGATTATCAGGTCGATGACGTGGTTCATCTTGAGCATCTGGCTCACCAGCTCTCGCTCGGTCGACTCGATGAACTGCACCGCGTCCTGAGGGATACCTGCCTCCTGGATGGACTCGCGTATCACGCGGGCGAGGGCGCTGTTGGAGTGGAGCGCCTCTTTGCCGCCCCGGAGGATGACCGCGTTGCCCGACTTGAGGCATAGCGAGGATATGTCCACGGTGACGTTGGGCCGGCTCTCGTAGATGACGCCGATGACGCCCAGAGGTACCCGTCTCCTCTCGATGCGCATCCCGTTTGGCAGCGTCCTGGTATCGAACGCCTCCCCTATCGGGTCAGGCAAAGCGGCCACGGTGCGCACGTCCGACGCGATGGCCGCGAGGCGGCCGGCATCGAGGAGCAGCCGGTCCAGCATGGCGGCGTCCATGCCCGCCGCCCTCGCCGCCTCGCAGTCGAGGCGATTGGCGTCGAGTATCTCCTTCTCCCGCGACACCAGGGCGTCGGCCATCTTGAGCAACGCCCGGTTCTTGACGTCCGAGGCCATGTGCGCCAGCTTGCGCGACGCGGCCTTGGCTGCCTTCGCCTTGCCCTCAAGCTCCTCTGCGGTTGCTGTCATGTCGTCCCTCCTGCTACAACACAACCAGGTTGTTGCGGTGCACTACCTCCTCGCCGTATCCGTACCCGAGGAGCTGCTCGATCTTGTCCGAGCGGGCCCCTCTGATCCTGGCGACATCGGACGAGGAGTAGTTGGATATGCCACGAGCGATGTTCTTCCCTTCGGCGGTGACGATGTTCACCGCGTCGCCGCGCTTGAAAGAACCCTCCACCTCCTTGACGCCTGCCGGGAGAAGGCTCTTGTTCTGCTCGACCAGCGCGGTGACCGCTCCGTCATCGACTACCAGCTTGCCCTTGGCCGCCAGCCCGGCCCGCAGGAAGCGCTTCTTGCTCTCCATTCTGCTCGTAGCTGGCGCGAAGAGCGTGCCCAGCGCTTCGCCGTCCACCAATCGCAGGAGCACGTCCGGGTCGCGGCCTTCGGCGATAACCACTGTGGTGCCCGAGGCCGTGGCCAGCTTGGCGGCCTGGACCTTGGTCACCATGCCGCCGATCCCCTTGCCACGAGTCCCGCCGGCGATGCGCTCAATCCCCGCCACGATCTTGTCGACACGGCTGATGAGCTTGGCAGCGGCGTCTTTGCCCGGGTCGGCGGTGAAAAGGCCGGCCACATCGCCGAGCAGCACCAGCAGGTCGGCGTCCACCAGGTTGGCTACCATAGCCGAAAGGTTGTCGTTGTCCCCGAAGTGTGCTCCTTCAAGCTCGTCGACCCAGACGACATCGTTCTCGTTGACGATGGGCACGACGCGGAGCTCGAGAAGGGCGAGCAGGGTGTTTCGCGCGTTGAGATAGCCCAGGCGGTCGGCGAGGTCGTGCTTGGTTAGGAGCGTCTGGGCGACGTGGATGCCGTGCCAGGCGAAAAGCTGCTCGTAGGACTGTATTAGGGCGTTCTGCCCTACGGCGGCCATGACCTGGCGTGTGGGCACGTCCTTGCCAACCCTGGGCATGCCCAGCTTCTGCCGCCCCGCGGCGACGGCGCCCGAGGTGACAATCATGACCTCCAGCCCACGCTGGTGCAGGCGCGCCACCTGGCCCACCAGCGAGGCCATGACCTCAAGGTCGAGACGGTCGGTGCCGGCGGTGAGCAGGTTGGTTCCGAACTTGGCGATTATGCGGCGGTAGCCCATGGCCTCCCCTTCGCCGAGATTATAGCAGCTAGGCATGGGCGCAACAAGCAAACGCGCGCCCGGGGCAGGGGACGCCTCTATCACCCACTCCCTTGCGGGTCTCGCGCGGCGAAGGGGTGAGGGTGAAGGGAAGGTGAAGGTGTGTGGGTCGTTGGGGGGCC
This sequence comes from Chloroflexota bacterium, assembly GCA_034189695.1. Lineage (GTDB taxonomy): Bacteria > Chloroflexota > Dehalococcoidia > E44-bin15 > E44-bin15 > JAXHUA01. The sequence goes on along the minus strand of JAXHUA010000141.1, from coordinate 20,791 downwards.
GTTCGAATTGCCTGGAGGGGGGCCCAGTGCTAGAATCGGGGCGGGGCTAGTCTGGAGCGGCTAGCCCTGGAGGTGTTTGTGTGGACCTGGGGCCGCTGTTCTCCATACTGAGCGACATAACCGCCTATCATGACCTCCTCGACGCGGTCCGGCAGGGGCGGGAGCGCCGCCTGGTGGTGCCGGAAGCGGCCAGGCCCTTCCTTCTGGCGGCGCTCCATCGTGCGCTGCATGTGCCGCTGGTGGTGGTAGCCCCCCATCCCCATGAGGCGAGGCATCTCCAGGACCAGCTCGAATGCTGGCTGGACGAGGAGTCGGTGCTGCTCTTCCCGGAGCCAGACTCGCTGCCCTATGAGCGTCTCTCGCCCGTGCCCTACACCACTCAGCAACGGATAAGGACGCTTTCGGTTCTGGCGGCTGGTGGGTCCACGCCCCTGGTCGTCGTTTCAGCCCATGCCGCCGCCCGCAGGACGCCCAGTCCTGCGGCCTTCGAATCGGTCTGTCACCGGGTCTCGACAGGCGAGGCGATCGACCCCGAGGAGTTGCTGGCCAGGTGGACCGGCATGGGCTACGAGTGGGAGAGCGTGGTTGAGCTGCCGGGGAGCTTCAGCCGGCGGGGTGGCATCATCGATGTCTATCCCCCGGCCAGCGAGTTGCCGTCACGGATTGAGCTTCTCGGCAACGACGTTGAGAGCATTCGCCTGTTTGACCCGGCGAGCCAGCGTTCGGTGATGCTGGTGGACTCGGTCGTGATAGTCCCGCCAAGAGAGCTCGTCCTCGCCAACGCCGGCCCGCGTGCAGCAGAAGTGCTCGACCGTCTTGACCTGTCAGGGTGCAGCGCTGAAACGCGGTCGAGATTTGAGCGTGACATCGAGGCGCTGCTCAACGGCGAGCACGTGGAGGAGGCCGAGTTCTACGTCCCGCTGTTCGACGGCGGCAGTGTGCTCCACTACCTGCCAGAGGAGAGCCTGGTCGTCCTCGACCGGCCGGGCGAGATCGAACAGGCTCTGGGTGAGATGAGTGCCCAGGCCGAGGAGATACGGCGCGAGCAGGTCCGGCGGGGCGAGCTGCCCGACGGCTTCCCGGTCCCATATCTGGAATGGCCTGAGCTTCGGCAGCTCGTCGAGAAGACGAGACGGCGTCTCTCGCTCCTTCCCTGGCAGGAAGAGCCTGACGAGCCCTTGGTTGGATTCCGACCGGCGCCCGCCTACGGCGGACAGCTCCGGGCCTTCCTCGATGATATCGATGACATGCTCAAGAGAAGGCGACGCGTCATCATCGTGTCCCGTCAGGCGAGGAGGCTCTCTGAGCTACTGGAGGAGACAGACGTCATCGCCCCGCCATCGCCCGGGCTGGAGGGACTGCCCCCCGCCGGGTCGGTCTCGCTTGTCGAGGGGTCTCTGGACCGGGGGTGGGTTCTGGACTCGACGGCGCTCTTTACCGACGCCGAGCTCTTCGGGTTCATGAAGAGAAGGCGCCGCGTCAGGCGCCACGCAGTGCAGAAGGCGGGATTCCTGTCCGGGTTGACCGTGGGAGACTACGTGGTGCACATCGAACACGGGATCGGCAGGTTCGCCGGCGTGAGAACGAGGACCGCCGGCGAGGCGGAAAGAGAGTACCTGGTCCTGGAATACGCCGCCGGCGACAGACTCTACGTGCCAACGGACCAGGTGGACCGCGTGAGGCGCTATGTGGGAGGGGGCGCCGGGCCGCCGGCCCTCAGCCGGCTGGGCACTCAGGAGTGGGCCAGGGCGAAGCAGCGCGTGAAGCAGTCGGCCAGGGAGATGGTGAAGGAATTGCTCTCTCTCTACGCCGCCAGAGAGGTACTTGCGGGCTTCGCCTTCTCGCCGGACACCACGTGGCAGGAGGAGCTCGAGGCGGCATTCCCCCACGTGGAGACGCCGGACCAGGTCAAGGCCACACTGGATATCAAGGGCGATATGGAGAGGCCAAAGCCGATGGACAGGCTGGTGTGCGGCGATGTCGGCTACGGCAAGACGGAGCTGGCGGTGAGGGCGGCATTCAAAGCCGTAATGGATGGCGTTCAGGTGGCCATTCTGGTGCCGACCACAGTGCTGGCGCAGCAGCACTTCCAGACCTTCAACGAGCGCCTCAGCGCATTCCCGGTGAACGTGGACGTTCTGAGCCGTTTCCGCTCCGATTCGGAGCAACGCCAGGTCATCGAGAGCCTCAAGCGGGGGACAACGGATATCGTCATCGGCACGCACCGCCTGCTGCAAAAGGACGTCGGCTTCAAGAACCTGGGGCTCGTTATCGTCGATGAGGAGCAGAGGTTCGGGGTGGCCCACAAGGAGCATCTGAAGCAGATACGGACCGAGGTGGATGTGCTCACCCTTACGGCGACCCCCATCCCCCGCACTCTGCACATGGCTCTTTCGGGCGTGCGCGATCTGAGCACGATGGAGACCCCGCCGGAGGAGCGCCTGCCGATCAAGACGTACGTTGCCGAATACAGCGAACGCCTGATCAGGGAGGCGATTCTGCGCGAGCTGGACCGGGGCGGGCAGGTCTTCTTCGTACACAATCGAGTGCACAGCATTGGCCGTGTTGCCTCTCAGGTCGCCGAGCTCGTGCCGGAGGCAGAGATCGCCATTGCCCATGGACAGATGCCGGAGGAGCAGCTTGAATCAGTAATGCTCAAGTTCTCGCAGGGAAAGGTCGACATTCTGTTGTCCACTACCATCATCGAATCGGGCCTGGACATACCGAATGTGAACACGCTCATGGTGAATGATGCTGACAGGCTCGGGCTGGCCCAGCTCTATCAGTTGAGGGGGCGGGTCGGGAGAAGCGCCAACAGGGCGTATGCCTACTTCCTGTATCAGAGAGGCAAGCGGCTCACGCCGCAGGCCAGGAGACGGCTGGAGACCATCTTCCTCGCCACCGAGCTGGGCGCCGGGTTCCACATCGCGATGAGGGATCTGGAGATACGCGGGGCGGGCAACATCCTGGGGGCGGAGCAGAGCGGGCACATCGGCGCGGTGGGTTTCGACCTCTACGGCCGCCTTCTCCAGGAGGCTGTGGAGGAGGTGAAGACCGGCGTCGTGAAGAAGCCGGCCGAATCGCTGTCGCCGACGATTGACCTGCCGCTGCGTGCCTATGTCCCCGCGGCATACATATCCGACCTGGACGTGCGCATATCCGTCTATCAGAGGCTGGTGGAATGTGTGTCTCCTGCGGTGGATGAAATGGCCGGCGAGCTTGCGGACAGGTTCGGACCGTTGCCGCCCCAGGTGAGGAACCTGCTGTATGCGGTCAGGATCAAGGCGCTGGCTGCCGCAGCGGGAGTCGAGTCAGTCGGCACTGAGGACGGCCACATCGTCGTTCGGATGGCGGACGGCGGCAGAATCGGGAAGGGACTCGTGCCGGAGACCGCTGGTATCAAGGTGGGCACGACACAGCTTCGCCTCAGCCTCAAGCGTCTCGGCGCCACGTGGCGCAGTACGCTTGAAGCTGTCCTCGCGAGGCTCGAATCTCCTTCGTCTCAAGGGTGAAATGCCTTGACAAAGGAGGAGAAACTTGGTTAACATGGCTCAAAACTAGCGAAAGGGGGGACAATGGCCTGCAGAAAGCTCTTATTGGGGATTGTAGTCCTAGTGGTGGTCAGTCTGCTCGTGGGCGGCGCGATCGGGTGCTGTCCGGCTGGGGATGAGGAGCCCACGCCTACCCCCACGGCCACCGAAGAGGCCACACCCACCGAGGAGGCGACACCGACCGAGCCAGCCGCCGGTGGTGAGGCACCGACGCTGACTGTCGGCGATCAATGGGTCTATGACGTGACCTACAAGGGCGAGACAACGGAGTTCACCGAGACGGTGACGGATGCCAGTGCAGATGGCTTCACCACGGAGGTGAGCTTCAGCAACATCATGCGCAAGGAGCGCCTGTCCGGCATGGCCCTGGACGCGGAGTGGAAGGGGGCGCAGACCAGGATGGTCGATGCCGACCTGGACATGGTGGGGATGGAGACCGGGATCACCGCCATGGGAATGGACCTCGTGGTTGTGCTGGAAGGCACGTATGAGCACGCTGCTGCGAAATGGCCTCTCACCGAGGGTGCCGAGTGGACTGGCAATCTGGATATCGATGTCGGTGGCCTGCTGAGTGCGGGCGGCGACATAGAGGTCATGGTTGAGGGCATGGAGGACGTCACTGTGGCGGCAGGGACCTTCAGTTGTGTCAAGATCGTCACCTCCTACAGCGGCGGCGACGTCATACTGGAGGAGTGGTTCTCTGCGGACGTCAAGGGCGTGGTGAAGAAGGTCGAGGACATCTACTGGGACGAGGCGGATGTCTTCGAGCTGACTTCCTACTCCGTCGCCGAGTAGCACACAGTCCGCCTCTCGTTCGCGGGTCACAGGGCTCAGTCGGACTACAGGTATTGACGGGGCTGTGGGGCTGTGGTAGAATCCGAGCGACTTGCTCATTAACATAGCCGCGCAGGCTGGGGCAGGACCCAGGTGCGGCGGTGAACAGGAATAACCAAAGGCTATGAACAGGAGTAGTAGCCCTTCAGCGAGGCTCAGAGAGTCGGGTTAGGTGTGAGCCGATGCCAGCGCAGAGGGTGAATGGGCTTGGGAGCTGTGAACCGAAACCCTGTTGGGGGAGTAGGCTTTGACGGAGGGACACCGTTATCAGAGTCCAGGCTATAGTTGGGCAAAGAGAGGATTTTGCCTTTGTAGCTGATTGATGAGATGGCCTTTTCCCTTCCTCCGGCATATGGGAGAGGGTCAAGAAGGGTGGCACCGCGGAAATGAACCCCGCCCCTTCATGGGGGCGGGGTTTTCTTTCGGCCCAAGAGGCGGAGAGCCGAGGGGAGGCTGTAGTGTGTCGCAGCCACCAGTCTGGAAGATAAGGGGGGGATGAGAGAACGAGCAGCCTTTAGAGGAACCGCAGGGGATCGTCGAAGAAACAGAAAAAGGAGGTAGAAGTGGAGAAGGGAATGTACTTTCTAGACCAGAAGGACATGCCGACTCATTGGTACAACATCCAGCCTGACCTGCCGGAGCCGCTGCCGCCGCCGCTCCATCCTGGTACAGGTAAGCCCTTGGGGCCCGATGACCTGGCGCCGCTTTTTCCCATGGAGCTCATCAAGCAGGAGATGAGTCAGGAGCGCTGGATTGAAATCCCTGAGGAGGTGCAGGAGATCTACCGCACCTGGAGACCAACGGGCCTGCATCGAGCGCACCGGCTTGAGAAGGCTTTGGACACGCCGGCGAAGATCTTCTACAAGTACGAAGGAACGAGCCAGGCGGGCAGTCACAAGCCCAACACCGCTGTCGCGCAGTGCTACTACAACAAGAAGGAGGGCGTCAAGCGGATCTCCACCGAGACCGGTGCCGGGCAATGGGGAAGCGCCCTGAGCATGGCTGGCGCCATGTTCGGCATTGAGATCAAGGTCTACATGGTCAAGATCAGCTTCAACCAGAAGCCGTATCGCCGCATCTTGATGGAGGCCTGGGGAGCCAAGTGTGTGGCCAGCCCCAGCGAGGATACTGAAGTTGGCCGCCGTATCCTCAAGGAAGACCCCGACTGCACTGGGAGCCTGGGCATGGCTATCAGTGAGGCAGTGGAGGATGCCGCCAGCCGCGAGGATACCAAGTACTCGCTGGGGAGCGTCCTCAACCATGTCCTGCTTCATCAGACCATTATAGGTGAGGAGACCAGGAAGCAAATGGAGATGGCCGATGCTTACCCCGACATCATCGTGGGCAACATCGGCGGCGGGTCGAACTTCGGCGGGCAATTCCTGCCGTGGATTAGAGACAAGATCAGCGGGGCGAAGCCAGACCTCCGCATCATCTGTGTCGAGCCTACGGCCGCACCCAGCCTGACCAAAGGGCCCTATGCCTATGACTTCGGCGACGTAGCCGGTCTGACCCCGCTTCTGAAGATGTACACCCTGGGGCATTCCTTCATTCCGTCCCCGATTCACGCCGGTGGGCTGCGCTACCACGGGATGGCGCCCATCATCTGCCACCTTCACAACCTGGGCCTGGTCGAGGCGCGCGCCGAGCATCAGGTAGGCACCTTCGACGCGGGGATACAGTTCGCCCGAAGCGAGGGCATCATCAGCGCCCCTGAGCCGTGCCATAACATCAGAGCAGGTATCGATGAGGCACTCCGCTGCAAGGAGTCAGGCGAGGCAAAAACCATCCTGATTGCCCACAGCGGGCATGGCTATCTGGATCTCGCAGCCTATGATGCTTACCTGTCGGGCAAGCTTGTGGACTTCGCCTATCCTGAGGAGAAGGTCAGGCAAGCGCTCGAACAGTTGCCGAAAGTACCTGGTGCCTAGGCGACGGTAGACCGGCGGGTTTACAGACCCTTTACGGCCGATAGTATACTATGGGCCGGAGGAAGTCATGACCAGGATGAGGGTGATCCTTGCGGTCTTGATTCTGGCACTGGGTCTGCTTGCTGGGTGCACCGGTACCACCACCAGCACCCCGACGCCCACACCGACAGCCACGCTGACCGCCTCCACAACTTCGTACACAGCGTTGCCCTCGATAACCGAGGTTGTGGAGGCGGTGAAGCCGGCAGTGGCCTCGGTTGTTGTCGGCAAGGTTGGGTACAATATCTTCCTCCAGCCGGTTCCCCAGGAGGCGGCTGGCTCCGGGTTCATCATCGACGAGGCGGGGTACATAGTCACCAACAACCACGTCGTCCGTGGGGCCGAGACCATATCGGTGACCCTCCCGGATGGGCGCAGCTTCGACGCCTCTCTCGTCGGGGCTGACCCGCTCAGCGACCTGGCGGTGATCAAGATCGAGGGCCAGGACTTGCCGGTGGTGAGCTTCGGCGATTCGGCCAGCCTCGGGGTTGGCGAGTGGGTAATCGCCATCGGCAACGCCCTCGGCCTGCCCGGCGGGCCCACGGTTACCGTGGGCGTGGTGAGCGCCGTGGGCCGCATCTTGCAGGAGAGCACCGGCGTGACGCTCTACGACCTGGTGCAGACCGATGCCGCCATCAATCCCGGGAACAGCGGCGGACCGCTGGTCAACCTCAAAGGCGAGGTGGTGGGCATCAATACCGCCAAGATAGCCGCCGTCGAGGTCTCCGGCGTTGGCTTCGCCGTCAGCTCGAACACCGCCAGGGGCGTGACCGAGGAACTGATAGCCAGAGGCTACGTCACGCGCCCCTACCTCGGCGTCTCAATGGTCACGGTGACCCCCACCATCGCCCGCAACTACAGTCTGGCGGTCGACGAAGGGGCACTGGTGAGCACTCTGGCGAGCGGAAGCCCGGCCGACCGCTCCGGGCTCAGGGTGGGCGATGTTATCGTGGCCATAGGCGACGAGGCGGTGGCGACAGCGGATGACGCGGTGCTGGCCATTCGGGCCCACGAGATAGGGGACAGGGTATCCATTACCTACTATCGCGGCAGCAGTCGGCGCACTACGACTGCAACCCTGGTAGAGAGGGCACAGGGTTAGAGAGGGAGCTTCTTCACCCCGAACACCATTTCCTCGCCAGCTAGCCGGTGCGTCTCCCGGTAGGCGTCCGGGGGTATGCTCTGGGCGAGATCGCGCGACAGCGTCTCCTGCTTGATATAGTCGGCGAACCCGCTCACCACGCGGCGGAGCGCTTCGCCTCCCTCGAAATAGGTCACAATGTAGTCGGCGATGTCGAAGCCGGCCTGCTTGCGCATCGTCTGAAGGCGGTGGACGATCTCGCGGGCCAGCCCCTCGTCCGCCAGCTCGGGCGTGAGGTGCGTGTCGATGGCGACAGCGAAACCCCCGTCCTCGGCACTTACCAGGTCGGGCGAGTCGAGGGAGTCGGCGAACTCCATCTCCTTGACGTTGAGCTCCTCCAGCACCTGGGCTCTCACCCTCGCCAGCCCTTCGCGCTCGCCCTTTGGCCTCGCCCCGACGACCACCCTCGCCAGCGGCTGGCGCACCTTGATGCCGGCCTTGCTCCTTGCCGACCTGCCCAGGCTGGATACCTTCATCGCCAGGTGAGTATCCCCGGTCAGTTGCTCGTCGACCCGGGAGAGGTCAGCCTCGGGGAAGGTGGCCAGGTGCACGCTCTCGGGTTCATCGGGGTAGACGGAGCGGACCAGGTTCTGGTACAGCTCCTCGGCCAGGAACGGGGTCAGCGGGGCGAGCAGCTTGGCCACCGTCACCAGGCAGTGGTACAGCGTGGCGTACGCCGCCAGTTTGTCGGCGTCGTTCTCGCTCTTCCAGAAGCGCCTGCGGCTCCTTCTCACGTACCAGTTCGACAGGTCCTCTACGAGGTCCTGAACGGCCCGTCCGGCATCGGTCGGGTCGTACCCTTCGAGCGCCCTCGTCACCCTGTCGACGACCTGGTTCAGCTCGGACAGTATCCAGCGGTCCAGCTCTGCGTCGCACGCGGCACCGGTCGCCGCACGCGGGTCGAAGCTGTCGATGTTGGCGTAGGTGACGAAGAACGAGTACACGTTCCACAGGGTGAGGATGAACCTCTTCAGTCCTTCGCCGACGAGCTGGGCCGAGAAGCGGCGCACGCTGCCCGCCGGTGAGGAGGTCACCAGATACCACCTCAGGGCGTCGGCCCCGTGCTTGTCTATCACCGACCACGGGTCCACCACGTTGCCCTTCGACTTGCTCATCTTCTCGCCCTGGGCGTCGAGGATGTGCCCCAGGCAGATGACGTTCCTGAAGCAGGGCTGGTCGAAGAGGAGGGTGGACAGCGCGTGCAGGGTGTAGAACCAGCCTCTCGTCTGGTCGACTGCCTCGCAGATGTAGTCGGCGGGGAAGAAGCGTTTGAACGTGTCGGCGTTCTCGAAGGGATAGTGCCACTGGCACACCGGCATCGCTCCAGAATCGAACCAGGCGTCGAGGACGTCGGGCAATCGCTGCATCCGGCCGTGGCACTCGTTGCATTCGAATGACACCGCGTCCACGAAGGGCCGGTGGAGGTCGAGGGGCTCCTCGAGACCGCGGAACCCTGGCTTGGCTTTCAGCTCCGCCACGCTCCCGACGCATTCCTCCCTGCCACAGCCGTCGCAGCGCCAGATGGGCAGAGGCGTTCCCCAGTATCGCTCGCGGGAGACCGCCCAGTCCACGTTGTTCTCCAGCCAGTCACCGAAGCGTCCGCGCTTGATGTGCTCCGGGTACCAGTTGATCTCGTCGTTGCCCGAGATGAGGCGGTCCTTCCGGGCCGTGGTACGGATGTACCACGACGGCTTGGCGTAGTAGAGCAGCGGCGTCCGGCAGCGCCAGCAGAACGGGTAGGTGTGGCGGACGGTCTCGCTGCGGTACAGCAGCCCGCGCGACTTCAGGTCTTCCAGGATCAGCGGGTCGGCCTCCTTCACGAACCTGCCGGCGAAGGGGTAGGTACCACGCACCATGCCCTGGAGGTCCACGTAGTCCCTCACGAAGTCAAGGCCCCTGTCCTGACCGGCTTCGTAGTCCACATCGCCGAAGGAGGGCGCAACGTGGACGATGCCGGTGCCGTCCTCCATCGAGACGAAGCCGGCGTCAATGACCCTGTACCGCAACCGGTCGTCCGGGTCCTCCACCGTCAAGTGGTCGTCCCGGAAACGCTTGCGCTCTATGTCGAAGGTATGAGGGTTGTACAGCGGTTCATACGTCAGCGTGCCCGCGATCGCTTCCCCGGCAACCCTGCCTGCCTCGCGGTAGTCTTCGAGCCCCACCAGGCTGACGAGCGCCGAAGCCATGATGAGATAGTCGTTCTCTCCCTCCATCACGGAGTAGTCGGCATCCGGGGCGACTGCCAGGGCGGTGTTGCCCGGCAGCGTCCACGGAGTCGTCGTCCACGCCAGCAGGTAGACCGGCTTGAGGCCCGGGCCGGCAGCTTGGAGAAGCGAATCGAGCGGTGTGTCGGGTATTGACGCCGGGTCGACCCTGAACTTGATGTACACCGACGGGTCGTCGGCTTCATCGTACCCCAGGGCCACTTCGTGGGATGAGAGCGATGTGCCGCAGCGGGGGCAGTGCGGCGTCACGCGATACCCCTGGTACATGAGGCCGCTGTCCCATAGCTGTTTCACAATCCACCAGCAGGACTCGATGTACTCGTTGTGGAGCGTTATGTACGGGTGCTCCATATCCACCCAGAAGGCGATGCGCTCGGTCAGGTCATCCCACTCCCTGACATAGCGGAATACGCTGTCGCGGCACCTGGCATTGAACCTGGCAACGCCGTAGGCCTCGATCTCGGCCTTGCTCGACAGGCCCAGTTCCCTCTCGATTTCAAGCTCCACCGGCAGCCCGTGCGTGTCCCAGCCGGCCTTGCGCGGGCAGCAGTAGCCTTTCATGGTCTTGTAGCGGGGTATCGCGTCCTTGAAGACACGCGACAATACGTGGTGCACGCCCGGGCTGGCGTTGGCCGTGGGCGGCCCTTCGTAGAGCACGAACAGAGGCCCCGCCCGGCGCTCTTCAACGCTCCTCTCGAAGATGCGCCTCTCCTTCCAGAGCTCGATGATGCGCTTCTCGAGTTCCGGGAAGCTTGCCTTGCTGGATACCGGTTCAAACATGCGGTTCTCTCGCTTCTGCATGTGCAGTCTTGATTCGAATGCGCCTGGCGTAGCCACCTATAAGAAAAGCCCGTCCTCAAGGGACGAGCTCATAGCCCGCGGTACCACCCTACTTCCCCGCGTGCGGGGCACTCGTTGAAGGCACATTCATGCCTCCGTCGGGATAACGGCTGACGAGGCCGGCCAAGTCTACTGGCGCACTGACGTGCCGCGTTCGGTTGGCAGCTCGGGAGGGATTTTCAGAGGGAGGGTCGCGTCTGCTCTCACCGGACCAGACTCGCTGAGCGCCGTGTCCCCCGTACTCGTCTCCGTCGTCGCCTTTTCCTATGCAAAGTAGCAAATGGTGAGGGTGCCGTCAAGGGCTACCGCTTCTTGATGATGACCTTGCGCGACTCACCGTCACCCTCGCTCTCGGTGACAACTCCTGGGAAGTCCTGCAACGCCAGGTGTACGATTCTTCGTTCGAATGCGGGCATTGGTTCGAGGCTGACCGACTGGCCGCTGGATTCAACAGACTCCGCCATGCGGCGCGCCAGATGGGTAAGGGATTCCCGGCGTCGCTCTCGGTATCCCTCAACGTCGATAATCACCGGCACACGTGCCTTCGTCTTGTGACTCACCATCAGGTATATCAGGTGCTGCAAGGAGAACAGGGTCTGACCCCTTCTGCCGATGAGGAGACCCAGGTTCTGGCCGGTAATATCGAGCACCTCCATACCTTCGCTCTCAGATTCAGCCACCCTTCTTTCAATGGTGCCCGAGATGTCCATCAGCGAGAGGAGTTTCTCCAGGACCTCCTCTGCCATATCGACGGCCTCTTCGGTCGGCACTCCCGGCTGGCGCCGAGATACCCTCACCGTCGCCTCTTCCCCACCGATGCCGAGGAACCCCGCTTTGCCTTTCTTGACGACCTCTATGTCGACCTCATCACGAGCGGCGCCGAGCTTTTCGAGAGCGGTCGCGACGGCTTCCTCTTCGGTCTTTGCGCTTATCTCGAGACTTTCCATGCTCCGACCTCTTCTCCTGTTTCGTTCTCTCGGTCTCCAGTTGCGCCTCTTGCTCAGCCCCCAGCGGTGTCTCCAGTTGCTTTGGTTGCTCGGTGGCAGCGGCTGGCGCCGCGGCGGGCGCGCGGGAGAAGAGTCCCCCCCAACCGGTCACGAAGTACTGCATTATGATACCGATGATGTTTGAGACTACCCAGAAAAGGCCAAGTCCGCTGGGGACCATCAAGGTGAACATGGCGAATATGAGCGGCATCATCCACACCATCGTCTTGGTCATGGACTGCTGTTTCGGGTCCGCCGCCGGGACGGTGGACATCTTCTGCAACACCCACATGGATGCACCGCAAAGGATGGCAAGAACGAAGTACGTGTCAGGAACGCCCAGGTTCAGCCAGAGAAAGCTTGCCTCCAGAGGGACCGACTGCTGGATGATCGGGAGGGAATAGAGATTCTGGGACAGGCTGATGAGTTCCTCGGGCGACGTGGCGAGGGTGCGCGTTACAGACTGGTACAGCGCGATCCAGATGGGGAACTGCACCAGCATTGGCCACGTGCAGCCTATGGGATTAACCCCCGCCTCCTTGTACAGGGCGGCCACTTCCTTCCTCAGCTTCTCCTGGTCCTTGGCGTACTTCTTCTGAAGCTCCTGCATCTTGGGGGCCAGGGTGCTCATGGACTTGGTGGCCTTCATCTGTCTCAGGGTCAGCGGGAATGTCAGCAAACGAACGATTATGGTGAGGACGATGATGGCCACTCCGAAGCTGCCGAAGAAGACATAAGACAGCAGGACGAGGAAGTTCATCATCGGCCGCAGGAGGACGTTGTTCCATACCTCAACCGGCCCGAACACCGCCAGAACAACGATGATGGCCACTGCGACCGCGATCACGATGATGGTGTTTCTGCTCAGCTTAAACATCGATACAGCGCTGCGCTACATCACTCCTTGGTGGAGAAGACCCACCTCGGGCGTGCATCCTCCGTCTCGATTGCGTAGACTTTCTGGTTCGAAGCCTGGACGAAGACTACGCCGTCTCCGCCGTAGAGGGAGGCCCGAACCGGGCTTTCCAGGTCACGCTGCCACTTCTCCACTCCGGTCACCGCGTCAAGGGCATACACCTTTCCGTCCTCGGAGCCAAGGACGAACAGGTCTCCCACGAGTGCCGGGTCACCCCGGATGGAGCCGACCTGGCCGTCCTCGGGATACTGCCAGACCAACGCCCCCGTGTCGGCGTTCAACGCGTACACCCGGCCGTCGAGAGAGGCCACAATCACGGTACCGTCGTATGCAACCGCCTTCGCCCAGAACCAGCCGTCGGCCTCGAAAGGCTCGGCCCACTTCTGGCTGCCATCTTTGTTGAGGGCGTAGAACTTGCGGTCAAAAGAGCCGAAATAGATGACGTCGTCGTGGATCAACGGGGTGCAGGCGATGGCTCCCCCAGTCTGGAAGGGCTCCCATACCTGGTCGCCGGAGGCGGCGTCCAGGGCGTATAGCCTTCCGTCGAAGGCAGCGACGTAGACCACGCCGTCATGCACCACCGGCGTAGCCCAGATCTCGTCGTGTCCCTCCGTCTGGAACATGGCGAACCCCAGCTTAGCCGTGCCTGTCGCGGCGTCGATAGCGTGGAGTCCCCCTTGGGACGTGCCAATGTAGACGGTGCCGTCGCTGATGGCCGGGCTGCCTACTATGGCGCCGCCGGTCTTGTATGAGGTGAGCCACTGGGGCAATCCGTTCTCGGTGTAGAAAGCGTAAACCTTCCCGTCGTACGTCCCAACGAAGATGGAGTCCTCTCCGATGGCGGGGTTGCCGTAGACGCTGGCCAGCGCTGTCTCGCCTCCGGGGGGGTACATCCACTTGAACTTTACGATAGGCTCGCCCACGTTCTCAAGGGCGATGACCTGGCCGGTCATTGTCCCCACGTACAGGGTGTCGTTGCCAAGGACCGGTCCCGACCATCCTGCTGGGGCAGCGCCGCCGCAGGAGAACAGACTGCCTCCGGCGCCAGGAAAGCATCCTGTGAGCAACAAGCAGCCTGCAAGCAGCAAAGCGAATACGATCGACAGCTTCGTTTTCATGAAGGCATCATATGAGCGGCAGGAGAAGGGACATCAGGGGACGGGGTCGTATCCCCCTGGATTGAAGGGATGACAACGGGCAAGCCGTTTCGACCCCAGCCAAATGCCCCTTAACAGGCCGTGTTTAGCAATCGCCTCAAAAGTGTACTGAGAGCAGGAGGGGACGAAGCGGCACGAATGCGGCATTACCTGCGATACGGTCATCTGATAGAAGCGAATCAGCCCCAAAGCAACCCGCATCGGGACTTCCGCGAAACTGCAACGCTCACGGGCCAGAGTCGTCAAAGCCCCTCTTCCCCCCGTTGCACAGTAGGTGCGCCCGGTCCAGCAATTCCTCCATTGCCCTCTTCAAAGTCTGATAGTCGGCGTCGACGGCATCGTGACGCGCAATGAGCACTATGTCCCAGCCCTGTTCGGTCGGTGCGAGCCTTGCCCCTTCTCGTAGCCGTCTCTTGACGCGGTTCCTCACCACCGCCCCGCCGAGCCGCTTGCCCACCGCGAAGCCGTAGCGGTTCCGCCCAAGCTCGTTGGGCACAACCCTCAGTACAAGCAGCCTGTTGGAGCGTGTTCTCCCTCTCTTATATACAGCCTCGAAGTCCTTCTTACTGGCAAGTCGCTGTTCTCTCCTCATTCTACACAGCGAGCCGTACCCGACCCCTTAGCCTCCTCCTCTTCAGCACTGCTCTACCGCCACGGGTGCTCATTCGCTTCAGGAAGCCGTGTTTGCGCTTCCTTGGTATTCTCTTGGGTTGATATGTCCGCTTGGGCATTGCTGAATTATACGCCACCCCGATTGGGGTGTCAAATGACCGCGCTCTCGGGATTAGCCAAGTTGTGGTTGAAACTCGTTGGAAAAGAGGAGCCAACTTCGGCGCTCACCAGGATTGAACTTGACCTGCTACTTGCCTGGAGGGTCATTGAACGTGGCATACGGCGATAGCGGGGAAGAAGCTGTGTTGAGGCCCGAGAAGCAGGCGGCTGACTATCCCACCAGCATCTGCACGACCAGCCGAAGGGTCCAGTAGCCGGCAAAGGCCACTATCCACCCCTTGACGGTCTTGCCGATGAACATGACCAGGAGGAATTTCCATATGGGGTAGCGGATGGCGCCGGCGGCCACCCCGGCGACGTCAGTGAAGGGGTTGGGCAGGGCCGAGAAGCCGAACAGGACGACTGGACCGCGCCGCTTCATCCAGCGTTCCAGCCGGGGGTAGAACCGCCGGTTCTGGAGCGCCACCTTGCCGCTGTAGCCCGCCATGTAGCCGGTCAACTCGCCGAACGGCTCGGCCAGGCCGACCATCAGCCCCACCAGCCACGGGTTGAGCACCGCGCCCATGACGAATACCACCGCGAAGCCGGGGATGGGTATGATGAGCGTGGCGCTGGCCATGAGGCTGACGACGAACACGCCGAAGTAGCCGTAGAGCCAGGCGTCGTCGAGGGCCTTGCTGAGGATGTACACGATGATGAAGACAACGGCGATGCCCAACACGATGAAGAGACTGACCCAGTGCTGCTTCGTCCAGCGCCTCTTTCTCGGCACCTGGGCAGTCTCTTCACCCGTGGCAACAACGTTTGCCTGCTGGTTCGAGGGGACACTGGCCTCCGCCTCTCCACCCTCAACGACTGTCTCGTTCTCGCCGTTCTCCATCGTGGTGTGGGTGCAACGCTAAAGGAAACGGCTGGGGAAGTCAAGTCGTGAAGGTGAAGCGGTCGGCGCCCGCATCCACGTGGACGCGGTCCCCTTCCTTGAACTCACCGTTCAGTATCATCTTCGACAGTGGGTTCTCCACCTGTCGTTGTATGGTACGCCGCAGCGGCCGCGCTCCGAACACCGGGTCGAAGCCCTCCTTGGCCAGTTGCGCCTTGGCCTCTTCGGTCAGCTCCACCGTTATGTTGCGGTCGGCAAGCCGTTTCTGGACGTCCTTTATCATCAGGTCGACAATCTCCAGGATCTGCTCCTCGTTGAGCGGGTCGAAGACAACGATCTCGTCCATACGGTTGAGGAACTCGGGGCGGAAAGTCTTCTTCAACGCGTCCTCGACGGCGCTCTTCCGCCGCTGTCTCTCGCTCTTGGACTCCTTGGAGAAGCCCACCGATTGCCGCTGGAACTCCTCGGTGCCCAGGTTCGACGTCATGATCACTACCGTGTTCTTGAAGTCCACCGTCCTGCCATGACCGTCGGTGAGCCGCCCGTCCTCGAGGATCTGGAGCAGCACGTTGAATACATCGGGGTGGGCCTTCTCCACCTCGTCGAAGAGGATTACCTTGAACGGCCGGCGCCTCACTGCCTCGGTGAGCTGGCCGCCCTCTTCATAGCCGATGTAGCCCGGCGGCGCCCCGACCAGACGGGAAACGGTGTGCTTCTCCATGTACTCCGACATGTCGAGCCGCACCATCGCCTCTTCGTCATCGAAGAGGAACTCCGCCAGGGCGCGGGCCAGCTCTGTCTTGCCGACGCCCGTCGGGCCGAGGAAGATGAAGCTGCCGATGGGCCGCCTCGGGTCCTTCAGACCGGCTCTCGCCCTCCTGATAGCGTCGGACACTACGTCAACCGCGCTGTCCTGACCGACGATCCGGTCGTGCAACCGCTCCTCCATTTGTAGCAGCTTCTCCGTTTCTCCCTCCATCATGCGGGAGACCGGAATGCCGGTCCACTTGGAGACAAGCTCGGCGATGTCTTCCTCGTCGATCACGCTGTCGATCCTGTCCTTCTGGAGCCAATCGCTCTTCGCCCGGTTGTACTCCTCGTCGAGCCGCAGCCGTTCAACCTTCAGTTCGGCGGCGCGCTCGTACTCGCGGCGCTGTGACGCGGCCTCCTCCTCGTCCTTCAGGTGTTGCACCTGCTTCTCCAGTCCCTTCACCTCGGGCGGGGCGCTCTCGTTGTCGATCCGGGCCTTCGCCGCCGCCTCGTCGATGAGGTCCACGGCCTTGTCCGGAAGGAAGCGTTCGGAGATGTACCGCTGGCTCAGCTTGGCCGCCGCCTCCAGGGCAGCGTCGGTGATGTCTATCTTGTGGTGCGCCTCGTACCTCGGCCGCAGCCCGCGCAGGATTTCGACCGTGTCCTCAATGCTGGGCTCGGCGATGTACACCGGCTGCAAACGCCGCTCCAGTGCCGCGTCCTTCTCGATGTGCTCTCTGTATTCGTCGAGGGTGGTCGCGCCCACACACTGGAGCTCGCCGCGCGACAGGGCGGGTTTGAGCATGTTGCTCGCGTCTATGGCGCCCTCGGCGGCGCCGGCGCCAACCACCGTGTGCATCTCGTCGATGAACAGGATGATCTCGCCCTGAGCCTCGCGGATCTCGTCCATGACTGCCTTGAGACGCTCCTCGAACTCGCCGCGGAACTTGGAGCCGGCCACCAGGGCGCCCATGTCGAGGGCGATCACCCGCTTGCCCTTCAGCGAGTCAGGCACGTCGTCGGCCACTATCTTCTGGGCCAGGCCCTCGACGATGGCCGTCTTGCCCACGCCGGCGTCGCCGATGATCACCGGGTTGTTCTTGGTGCGCCGCGTGAGGACCTGCATCACCCGCTTTATCTCGTCTTCGCGGCCGATCACCGGGTCGAGCTTGCCCTCGCGCGCCAGCATGGTGAGGTCGCGGCTGTACTTCTCCAGGGAGCCGTACTTGCCCTCCGCCCGAGGATCGGTGACGCGGTGTCCGCCTCGTATCTCATGAAGCGCCTGGTACACCTTCTCCTGGTCGATTCCGAAGTCCGCCAGGATGTGCGCGGCTTCGCCGTCGCGTTCGGCTGCTATTGCCACCAGGATGTGCTCTGTTCCAATGAACTCGTCCCTGAGCCTGTCCGCCTCCTCCGAGGCATTCCCCAGCACGCGCACCGTCCGCGGCGTGGCGTAGAAGGTGGCGCCCTCGTGGGCCACCTTGGGCGTCTTCTCCAGGGCGGCCTCAACGCGGCTCTGCACCTGCGCCGGGTCGGCCCCCAGCTTGCTCAGTATCTGGCTTGCCAGGCCCTTTTCCTGCCTGAGCAGGGCCAGGAGAATGTGCTCGACATCCCACTGTGTGTGCTTGTACTCGTGCACCAGTTGTTGTGAAAGAGCCAGAGCTTCCTGGGCCTGTTCCGTGAATCTGTCCTGTCTCATGTCTCAGCTCCTCGCCCGAGCTAGGCCTCGGCGCGCCTGAAGCGCTCGAGTTGCCGCTCGAGCTCCTCGATCCTTTCCTCCATCTCAGCCATCTTCTCAGTGAGGCGCAGAATGACCTCCACACCAGCCAGGTTGACTCCGAGGTCGTTCATCAGGGTCTTGACCTGGCGCAGCCTCTCGATGTCCCGTTGCGAGTAAAAGCGCACCCGCCCTCGCGAACGCGCCGGCTCCACCAGCCCCATCTTCTCGTAGTAGCGCAGGCTCTGGGCGTGAAGGCCCAGCATTCTGGCCGCAACACTTATCACATAACAGGGTTCGTCTTCATCAAACATCATCGCTTGTCACCTCCGCGGAGCTTCCGCAGGTTCTCAAGAAGCTCCTTCTCCTGCTCGGTGAGGTTCGTCGGCAGGACGACCTTCACCTTGGCGAACAGGTCACCCTTCTTGTCATTGCCCATCTTGGGCATCCCCTGCCCGGCAAGGCGGAAGGCCTTCCCGTTCTGGGTCTCGGGTGGTATCGTCAGGGCCACTTTGCCCTTCAGCGTGGGTACATTCACCTCACCGCCGAGCAAAGCGTCCGTCAGGGGCACGTCAATCTCGACATGGAGGTCGCTGTCTTTCCGCTGGAAGACCCGGTGCGGCCGTACCGACACCACCAGGAACAGGTCCCCGCTGGGACCGCCAGCGGAGCCGGGCCCTCCCTTGCCCGCCATTCGTATTCTTGAGCCGTCCTTTACTCCGGGCGGCACTTTGACTTCGAGACGCTGTGGCTTGAGCACCCTGCCGGTGCCGCCGCAGGTGTAGCATGGCGCATTGCCGATAGCCCCCCTGCCATTACATATAGTGCAGGCCGTCTCGGACTGCAGCTCGATTATGCGGGTGCCCCCGTGGTAGGCTTCCTCAAGGGTCACGGCTATGGCATGCTCCAGGTCGCGGCCTCGTCTCGGACGGGGCGAGGCGGTCCTGCCCCCGAAACCGCGGAACAGATTCTCAAATACGCTGTCGCCGCCGCCGCCACCGAATATGTCGCCGAAGTCGAACTTGGTGCCACCCGTCCGGGCGGAGTCTCCGTAGGGCTGCTGCCACTCGGCGAACTGGTCGGCGTACTGCCAGTTGTCGCCGTACCTGTCGTATTTCGCCCGCTTCTCCGGATCGGAAAGGACCTCGTAGGCGGCGTTTATCTCTTTGAACTTGGCCTCGGCGGTGTTGTCATTGGGGTTGACGTCAGGATGGTACTTGCGTGCCAGCTTGCGATAGGCCTGCTTGATCTGCTTGTCCGTGGCGTCCCGCTTGACGCCCAGGATTTCATAGAAATTCTTGCCCGCCATTGTATTCCACCTGCCAACGACATTATAGGACGACTTCGTCAGAATGTCAAGTACCATAACGCTTTCGTGGAACATAGCTGATATTCACAGTGGAAAGCCCTTGACAAGATGGTGTTAACTTGCTATAGTATTTGGTGGAAAGGAGGAAGGAGGTGAGAGAAGAGATGAATATCGTTCGATGGGAGCCTTTCAGAGATATGGTGACCTTGCGCCAGGCGATGGACAGGCTGATGGAGGATAGCTTCGTCCGCCCGCATCGCGCTCTCGGCGTCGATGGCGACGGAATGCCGCCGGTCGACATGTACCAGACCGAGAAGGAGCTGGTAGTCAAGGCATCCCTGCCGGGGGTGAAGCCCGATGAGGTGGACATCACCATCACCGGCGACACCCTGACGGTCAAGGGTGAGACCAAGGCCTCGGAGGAGGTAAAGCGGGACGACTACATCTATCGAGAGCACCGCTATGGCGCCTTCAGCCGCACCGTAGCGCTTCCGGAAGACCTCCACACCGATAAGGCGGAGGCCACCTTTGAGGACGGCATCCTCATCCTCACCATCCCCAGGGCCGAAGAGGCCAGGCCGAAGACCATTAAGGTCAAGACCAAGGGGGCCGCTGAGGGGGAGAAGAAGAGCGACAAGTAACGGTGGTGGACTGCTGGGAGGTGGCCAGGGGCTGGGCACTTGTGCCCGGCCCCTGGGTTTCTTCTGTGGCGCATCCCCGGCGGCGAAGGTTGCCCCCTCTGCTTGCATCGGCTAATATTGTCTTTGATTCCTCGCCAAAACAGACGGGCCCCGCATAGATGAAGAGAGCAACGTGAGAAAGAAGCGGCTCTTCTACGGGTGGTGGATTGTCGCCGCCTGCGCCACCCTGAACTTCTATATCGGTGGCGTTTTTTTCTACGGTTTCGGGGCCTTCTTCGACCCCATCAGGACCACCTTCGGCTGGAGCTACACGGCGGTCTCCATCGCCAATTCACTGCAACGGCTGGAGGGCGGCGTTGCCGCCCCAATAGTCGGGTTCCTGTTCGATAGGATTGGGCCCAAGAAGCTGATGCTCATCGGCCTCGCGATTGGCGGCCTGGGATTCCTTTTCCTCAGCCAGATCAACTCCCTGTGGACCTACTACTTCGCCTTTGTGCTGATCTCCATCGGTTTCAGCACCGGCGGCAATGCGGTGGCCATGGCCACCACAGCCAACTGGTTCATCAGGAGGCGGGGAAGGGCGCTGGCGATTCTGACAACCGGCTTCGGCGCCAGCGGGTTGCTGGTCCCCGTGGTGGTGCTGCTGATAGACAGCTTCGGCTGGCGGCCGGTTCTGCTCGGCGTCGGCATAGGGATCTGGCTCATCGGCCTGCCGGTGGCGCTGGTCATGAAGCACAGACCCGAGCACCACGGGCTGCTCCCCGATGGGGACACACCTTATGATTCGGCCCCGGCCTCTTTGACTGCCAGCGTCTCCGTGCCGCCGGCCGGGGCCACCACCAGGCCGAGCGAGATCGACTTCACCGTACGTGAGGCCCTGAGGACGCGTGCCTTCTGGTTCATCGCCCTGACGTACAGCATTCAGGTGCTGGCCACAAGCGCGGTGTTCGTCCACGTCATCCCTCACCTCACCCTGGCCGGCATCTCCAGGTCGCTCAGCGGCCTGGCGGTGACGGGCATGACGTTGACCAGCCTCCTCGGCAGGCTGGTCCTGGGATGGCTGGGAGACTTCAGGGACAAGAGGTACCTCCTTGTATTCACCTTGAGTCTCCAGTGCGTGGGGGTCCTCGTTCTGGCCTACA
>JAXHUA010000140.1:0-5342 GCA_034189695.1 Chloroflexota bacterium | reverse complement strand
CCTCTCCTTCATCACCTCGGTATACTCTGTCAAGCTCGCTCTACTCATGCCTCTCATTGGGTAACACCTTTTTTGAGGCAACGATACCCCACCCGGTAACATTTATTATGAGGCAATTCGGGGTATTGACAAATCCACATTCGCTGTTATAGCATACGTCAGACCCGCGTCTGATGGAGGCGTGGCGGCGGGGAAGGTGGTTACCGTCAGGACAGGGTTGGAGCGACAAGTGGCGCTCGTGGTGATGAGAGCGGTGGGGCGTGGAGCCTGGCCCGAAATGGGGCTAGGCTGTGTATGTGGGTTGCCGGGCGCCTGTGACGATACAGCGCAATGCCATTCTGATCCCGTGTTTCCCTTATCGTGGACAGGCTCGCCTCAGTGATGTGAGCAATATTTATTGGTAGTTACTGGGAGCGCTGGAGAGGCAGCAGTCTCGACGAGGGGATGGGAGCGGACGGCATTGTTGTGTCCTTTGGCAGCCTCTCAGGGATTGACAATCGTAGGAGATTGTGCTAGAAGGCGGTACAGCGTAGTAGAAGGCAAAAGCGCGTAGTCCCGGGCTCGACAAAGGGAAGGAGAGCCTATAAGCCTAACGTGTGAGAAGCCAGGAGACCAAAGCAAGGGGGGTGAGAAATGAGATAATGGCTGAAGCAACGAAAGGGGGCTACCAGGAAATCTTCGGCCCCCGCAAGAGAGAGAACCCATGTAAGGAGGTTGAATGAAAGTAAGGAAGGGTAGCATCTTGATGCTGCTGGTGGCGCTGGCCATGGTGTTCAGCCTGGTCGCAGCGGTCCCGGCAGGCGCAGACTCTACGCTGCCACCGGAGGACAGCTGGGGCGGCATGCCGATGCCGAACACCCAGGACTGGAACCTGGCCCCCGGCACGGATGTCGGGCCCCTCGCCATGGATGACGGCGGCGACGGCACGTTGCACGCCGGCGTCTATGACGCGTGGGACTCGGACGACGACGCCGACATGGGCACCCGCTGGGGTAGCCCGCGCGGCATCGTGCGCTGGGCCGTGTTCTACTCGACCGATGGCGGCTACGACTGGAAAATGGGATGGGAGCTTCCCGAGGACGACCCCGGGCCCATCATTGATATAGTCCAGGCGCCGGGCTATGAGCACCCGGGCTGGGTGTACATGATCACCCCGTACTTCCTCTACTACTCGAGCAACGGCGGTGAGGACTTCATCCGCGTGAGCAGGTGCCCGGGCGTCTGGGATATCGATGGTGCGACCGGTGGCTACCTGACGTCGCTCGACGTGACGCAGGTCCCCGAGGCGTGCCCGGCGTGTGATGAGTACATGGCCGTTGTCGGCGTCGCCTGCGGCGAGGTGGACGGCGTGTTCACGTACAACGACGAGGGCGTGGGCGTGTGGTACGACAAGGAGATCACCAACTACCCGGCTGGCAATGGGCCTGAGGGCAGCGTGCCGGTGTACGAGGTCCGCTTCTCGCCCAACTACGCCGCCGACCTCGGCATCTGGGCCGTGGCCTACTACGACCCGAGCAACATCGGCTCGGCCTTCGACATGGTCTACGGCGCATGGCAATGGGGCGAGGCCGTGCTCGTGACTTGGTACGACGGCACCACCAGGACCTGGGCCAACCAGTACCTCGACGCGCCGTTCCTGGTTAATTCGGTAGTTGGCCCGCCAATCGAGGAGATCGACTATGCCGTGCTGGACTACGGCGATGACTTCGACATCGGCAACGCGCCGCAGTGCTACGTCGGCATCGCCGGCAGCGACTGTGACGACGTGTGGCAGGTGAAGACGCTGCCGCCGGCGGCCGGCCCGTCATCGGCGACCCGCCAGAACATCTCCGGCGGGAACGACCAGCCGATCGACAGCATCGCCGTCTGGGGCGCCAGCATCATGACCCAGTGCATGGTCGGCATCAGGGACGTCACCATGCCTGGCGCGGCGGGACAGATAAGCGGGTGGCCTGCGCAGGTGGTTCACGGCACCAACATCTACATCACCACCCTGCCGCAGTGGCTCCGCAGCTTCAAGAACCCCGAGGGCAGGTTCGGCTGCTGGGGCATCGACCCCAACAACGACCGGCGCGACTGCGAGCCAAATGACCGCTGGTACAGCGGCCTCGTCTTCGTCGTCGAGCGCGACGGCGGCGCTGAGGCCCACTGCTCCACCGGCTACACCGGTGTCCCGACGTTCGTCCAGGACGACCCCGACGACCGTTTCTCCTACGACGACTGGATGGATGGTGAGGACATCTTCAGCGGCGTGTGGCGCTTCGCCGACTCCATCGTTGGCCTGTGCTGGAACGGCACCGGCCTGCTGGACGACATCCTGGTCTCCAGCACCTACCTCGACAACGAGTACGTCAACTACGCCGAGGTGGTGTGGGAGGAGGCCTCGCCCGACTACGCCAACGACGACACCCTGTACTTCGTGAGCTGGAGCGACTGGACCGAGTACTGGTACCCGTCCACCTCCTGCTACGACAACGGGACGCTGTTCTTCTGGCGTACGACGGACAACTGCGAGAGCTGGGAGATGCTGTACCGCGAGGCCACGCGCACTCCGGTGGGCATCATCACCGGCATGCCCGACCAGTGGGTTGACGAGTACCTCGACCTCGAGGGTGAGGGGCCCGACGACGCTATCTGGTCGGTGCGCACCACCCCGCAGTTCTCCATGGCCGGAGGTGGCGACCAGTACCTGTTCCTCTTCGGCTGCAACGTACCGGCCAAGGCCCCTCCGGGCTGGTGGCTGTGGTACTCGCTTGACGGCGGCGACATGATCGCCCCGCTGAGCGCCATGCCGGAGTTCTGGGGCAACAACAACTACATGCACCTCGGGTGGGACGTGTTCGACAACAACACCATCGCCATCGGCGACGACGTGGGCCTCATCTTCCTCACCGAGAACAGGGGCAACAGCTGGACCGACGGCGTGGCCACCCACTTCGAGGACGATTGCTACATCACCGACATCGAGTTCTCGCCGATCTACTCTGATGAGCCCGGCGAGGGCGAGGACCAGACCATCATCGCCGGCCTGTACTACTACAGCTACAGCGTCGCCGAGGTCTGGATCAACAACGACGGAGGCGAGTCCGACTTCACCATGGTCGGCACCTTCCCCGGCTACCAGTACGAGTTGGACGATGTGAGCCCGTGCGTGGTGGAATTCGACCTTGACTGGAACAACGACGACGAAACCACCATTTACGCTGCTGCATCGGGTATGCTCGACAACTGGGACTGGGTGGAGATGGACCGTGGCGAGTGGATGCTCTACGAGTGGGGCGATGTCGGCATCTACCGCACCGACGTGGTGACCAACAGCCCGCCGGTGAGCGTCTGGGAGCCGATCTTCGACTGGGCGCAGCTCCAGGAGCTGCTGCCGCCGAATCCGGAGCTGGACGTGCGCTCGCCGGAAAACACCGAGGACTGCTACCGCTACATCTGGTTCAGCGAGCTTGAGGTCGGCCCGGACGACACCATCTACGCCCCGTACACCGTCTTCGACGACTGGTGGGCAGGCGATGGTGAGGGCCGCTTCACCCACGGCGGCGTGCTGCGCTGCCTGGACGGCCAGATCCAGCCGGTTGAGGACGTCGAGTTCTCCAACGTCGTGCTGGGCCTGCCGCACTGGACCGGCCTGTACCTGGTCGATGCCGTTGCCGGAACGACTCACCTCTTCTCCGTCGGCTACCGCAACGACTTCTGGTACTCCGAGCTGCTCGACATGCGGCTGATGGGCTACAGCGACACGCTGTGCCAGGCCGGCCCTGTGGTGGTCGACCCCACTGAGGGCGCCACCGGAGTCGGCACCGCCGCCGGAGAGCTGGAGAAGGTCAACGTCACCCTTGACTGGGAGGCCATGGCCAGCTCCGCTCCGATCAAGTACCACTGGCAGCTCGATACCGATCCGAAGTTCACCGGTGCTCCTGGCGACACTGAGAGGGAGTACCTGACCGGAGCCGGTATCAAGCTGGTGTGGACGCAGCCGCTCGAGGAGGACATCACCTCGGACACCTTCGCCTCGATACCTGGGCTCGACAAGGGCACCAAGTACTACGTGCGCGTGAGGGTGATCGAGCCGGCGCTGAGCCCGTGGACTGGACCGATTGAGTTCACCACCAAGGCCAGCACCATCACCACCGTGGTAACCGGACCGTCCATCGCTGACGGCAGCCCGTCACCCGGTGCCACCAACGTCTCCACCAAGCCGACCTTTAGCTGGGGCGCCCTCGGTGGCGTTGAGAGCTACGAGCTCCAGGTAGCCACCGATGCGGACTTCAGCAACCTGGTCATCGAAGAGGAGACCGCGGGCACGGCCTACACGCCGGATGAGGAACTCGACGAGAACACCACCTACTACTGGCGCGTCAGAGGCGTGACGGCTGACGGCGAGTACAGCGACTGGAGCAGCACCGGCGTTTTCACGAGTGGACCTGAGGAGGGACCCGCTGCGGGTACGCCTGCATGGGTCTGGGTGGTGATCGTCATTGGCGCCATTCTGGCGATTGCGGTCATCATCCTCATCGTGAGGACTCGGAAGCCGGCCTAGTTGCCCGGACTTGCGAGACTAGAGAGAGCCCCCCTTCCAGGAAGGGGGGCTCTTCTTTTGTCGTTCACCCCTGCCTAGGTGGGAGCATCCGCTCCCACCGTGCCTGGAGCGGATGCTCCAGGCAACCCGTTCAGTCAAGGCAGGGCCGGACCATGCCCCCCGTGTCATTGCAGCCCTTGCCCTCCTGTCATTGCGAGCGAAGCGAAGCAATCTCGGAGGTGCTGGGGGACGGGGTGCGCTGCACCCAAGCCCCCTTCCCCGAGATTGCTTCGGCGCTACGCGCCTCGCAATGGCAGGGAGAGGATGCTCCTCGCAATGACAAGGAGAGGATGCGCCTCGCAATGACAAAGGGAGGATGCACCTCGCAACGACAGAAGGGCGATGCTTCGCAGGCCGTTTGCGCTGCTGTCCCTATCTGTCATTGCAGCCCTTGCCCTCCCCCTGTCATTGCGAGCGAAGCGAAGCAATCCCGGTGGTGCTGGGGGACGGGGTGCGCTGCACCCAAGCCCCGCTTCCCCGAGATTGCTTCGTCGCTATCGCTCCTCGCAATGACAAGAGGAGGATGCGCCTCGCAATGACAAGAGGAGGATGCACCTCGCAACGACAGAAGGGCGATGCTTCGCAGGCCGTTTGCGCTGCTGTCCCTATCTGTCATTGCCGCCATTACCCCACCCTGTCATTGCGAGCAGAGCGAAGCAATCTCGGCGGTGCTGAGGGGGCCGTGGCGCACCCAAGCCCCGTTCCCCGGGATTGCTTCGGCGCTACGCGCCTCGCAATGACAAGAGGGGGATGCGTC
>JAXHUA010000014.1:0-14361 GCA_034189695.1 Chloroflexota bacterium | reverse complement strand
GGATATGCTGAGGGCGCTGGAACGCCAAGAAGGCTGCATGGCAATGTACCTGGGGTGTGGGCTGCGCCGGACCAGGGTGTGGTGCGAGAGCGGGATACCGCCGCTCGTGGGGGTGGAGGGTGGGCCGGGTGCTCTTGAGGAATGTGAGCGGTAACCGGGGCCAGGCTGGTGAGGCTTGTAGCTGGGTACTTGCTGGGAGGTGCATCTTTCTGGTCTGTATACCCTGGCTCGCGTTGTATTGCGCTCGCCTGGTCGATAGGCTCCTTGCGCTGCCTCAGCCGTTCTCGCCGGTCGTGGCTCTGGGGGTCTTCATCCCGCTGGTCGCTTTCGGCCTCTTCTGGGCCGCGTGGTCCAACGTCTACCTGCTGGTGAAGGGAAGGGGCGGGCCAGCCGAGACGTTCGGCGGCGCCGTCTCGCCGCCGACCCAGAGGCTGGTTGTAAGCGGCCCCTACCGGTACACGAGGAACCCGATGGTGTTCGGGGCGCTGACGGTGTACCTGTCGACGGGGTTTCTGTTTCGGTCGATATTGCTTCTCGTGATCATCTTCCCGATTCTGTGCCTGCTGTCCTACGTGGTGATAGCATGGGGCGAAGAGAGACGTTTGCAGCGGGAATTCGGCGAGGAGTATAGCCTCTACCGCCAGCGTGTGCCGAGGTACCTGCCGCTGCCGTGGCGCTGGCGACACCGATGAGCTGCGAGCTACGGAGCAGCGCTGGCGGGCGCGGGTATCAGCGTGGCGCGAGATGGCGTCAGGGCGTCTCGGTCATTCTCAGAACGGCCGCCCCCTGGACCTCGCCACGCTTGAGCAGTATGAGCGCGTCGTTCGCCTGTTCAAGCGCGAACTCCTGCACCTGGGGGAGAATCGGTATCCGGGCAGCCAATGGGAGGAACTCTTCGATGTCCGTCCGGGCGATATTGGCGACGCTCTTCAGTTCCTTCTCATCCCAGAGCAACTGGGCATAGTCCATCGGAGGGATGGGGTTCCGCTTCCGGATTACCGCCATCACCAGCCTTCCCCCCTTGTCCAGCACGCGCAGCGCTTTGGGGACCGTGTCCCCAACCGGCGTGAAGTCTATTGCACAGGCGAGTCTCACCTGGGGGTCGTCATCGGGTGCCCCTGCCCATGTTGCGCCAAGGCGGCGCGCCAGGTCGCGATGCTCTTCGCTTCTGGTGAAGACGAACACCTCACAGTCCCAGTACCTGGCCACCTGGAGCACGATATGCGCTGACGCTCCGAAACCGAAGAGGCCGAGGGTCTGTCCGGGCCTGATGCCTGAGAGTCGCAGGTCGCGGTATCCGATGGCGCCGGCGCAGAGCAGTGGGGCTGCCTGGGAATCGTCGAACCTTTCGGGAATCGGGTAGGCATAGTCTTCCGATACGAGAGTGTATGCCGCGTAGCCACCATTGGCGTCACAGCCGGTTCCCATGAACTGGGTGCAGAGGTTCTCGTTTCCCTGGACGCAGTAGCTGCATTGCCCGCAGGCGGAGAATACCCAGGCGATGCCAACGCGGTCTCCAATGCTGAATCGGCGCACATCGCGGCCGGTGCGTTCCACTCTGCCGATGATCTCGTGACCGGGCACTATCGGCAGCCTGGGCGTCAACCGCCCCTCGATCTCGTCAAGCTCGGTGTGGCACACGCCACACGCCGAGACCCTGACCAGTATCTCCTTGGTGGCCGGCATGGGGACAGGGAGGTCGACGAGTCGGAGCGGCCGTTCTTCAACCGGAGATATGACATCCAGAATCTGAGCCTTCATTCCAGCCTCCTCGTGGCACGAGCGACGGACGGTCTTGATGTCGGTCTGCGCGTCAGGGAGACGCGATGCTCTCCAGATGGGACGTGTCGTTGAGGGTGACAAGCCGGCACGTGCCATCGGCGACGCGTATGATGGTGAGGGAAGCATTGGTCACCTGGAAGCGACGGTAGATGCTGTTGGTTGCGCCAAGGGCGTGGGTGACGATGAGCTTGACCACGATTTCATGTGTGACCAGGACGACGGACTTGCCCGGGTTGGCCTCGACCGCCACATCGAACGCCCGGACGGCGCGTCGGGTTACCTGAGGGAAGGTCTCACCGCCGGGTATGGCGAGGTCGGAAGGGTCGGTCCTTGACCGATGCCAGGTATCTGGCCACCTTGTCGCAATCTGGGTGGCGTTCAGGCCCTGCCACTCGCCCAGGTCTAGCTCGACAAGTCCCTGCATGGTCTCTGGCTCAACCCTGTGCGGCTCGGCAATGATTGAGGCGGTGGTGTGTGTCCTGCGAATTGGGCTGGTGTAGACACGCGCGATGGGGAAGCTGGCGAGCCTGGACGATAGACGCCGCGCCTGGGCACGGCCCGAGTCGTTGAGTTCCTCATCGGACCGGCCCGTGTACACTGCGGCGGCGTTCGAGTCGGTCTGGCCATGACGGACAAGGACGATGGTGGTAATCGCGTTCTGTGACATCAGCTCTCGTGGGGCGTCCCGTGTATTTTCAAGGCATGCGTCCGCGGCAGACCGACAGGCTCAAGCGGCGGCCAGGCAGCGCCGGCGAGATGCAGGGCGCGGACCTGGCGAAGGTTATCACAGCCAATCACACCCATCCAGCAACCGGTCGAGTGCGCGATGAAGGTCCTCAAGCGTACCGTCGTTGCGCAGGGA
Organism: Chloroflexota bacterium; assembly: GCA_034189695.1. GTDB lineage: Bacteria > Chloroflexota > Dehalococcoidia > E44-bin15 > E44-bin15 > JAXHUA01. Next base: position 11,717 of record JAXHUA010000014.1, on the reverse strand, counting down.
GCAATCCGCCAGACTTGCAGCCTGGCTCAGATGGAACAGCGTTTCCTCTGCCTGGTCCTGTCGCGCGAACTCGTCATACGTGTTCTGGTCTCTACCCTCGCCACGCTTACACATCCTCTCGTAGCGGTCTCGCGCGTCGGTGACGTGCACGTGTATCAGCAGGAAGTCATCGCCAAACGCATCTCTGAGTATGGCGACATCCTCGGGTGAGCGAATGCCGGTGATTGCGGCGACGGGCCAATCGCTGTGTGTCAGCCTGTCGACAATCATCTTGACGAAGCAGCCTTCGCCAAACTGCCGAAAGTAGCGGTCGGAGATCTGCTGCAAACTCGTTCTTGAAGGCTCAAGCCCTTCTTTCGCCGCGATGTCTCTCACAATGTCCCCGGTGGACAGAAGCGGCAGGCCATACTTCGTGCCAAGGTGCTTGGTCACGGCGTCCTTTCCCGACCCGTTTTGCCCGATGGCACCGATCACTTTCACGTGTGTCCTCCTTGGCTGCTCTTGCGGGCCCGTGGTCCGGTAACGGCTATGCATGCACCCCAGAGGCCATCTGCTGAAGGAGTGCCTCCGCCCCGTTTACCATGTCCTCGATGACTTCTTTCACCGTGGGTATGCTGTGTATGAGACCCACGCCCTGACCGCAGGTCATGGTGCCGGCGTTCACGTGACCGGTGAGGAGAGCGCTCCTGCCACGCTGCCCGCTGATGAATGGCACCAACTCCTCAAGGGTTGTCCCTCGCAGTTCCATGGCGAGGACCTGCTCAGCGGCCTTGTTCTTAAGGACACGCGTCTGGTTCTGGATGGAGCGCTGGATCATACAGGTGTCCATCTCGGTGGCGTTGACCAGTGCCTGCTTGAAATCGGGATGGGCCACGGACTCCTGAGTCACCATGAATCTGGTACCCATGAACACCGCGTCGGCGCCCAGAGCCAGGGCGGCCACCAACTGCCGTGCGTCGGAACTGCCGCCTGCGGCCAGGACCGGGATGCTGACCGCGTCGGCCATGCGCGGTATCAGGTTCCACAGAGTGATGTCGTCCATGAGCGGGTGCCCGGCTCCCTCAAACCCGACGGCAATGACAGCGTCGCAGCCCATTCTCTCCGCGCTCCGGGCGTGTCTGACCCTTCCCACCTTGTGCATCACCTTTGCGCCAGCCTGCTTGAAGGCGTCGATGTAGTCCGTCGGAGGGCTTCCCGAGGTCTCGAATATCTTCACCCCTTCCTCGATGGCGATCTGCACGAAGCCGTCGTTGGGGATTTCTCGCATCGCCGGGAGCATCGTTATGTTTACCGCGAAGGGTTTGTCGGTAAGCTCCCTCGTCTTACGGATCTCCTGCCTCAGTTCCTCAGGCGTCGAGAACGAGACGGAGCCGATGATGCCCAAGCCTCCGGCGTTGGACACGGCGGATACCAGCTCGGCCACAGCGAGCCAGGCCATACCGCCCTGGACGATGGGATACTGGATGCCGAGCATCTCAGTTATCCTGGTCTTGAGCATGCTTGTTACCTCCTGCAAGAGAATACTGCTGAAACTATAGCAGTGGGCAGGTAGAGGGTCAAGGATTGAGCGTGACAGGGGCTGGCCTGGGCACGAGCCTGGCTGCGACGAATCGCGTTCAGGCCTTGAGTTCACGTACCTTCTGTGTGAGGGCGGGCACTACCTCGAAAAGGTCGCCCACTATGCCGTAGTCGGCGACGCCGAATATGGGTGCGTGCGGGTCCTTGTTGACGGCCACGATCATCTTTGCGCCCGTGAGACCGACCACGTGCTGGAAGGCACCGCTTATGCCGAGCGCTACGTACAGCTTCGGCGTGACCGTCTTGCCGGACTGGCCTACCTGTCGACCGGCGGGTAGCCAGCCGTAGTCCACGATCGGGCGGGAGCAAGCCACAACTCCACCCAATGCACTGGCCAGTTCCTCCGCCAGTTCAAGCTTGTCGCTGTCTTTGATGCCCCGGCCGACCGAAACGACGACCTTTGCCTGGGCTATATCCACATCGCTGGCCTCAGGTTCAACGTACCCTTCGAAGACCTTGCGTTGACCGTCTTGCTCCACATCGTACTCCAGGACCTCGATGTCGCCCTGGCCCTGGGCTTGCTCAACCGGGAATGAGCCGGCACGGCCGGTCACGATAATGATGTCCGATGGGGCGAACGCGTACACGGCCCTTACCTTGCCATTGTACGGGGCTGTCGTTACCCTGAAAACACCATCCCTGGCGGACACATCGAGGCAATCGGTGGCCAGGGCAGCCCCGAGTTCGACCGCAAGGGCTGGCGCCAGGTCCATTGCGAAGGAGGTGTGCCCCATCAGGACCAGCTTGGGCTTTCGCTCACTAACGATGCTGCTGAGCACCCGCTGGGATGGCTCAGCCGGCGAGTCTTCCAGCCCGTGATGGTCGACTACCACTACCGTGTCGGCGTGCTGCGCGAGTCGCCGCGCGTATCGGTCGGCATCCTTGCCGATGACGACGGCAGCCACCTGGCCGCCGCAGTGATTGGCCAGCTCTCTCCCTTTTGACAGCATCTCAAGGGAGACGGCGGCTAGCTGACCGCCTCTATGCTCGGCGACAACGAGTATGTCCCCCATCTAGATAACACCCGATTCCTTGAGTAGTGTGGCCAGGGCGCCCGCAGCCTCTTCAGGATTCCCCGATATCAGCATTGCGCGTCTGCCCGCAGGCGTGAGTTCCAGTCTCTCCAGGGTTACGGACGGGACCAGGTCAGCTGAAGACAGGCCTAACTCGTGAAGCGTAGTCACCCCAATTTCCTTCTCCCGAGCCCGTTTGATGCGCGAGAAGGACACGTACCTTGGACGGTTGAGCCCCGTCTGGATGGTAAGCAGAGCCGGCAGGGTGAGAGTGTAGAGCTCACGTGCCCCTCCTTCTATCTCCCTGCTGACGTGGACGCGGTCGTCATTGACATCAAGGCCAACGACCAGCGTGGCGTGGGGAAGGCCGAGCATCTGGGCGACCATCGGCCCGAGTTGCGCGCTGCCGAAGTCCTCGGACTGCGCACCAAAGAGAACCAGGTCGTGCGGCAGCTTGCCGATGGCGGTAGCGAGAATGCGGGCCACAGAGCGGCAGTCCATGCTGGCAGCGTCCTCGTCTACCCTTACGGCGGCATCGGCGCCCATAGCGAGCGCTGTTCTGAGGACATCATCCCAGTCCCGTGGGCCTACTGTCAGCGCTGTCGCAGTCCCACCAAGCTTCTCGCGCCACCGCAGGCCCTCCTCCAGGGCGTACCCGTCCCAATCGTTCAGCCTGGAGACGAGTCCCGCCTTGCTGATGTCCTTGCCGGCGGCGTCCACCTCAACAACGTCTGCGGCCTCCGAGGTATCCACCACCTTCTTGATGGCTACTACTACGTTCACTTCTGGTCTCCTGTGTGAGTGAAGGCAAGCGGGCGTGGGAGACTGGGCGTTGGCATTGCACGCGAAACGCTTCTACTCCAGGGCGGAAGCGACTATCTCCGATACATCACGAATGCTGAGGCTTTCGTCCAGGCGCTCCGCCTTTGCCGCGTCCTCAAGCATGGTCATGCAGTTGGGACACGCTACCGCAACGACTTGCGCGCCGCTGTCACGCGCCTGTCTGATCCTGATACGCGCTGGACTGTCCTCGCTGCCGCCGAGGAAGTCGGTATAGAAGTTGCCGCCTCCGCCGCCGCAGCACAGGGTGTCCGCCCTGCTCCTCTCCATCTCGACAAGCTCGATTCCAGGGACGGCCCTGAGCGCCGCTCTGGGGGCCTCGTATTCACCGTTCCAGCGACCGAGAAAGCAGGGGTCGTGATAGGTTACTCTGGCGTCGAAGCCGCGCGACAGGTCCAGCGTGCCCTTCTTTATGAGTTCGTTGAGGAGTTGAGTGTAGTGGAACACCTCGAACGTGCCGTTGAGGCTGGGGTAGTCATTTCTCATGGCGTTGTACGCGTGCGGTGACAGCGTGACGACCTTTGTCACACCCAACTCCTTGAACTGCTCTATGTTCTCCTCTGCGAGCGATTCGAACAGGCCTTCCTCTCCCAGCTTGGCCACGTCATTGCCGTCGCAGCTCTCCCTATCACCCAGGACGCCGAAGGATACCCCGCCTCGCTTGAGAACGTGCGCAAGTGTCCGGGCTGTCTCCCTCGCTCTCGTATCGTAGGAGCCGACGCAACCGACGTAGTAGAGGTACTCCTGCCCGTCATACTGCTCGACATCCGTTCCCTGGAACCACTCGGCCCTCTTGGAACGTGGAGCGCCGTACGGATTGCCGTGCCTCTGGACGTTCTCCAGGAACTGCTGGACTGCGGCGGGCATAAGGCCTCGCTCCACCATCTCACATCTGGCGGCGACGATCATGTTCACGATGTCCTGGCTGAATGGGAGCGGGCACTGCTCGGTGCAGTTCTTACAGGTGGCGCACGAGAAGACTATCTCAGCCAGGTGGTCCGTCCATTCCATTTCGTCGTTGAGCCATGCCCTGATGAGCCACAATCGACCACCGGTGGAGTAGCTTTCGAGGCGGTATCTGGCGTATGCGGGGCAGTTGTTGACATCCAGGTAGCTGGTCGGGAACTTGCAGTAGCCACACCTGAAGCAGCGGTGAATCAGGTCTCTGTACCTGTAGTCTGCGAGGGACATTCCGATACCTCCCAGTTGCCCGGGTTCATGATTCCGTTAGGGTCAAGGAGTGCCTTTATCTGTTGCATGAGCCTGAGAGTGTTGGGCTCCATTCTCTCAAGGATGAGCTTCTGTCCGTAAACGCCTGGCTTCCATGGTATCCCGCCCAGTTCGATGGCAAGCTCGTCGGATTCGAAGAGGGCCTCCCTGGCATGTCTGACGGTCTCCGGGTCTGCTCGGTTGAACACGTATGACCAGGAGAACATCATGGCGTGAGAACTGCCGATGACCCGTGCCAGCAGTGTGTAGGCGATGTTGTGCCGGGAGGATATGTCCGCCCCGCGTCTACAGCACTCAGGGTATGTGTCCACCGGCAGGATGGCCCCCACGTACTCGAACCCGCCACCCTTCTTGATGTCCTGAATCGTGGAGATCGGCGGCCTGCGAGGGAGGCGAGGCCTGACGGCTGCTGACAATCCTATGAGCCCCCCGTCGCCCCTGCGGATGTACTCCTGGAGTATGCCGAGGCGGATGAGCCTTCTCTTGAACTCGACTTCCTCTTCGGAATCCCCGGCGATGAAGATGCTGATGATGTGGAGACCCTGGACCGGCACCGGCAGCTCCTGGTTGACGGCTATGAGGTCGCCGGCCATCTCGGTATGGCTGATCCTGTACAGGATGTCGGGTACCAGGTTGGCGTCTTCCAGCACGAACTGCCCGGAGTCGCGTATCCTCTTCGCCGGGTACAGCTTGAGAGATACCCTGGTGATGATGCCGGTGGTACCGCACCAGCCGAGGAACAGGCCGAGGTCGGGCAGCGGGTGCATGGTGAACCAGTGTGGGGACACGGAGCATGAGCCGACCCTGCACACTTCGCCGGTGGGAAGCACCACCTCCAGGCCGTTCACCATGTCCGAGTTGAAGCCGTAGGGTTGAGCCAGGTCGCCCTGGCCGTGAATGGCGATGTTGCCGCCGACTGTGGCTTGCGCGGGAGCGCCGGGTTCCGAGTGCACAAGCGTTGGATGGTGTTTGTGCAGGTAGGCCACCAGCTTCCCCTGGGAAACGCCGGCCTCAATGACCGCATAGCGCGCCCTCTCGTTGACTTCGATTACGCTGTCCATCCGCTTCATGTCGACGATGATGCCGCCCTTGAGAGGCATCACCAGTCCGGCAAGCGTCAGTCCTCCTCCCAGTGGCACCAGGGGTATCTTCTCTCGATTGGCCAGTCTGACTATGTCCTGCACTTCCTCCGTGGTCCTGGGTGCAACGACGTACTGGGGGCTGTAAGGCTCAGTCGTGCCGAGGTCACGGGAGTAGACGTACAGCTCCTCGGGCTCGTTCGAGGCGAAGGTGTCGCCGACTATTGCTTTCAAGGACGTCAGTACAGAGTCCAAGGCATCACCTCCGTGCTTGACAGGGCTAGTCCACAGCGAGTCGACACAGGTCGCTCATGAAGATGGGGTTCACGCCGCGGGCGGCAACCAGGTGGCTCATGGTGTCGAAGCAGGCCGGGCAATTGAAGACGCAGAAATCGGCCCCGGCCTCAACTATATCGTCTATGTTCCTCTTCTGTACGTCATCGGCCAGCTCGTATCTCCCATCGTACATCTGAGGTCTGATTGCGCCGCCGCAGCAGAGGGCGTTCTCGCCGACGTACTGTCTGTCGACGCTCTCGACCCCTATCAACGCGAAGATATCATCGACGAAATGCAGTTTGTCTGGAGACAACCGTGATGAACATGGCCTCTGGTAGGCCACCTTGAGGTTGAGCGGTTTGATGTGCTCCTTGACCTGAGTGAGTCTGTGGTACAGGAACTCGAAGAAGTGGACCGGCGTGAACGGGACCTCGATGCCGACAGCAGGTGCATAGGAGGCAAAGGTTGCGTAGCACTCGTCGTGAAAGCATATGACCTCTGTGACATTGTGCCTGGCGATGTTCTCCACAATCCTGGGGAGCCGTTCCCTGATCGTCGACGTCCTCGCGTAGTGGAGGTACATCAGTTGACAGAAGAAGTGCGCCCTCTGGCGGGGGTCGGTTGACATAATAGAAACGCCTTCGAAGAGTCGGCCTTGCAGGGAAGCCGCGAGTTGCGGGAACATGCACATGTCGATAACCGGCTCCTTGACGTCCTGCACCACCAGGTCGCCTCGCCATGGTATGCCAAGCTGTACACCCTGCTTGATGAGAGGTTGCGGGAGGGGAGGGATGTCGAGGTGTTCCTGGCGGTCGACGATGAGGTAGAACGGGTGGTTCCCCTTTCTGCAATACTCCTCGCAGGCGTAGCAGGTTACGCACTGGTGGAGGACAAAGGAGTCCTCCGCATTGATGATCTTCTTCATCTCGACCTTCGCCGTGTCCCTGTCGATGTCGATGTACTGGCACCTGGTCAGGCAGTCACACGTCTGGCAGCGCAGGCACTTCTTCTCATCGAACTCCAGGTCGTACAATCATTTGCCTCCTGGGACTGTGACGGCGATGGCGAAGGGGGGTATCGGCACAGGATTGCGCTCGGTGTCGCTGGTTCCATTCTAGTGCGCAGGCTTGGAATGTCAAATGAGCGCGGGCGTGGAGACTCGGCGGAGATGGTGACGAAGCCGTGCGCGGCCAGCGGTGCTCGACGTCATTGTCGACACCGAGGTTCACCTGGTGCCGCCGGACCTGGTGGTCCTGGACGGGCTGTGGATGGAGGGCTGCGACGTAGGGTGCGAGCCATGAGATGACGTGGCCTGCCCGCGACGCCGAAGTCGCGACTGCTGCTCAGGCTTGCGGCGAGACTACCCCTCGAGCACCTGCCACGGGTCTATCTCTTCCTTGTTGCCCTTGGCATCGATATGCTCGATGACGATGGGGAAGCCACGGCTGCCAGCGCTCGTTCTCACACTTGCCTTGGCCAGTTGCAGGACGTCCAGGGGGTCGACGCATGCCTCGGGCGGGCAGACCCCCTTCTCCTGGATTTTGCCCAGGGCCATGAGCACGACGCCCAGGGCAGCGGGCACGCCCGTGCCCTCACCCATGCCCTCACTTCTCGATGACATGGAGAAGACGTACGTTCCGGGCTCACCATTCTTGGTGCCCTTGACCACAATCTTCAGGCACCCCATCGGGCCCGTAAGCCCGGCCTCTCTCGTCAACCGGTCTTTCTGCGAGAGGATGTAGGCCACCGCGAATTCGAGGGGCACGATGCTGTGGCCCTGGACCTGGATCGGCTCCTCACTGATGATGCCCAGCCTGACAACACCCTTGATAATCTCGGCGTAGGCTGGGGGAAGCACGAGCCCCAGGTTCGTCACCCGTGTGACGCCCTTCAAGTACTTGGGCAGGGTGATGGTCTCCGGATGGGGGTAGGCATAGACGCTGTAGGTGCCCACGTCTCTGAAGTCGGTCTCCTCTTCAAGCGCACGCCCGCTTTCGTCGAAGAGCCTCACTGTGGTGAACCTGCCATCGAGGAACATCGGGATGTCGATGGACATGGAGTGGATGCGGTGCTTCACAACGGCGGGGCCCTCGACTTCCTCGCCGCCGTGGGCGTGATAGATGTCCACGGACTCAAGCCGGTCGAAGAAGACATCGGCGCACAGCCGGACCAGCACATTGGCAATGCCCGGTGAGCTTCCCATGCCGATGAGGGCGGTGATACCGGCCTCCCTGGCTTGCTCGTCCATTGCCAGCAGCCTCTCGGTGGCATCGAAGTCGTCGCAGACGTCAACGTAGTCTATCTTCGATTCGATTACGGCCTTGAGTATGATGGGGCCGTACTTGTAGTACGGCCCGACACAGTTCAGGACGACCGACGAGCCGTCGATGGCCTGCTTGATGCTTTCGGGGCTGTCGGCGTCGAACTCGACAGGCAATACGTTGTTCGCTTTCATCCGCGCGATGGTCTGCTCTATCCTGCGCAGGTCGATGTCCGCGACGGCAACCTCCGAGAAGACACCGCTTCTCGCGAGGGTTCTCGCGGCAACACTGCCGACCCCTCCGCATCCTCCCAAGACGGTAACCTTCGACATGGCGACCTCCTTAGCTCAGAGCGGGAGTCCTCTCTTGAAGACCTCGGCCCACTGTCTGTGGGCGGCCTCCAGCTCCGGGTGGTCCTTGCTGTACTCCTCGAGCGATATGCCCCGCATAGTCGCATCGATGGCCTGGCGGAATGCCCTGGCGCCGGCGACCGGGCCCTGCGGATGGGCATGAATGCCGCCGCCCGACCCGACCACAATGTCGTTGCCCAGGTCTCTCATGACGTCCGGCATCATGGAGGGCGTAATACCGCCGGAGGGCATGGGGAACGTCGGCTTGAGGTCGTACATCGGGAAGCTCAGAGTCCTCGCTACGGTGAGGAACTTGTCGGGTATCACTGGCGCCTTGCCGTACGGGGCCGGAATCACAACGATGTCGGCGCCGGCGAGGCGCGGAAGCTTGGCCAGCACGATGTGGGAACTGATGCCGTGGAACGGCGACATGTACATCGCCCCGGCGACGTCCATGTGGGCCAGAATAGGAACGTTGATTTCGGGGTCCTCCGCCAACGCCTGCATCACCGGCAATCCGACAGCGAGGTAGTTGAGCATAATCGCATTGCAGCCCAGTTCCACCGCCCGTTTGGCGTTCTCGAATATCTTGGGCACCTTGTCGGATACGTTGACAGTGTAGAGAGTGTGTTCGCCGGTCTCCTCGAAAACCTGCTTCTCTATCTCCATGTACCGCTTCACACGTTCGTGGGCGGAGTTGAAGGAAGCGTCGGCCAGCAACTCATCGTCCTTGATGATGTCACATCCACCCATGGCTGCCTGTCTGAACAGCTCCGCGCCGACCTCCAACGGGTATCCGGTGCACGGCTTTATCATGTTGTTGAGTATGGGGCGCTGCGGGATATCCAGGACCTGCCGCACTCCGGGAATGCCGAACTTGGGCCCCTGGAAGCCGCGGACGTACTTCTCCGGGAAGCGAATGTCGAGCAGCTTGATCTTGCCCCCCATGGATATGTTGCCGACTACCGTGGTCAGCAACATCGGTATCTGCTCGCCTATGTTGACCTCGGGAAAGGCGATCTGAACAAGGTAGTCTCTGTCCTCCACATTGCGGGGGACTTCGAACTCGTAGTCCGGCACTTCGTAGGCGCCGATCACCTTGGCGACGTGCTGACAGCGGACCTCCGGTGTCTCGCCGGGCACGGCCACCCAGGTGCCCGTGCTCTGCTCTATGGCCAGGGCGAGGGACAGCCGGGGCACCGGGATTACCTTGGGGTACGACACCAGGTAGGTTGCGATGATGTACTCGTCGTAGTCCACGCCTTCCGGCAATGCTACGGGTTGCGAGAGTATCTGTGCCTCATCCATTTCAACACCCCCTATGCTTTGGCTAACGTTCCGGTCGCTTCGCGCGACCTGCGTGTATTCAGCTTGCAGTACAGGCCTCGAAGATCGCTGTAGAGCTGCTTGTAGGAGCCGAACAGGAAATCGTAGATGTCCCTGTTGGCCTCGTCGGGCTGGAGGGTCTTGTCGACTTTGACGACTCCCTTGAGCGACTCGAAGTCGGGGTATATGCCGAGGCCGACGGCGGCCACAAGGGCGATGCCTACCGCACCGGCCTCCTGCGGGTCACACACGGTCTCCACCTTCTTCTGAGTAACGTCAGCAAGAACGCGCATCCACGGTTCACTTCGTGCGCCCCCACCTATCACTCTCAGGACCGGCAGGGGGAAGTTGAACCGCTTCTCGACGATGTCTACGATCCAGCGGATGTTGTAGGCAACGCCCTCATACGCGGCTCGCATCAGGTTCTCCCGAGAGTGCTCGGCGCTCACATTGAGGAAACACGAGCGAACGTAGCAGTCGTTCACCGGAGCGCGTTCGCCGTACATCCACGGCGTGAAGATGACGTAGTCGGAGCCTGGCGGAACATCCCCGAGCTTCTGGTCCATGAGAGCGAAGATGTTGGACACCTGCGGGTTCTGCTGCTCCTCCTTGTAGAACTCGTCGGCGACCCACTGAAGACAAGCGCCGGCGGTCTCTGATTCGGCGAAGAGAAAGGCCTTGTCGGGATCGGCGGAGTGGACGGAGGCCACGCCGCACTTGCCCTTGGGCATGCGACTGGTCACCACGCCGACCCAGCCCGAAGTCCCGAGGTACACATGCCCCTCGCCCTCACCCACGGCACCGGAGCCAACGGCTGCGGCGGGGGCATCACCGGCACCGGCGATCACCGGGGTGCCCTCGAGGAGTCCGCATTGGCTCGCGGCCTCCCTGGTGAAGGCCCCGACGCTGTCGATGGACCTCACAAGAGGGGGGAACTTGGCGGGGTCAAGGCCAACGTAGCGAAAGACCCCCTTGAGCCACTCCTTCTTCTTGAGGTCCAGACCGAAGACCGACGCGTTGGACCAGTCCATGGCCATGTTGCCGGTGCTGCGGTAGTTGAGGTAGCCGGCGACATCGAGGAAGCAGCACATGTTCTCGTAGATGGTGGGCTCTTCTTCCTTGAGCCACAGCAGCTTCGGTATGCCGTCCTTTCCGCAGAGGGTGGCGCCGGCGATTGTGGAGAACATCCTGGGGCCGCCGAACTTCCTCATCGCGCGGCAGGCCTGCGTGCATGCCCTGTTGTCGAGCCAGATTATCCCGTGTCGTGTCGGGTCGCCGGTCGGGGCCATCGGCACAATACCGAGCATCTGCGTGCCGTACACCACACAGACGATATCCTTGGGGTTGGCGCTGGTCTGGTCGAGAAGGGCTCTGGTGGTAGTGGCGACTGCGTGCCACCAGTCGTCGGGGTCCTGTTCGGCCCAGTCCGGCTTCGGATAGAGGACCCTGTACGGGGCGTATGACTTGCCGACTATCCGCCCCGTGGTGTCTACTAGGACGGCCTTGCTGCCGCTGGTTCCCACGTCGTGGGCTACGATGTACTCCGCCATTGCATCAAACCCCGTGAGGAATGCCGTCTCGGAAACAGTCGAGCCTGCGTGTGACCTATCAATCATAGTGCAACAGAGGCCTTTGTCAAGGGCGCGAATTGCCTCATAATAAATGTTACCGAGTGGGGTATCGTTGCCTCAAAAAGGGTGTTACCCAATGAGAGGCATGAGTAGAGGCAGCGTGACAGAGTATACCGAGGTGATGAAGGAGAGG